>JBEIPS010000022.1:0-42004 GCA_040376915.1 Hylemonella sp.
AGCGTCCAGCCTTGCTTCCAGCGCTCCCACATCAGTGCTTTCTGGCTATCCGAGTAGTAGATCCTGGGTCGCTGCTTCATTTGCAACACTCCTTCCGCCTATGCGGTGGTTAGTGTGTTGCATCGACCGGTTGAATCCGCCAGCGTTTGCAGTCTGTGACTACGTTCCGTGAAGGCGCGCTATCGGCCACATTGCGGTCATCCATAGGGAATCTAGCATTAGGCTCTCGCGGACGTTCTGTCGTTCAGAGCGAATGGGCAAACTCCAAGGCCACTTCCGGTGTTGATACAACTGCTCCGCTATAGCGAACGATCAAAGCCTCCTATTTCTTGATCCTTGTTCTATCTGGCAGACCAATCACTTTGAGTTCATGCTCCTGATTACCGGAGCCAGTGCGCGGATACCCTGACGGATCTGTTCAGGAAGCATGCTGGCGTAACCGAGAAGCAAGCCCGCTGGTCTTGGATGGGGGTGCCTTTCGGGATCTGCGAACAATGGGGTGACGGGATAGACGCCAACGTCCTTGTTTCGAGCCGCTGCCACAAGCGCAATTTCATCCTGTGGGTGAAATTGAGGCAGCCATAGCGCGACATGCAGACCCGCCGCGGTGCCGCTAACCTGTGCGCCTCTGGGAAGGAAGTCAGCGACGGCCTCAAGCAGGGCTGAGCGCCGGCGTTCGTACTCTCGTCGCATACGCCTTACGTGGCGCTCATAGGTTCCGCTCTCGATCATCGACGCAAGTGTTCTCTGCTCCAGCAGCGGCGCATGACGGTCCGTCAGTCGTTTGGCCTGTCGAAATGCATGCACGAGTCGGTGTGGCAGCACCAGATATCCGAGTCTGATTTGAGGTGAAAGCGCTTTGGAGAAGGTTCCTACATAGATAACGCGGCCATCTATGTCGATGGATTGAAGGGCGTCAATAGGCCGTTGCCCATACCGGAACTCACCATCGTAGTCATCCTCGATGACCCAGGCGTCATGGCGTTGTGCCCAGCGCAGAAGCTCTTGGCGACGTCCTATTGGCAGAACCCCTCCCAGAGGAAATTGATGCGATGGTGTCACATAGGCCAAGCGCGCGCGTCCGTCCTCAGGAAGCCGACTCGTATCCAGTCCGTGTGCATCCACGGGAGTGGCAATAAGTTGCGCACCGGTTGCTTCGAAGCAGCGCCTGGCCATAAGGTAGCCAGGATCTTCAAAGACAAAGGCATCGCCTGCGTTCAATAACAGACGGGCGCACAGATCGATGGCTTGCTGCGATCCATGAACAATCACGATTTGTTCGGCATCACAGGCGAGTCCACGGGCTCGTCGCAGGTAACCCTGGAGTGCGTGTCGTAACTTGGGATCGCCTTCAGGTGGAACGTAATACAGATTCTTCTGCATGCGCAGCAGTTCTGACAGATAGGCTCGGCGCCAAGCCGCGATTGGGAAATCGCGGGATGCCACCGATCCATACAGGAAATTGAAATCTGGAGGCTCAGCCGAGGGAAAAGGTGGCAACTCGGCCGCCACAACGCGATCACCGAACTCCGATAAGGACGGTGGAGAGGGGGTAACGTCTTCGGATGCCGCCGTAGGGGTGGATAAGAACAAACTTGGCGAACTGGCGACTCGGGCAACTCGTCCGGGCGATGTCTCCAGGTAGCCTTCAGCCGTCAGTTGCTCATACGCATAGGTGACGGTGGTACGCGAAACAGCCAGCTCGGCCGCCAATGCCCGAGTTGACGGCACCTTGGATCCCGGGGGTAGCGAACCATCGACGATCTGCGTGCGAAGCAGTTTGTAGATCCGCCTTCCTGACCCATTTGCTCCACTGCGGCGATCAAAAGCAGCCTGAAACTGGTCCATATGAATTATAAAAAACTGGATCTTTTAATTGTGCCGGTTTTGAGCAACCATCTGGACCATGTATTTCCTGATGGCTGATCAAAACGATGTACATCCCTGCACACTTTGCTGAATCCCGCCTTGAAGAACTGCACCGGGCTATCCGAGAGCATCCCCTTGGCATGCTAATCACTCACGGCGATGCGGGCCTTGACGCCGACCACATTCCTTTTCTCTTTTATCCGGAGGAAGGCACACAGGGGGTGCTTAGAGCGCATGTGGCCCGAGCCAACCCGCTGTGGCAGCGTTGTCCAACAGAAACGCCGGTCATGGTCGTGTTCCGTGGGGCAGAGGCCTATGTGTCACCGAACTGGTACCCGAGCAAGCATGAGGCGCATCGACAGGTCCCGACGTGGAACTATCAAGTAGTCCATGTACATGGGCTGTTGACTGTTCAGGACGATGAAAAATCGGTACGGAGCATCGTTGCGCGTCTGACGCAACGGCACGAGGCGAATGAGTCCAAGCCGTGGAAGATGGGAGACTCTGCACCAGACTTCATCGACAGCATGTTGCGCAATATCGTGGGGATCGAGGTCGCCATTACGTCGATGGTAGGGAAGTCCAAGCTAAGTCAGAACCGGGAGGTCCGCGACCGGCTCAATGCAGCCGACACTCTGGACTCGCGCGGTCACCGGGAAATCGCAGATTCAATGCGGCGGGCGGGTTAAGTCGAGAACTGGCAGGCCAAGCTGATATTTGCCGATGACTGGTGCCGGCGGCAGCAGTCATCGGCGCTCCGAAACCAAGTGGCTGCAACCAGCCTAGTGCGGGCAGTTGAGTGGGCGCACCGACTGTCGGCTATCGGCCGGGAGCGAAATTTCAAGCTACCAAGCCACACGGCGCGCAAGCGCTATATCTCGCGGTTTGCGACTTCGGGGGAGAAGTCACCAACCTGAGACAGGCCGCACGAAATCCAAGTACGTGCTTACGCCCTTAGCTGGCATATCCTATTTGGAGCTACTGTGAGTTGGGACATGGCCCAACGCCTTGGATAGAACATTGGCCTCCTGTAGCAGAAGCAAGCCATAGGCCTCGATCTGCGCAGCATGCAACCTGGCACTGGGGCCGAATACGCCAATTGACCCCGCCACCCTGCCTGCTCCATTGAAAAATGGTGCGGCCACTGCAACTGCACCTTCAATTAACTCATCCTTGCTGATGGCGTAGCCGCGTTTGCGAATTTGCGCAAGTTCGGCGGGATACCGCGTCAGATCGATCGTGGAATCGGTTGCATAGCTCTTCAACTCATCCGCATCACTCACCGCATAAGCCAGGATAGCTCGCCCACTGGCCCCCAACAAAATACGTTCTTGATAGCCTGCCCCTCGTTTAAAGCTCAAGGGTTGGGCGCTTGGCAATTCCGCAATACAAAGACGATACGCCCCTTGCGGAACGAACAAGGCCACCGTCTCCCCAGACTGCTCCCAAATTCGGCGCAAGACGGGCTGTGCCAGAGCGCTGATGTCCAAACTTGACGCCCATACGTGTGCCAAATGAGCTACGGACGGACCCAGTCGGAATTTTTGGGGTTCTCCGACCGATATCACAAAGCCGCTCTGCTCCAGCGTGTGCAACAAGCGATATAGCGTGGGGCGACTCAGATCGACGCGCTTGAGCAGTTCGGCAACTGACAGTTCGTAGTCGGTGGCGGTGAACGCCATAAGGATGTCCAGCGCGCGGTCCACCGCACGGACGCTGTCACTCATCTTTTCAGTCTGGGCCAATCCAGTTTCCTTCGCATGTCGGGCAGAGGCCGCATCGTATCCCGGGCAGAACCGGGCAACGGCGGGGCTGGATGTTTTCTTGAAAAAGCGTTTGACAAAGCTCAATCCGTCCGTACAATGGACTGCATTCTTATCTGATGGACATCAAAGGATTGGCATTTTTTACGGAAATGCTGGCTTTCACAACCGAAGGAGACTGCACTCATGAACAAGGAAATGTCTGAAACGCTTACCCGTGTCGGTCCTGGCACCCCCATGGGTAACCTGATGCGCCGCTACTGGGTCCCGGCGCTGCAATCGAACGAGATTGCCGAGCCCGACGGCCCGCAGGTGCGAGTCCAGTTACTGGGCGAGAAACTGCTGGCTTTTCGCGACAGCGATGGCAAGGCCCGTCTGATCGACGAGTTCTGCTCACATCGCGGCGTTTCGCTGTACTTCGGTCGCAATGAGGAAAACGGTATTCGCTGCGCCTACCATGGCGTCAAGTTCGACGGCGATGGCAAGTGCGTAGACGTGCCGTCGTCGCCGCAAGCCTGCGAGCGCATGCACATCAAGGCCTATCCGTGCATCGAGCGCGGTGGCATCGTTTGGACTTATATGGGCCCGGCCGACAAGCAGCCAGCGCCGCCGGAACTTGAGTGGTGCACGCTGCCGACCGACCATGTGTTCGTCTCCAAGCGGCTGCAGTATTCGAACTACCTACAGGCCATGGAGGGTGGCATCGACACCGCGCACGTCTCGTACGTGCATAGCTTTGAAGTGGATTCAGACCCAATGCACCAGGGCGTCAAGGCGCTCGACTACATCAAGGCTGATGGCAATGTGGTGTTCGAGATCGAAAAAACCCCCTTCGGTCTGAGCTTGTTCGGCCGCCGCAACGGCGAGCCCGACTCGTATTACTGGCGTGTCACCCAGTGGCTGTTCCCGTGGTTCACCTTGATCGCCCCTTTTGGCGAGCACGCGTTGGGCGGGCATGTCTGGGTGCCGATCGACGATCACAGCTGTTGGGCCTGGAGCATCAATTGGCAACCCAGCCGGCCCCTGTCAGCCGATGAGCGCACGGCGATGGAAGCCGGCAAGGGCATCCACGTGGAGTACGAGGCGCCGGGCAGCTTCGTCCCCAAAGCCAACAGCGACAACGACTACATGATGGATCGCACGGCCCAGAAGGAAAAGCGCTCCTACAGCGGCATCTTCGGCTTTGCTGCGCAGGACTACTCGTTGCAGGAAAGCATGGGGACGATCCAGGACCATGCTGCCGAGCACCTGCTGCCGACCGACAAGGCGATCGTCATGGCGCGGCGCATGCTCCACGAAGCTGCGCTCGGCGTGAAAGATGGCCAGAATCCGCCGGCGCTGGACGCAAGCCAGCAGCGGGTACGTCCGGCCGGCGTATTGCTGCCTAAGGGGCAAGACCCCGTCGAGTGGGCGCGGGTGAACCTCGCCGACAGCATCAGCAAGCCAGTTTTCAGCCTCTGATGCCGACCAGGCCTCAATAACAAAGGAGACATAGTGAAAAATCTCAAGCGTTTCGCGGCCGTAGCCGTGTTCTACGTCTGCGCGTCCACATCGGCATGGGCCCAAGGCGGTGGCAGCGACTGGGTGCCCAGCAAACCAGTGCGCATCGTTGTTCCTATTACCGGAAGCACCAACGACGTGCTGGCTCGCTTGGTCGCCCCCAAGCTGCAGGAAGCGCTGGGCCAGCCAGTGGTAGTGGAGAACAAGCCCGGGGCGGGCGGCAACATCGGTGCCTACGAGGTCGCCAGGTCCGCGCCGGACGGCCTTACCCTGCTGGTGGGCTATAACGGGCCGCTGGCGATCAACGTCACGCTGTTCGAGAAGATGCCCTATGACCCTCTCAAGGACTTGGCGCCCATCACGCTAGCCGTGAAAGCACCACAGTACTTGGTGGTCAACCCGGCCGCCGGCATCACCAGTGTGAAGGACTTGGTAGCTAAAGCCAAGGCTGCACCGAGCAAGTACTCCTATGGTTCGATTGCTCTGGGCAGTGCCTCGCACTTGACGATGGAGATGTTGAAGTCGGCCGCGGGCTTCAACATGACGCACATACCTTATCGAGGAGCTGGTCCGGCCGTAACGGACCTGATTGCCGACAACATTCAGGCCGGTTTTTTCGTGCCGGGCAATGTGCAGCAATTCGTCAAGGAGGGGCGTCTGCGCCTGCTGGCCACCTCTGGCAGTAGGCGCTTTGGTAGTACACCAGATATTCCAACGCTTGCCGAGTCGGGCTACAAGGATTTCGAAGCCACCTCCTGGATCGGCTTTCTGGCTCCGGGCGGCACGCCAGCACCCATCATCGAGCGTTACAACCGCGAGATCGTCAAGATCCTCAACCAGCCTGACATCAGAAAGCGGTTGATCGACATGGAATTCGAGATCGTGGCCTCCAGCCCCAAGCAGTTCAGCGACTGGATCCGCACCGAGATCGGACGTTGGGGTAAGGTCATCAAAGACACAGGTACAAAAGCAGAATGAGCATTCGTCAAGCACGCTTGATGGGCAAGACCGCTCTGATCACTGGCGGAGGTTCCGGCATTGGCGCGGCTGCCGCCAAATGCTTTGCGCAGGAAGGCGCGTCCGTTCTGCTGGTTGATGCCAACGCCCAGGCATTGCAGCGCACCTGCGACGCTGTCCGCCAGGCCGTGCCACAGGCGCGACTGGCCAACGTAACGGCGGACGTTTCTGATGCCGCGGCAGCACTCGCTGCGGTGCGGTCAACAGTAGCGCAGTTCGGCGGTTTGGACATTCTGGTGAACAACGCCGCCATGCGCAACTACAGCGCCACGGCGACGGTCACGCCAGCCGAGTGGCAGGCCATAGTGGGCGTCAATCTGGTGGGCATCTCCAACTACTGCCAAGCCGCGCTGACGTACCTGCGAGCGTCGGGGGAAGGCAGCATAGTCAATGTCTCGTCGTGTTATGCAGTGACCGGCCGCAAGGGCATGGCCCTGTACGACGCAACCAAGGCTGCGCAACTGGCCTATACCCGAACGCTTGCCTTTGAGGAGGCGGAATATGGTGTCCGCGCCAATGCAGTATGCCCGGGTTCGACACTGACCGACTTTCACGTCGGGCGTGCGCAACAGACTGGCAAGTCGGTGGAGCAACTCAAGACCGAGCGCAAGGACACTTCATTGATCGGCCGTTGGGCTAACCCGGAAGAGGTTGCGTGGCCCATCCTTTGGCTGGCTTCAGGCGAGGCGTCTTTCATCACCGGGACTACGCTGATGGTTGATGGCGGCCTTCATATCATGTAATTCGATGGGGCCTTGCCAGCCCCATCCTTGTGGCGCGCACTCGTCATGTCCTCACAACTTCTCCAAGCACTTGTCTTCAATATCCGATATGAAGCGCGCGACATCGTCAGTGTCGAGCTTCGCCCTGCCACGCCAGAAGTCGTCTTTCCAAGTGTTGAGGCCGGGGCCCACATTGATCTTCATCTGGACACCGGGCTTGTAAGAAGCTACTCCCTAACCAACCCTGGCGAGTCCAATCGATACGTGGTGGCTGTCCTCAAAGACCGAGCAAGCCGTGGTGGGTCGCGCTATGTACATGAGCAGCTGCGAGTTGGGCAATTCATTGCTACAAGTGTGCCCCGGAACCACTTTCATATCCATGAAGACGCAAGACTGAGTGTTCTACTTGCGGGAGGCATAGGCATCACCCCCCTTTTTGCCATGCTTAAGCGCCTTTCGGCGCATAAGCGACAAGTCCATCTTATCTACTGCGCGCGTAGTCGACTGGATGCTGCATTTATGACCGAAATCACGGAACTGGTCGCTAGCAGCAAGAAGAATTCCGTCACTACATTTTTCCATTTCGATGACGAAAATGGCGCTCCGCCCCACATTGCTCGATTGCTCAGCAACTTTCCGCCTGACACTCACTTTTACAGTTGCGGGCCAGGACAGATGCTGGAAGCCTATGAAAAGGCCTGCGTTCAGCTAGGCTACAAAAATGTTCACATGGAACGTTTCGCCGCTGCTGCTTTGCCAAAGAGCCGGGCCGTCGACCAAGAAGGATACTGGGTTGAGTTGCGAAGGTCTAACAAGACAATTCACGTTCCGTCAGAAATGACTCTACTTGACGCATTGCAGACGACTGGCTGCAAGGTTGAGTCCAGCTGTCGAGAGGGGGTGTGCGGCGCCTGCGAAACACGCGTCTTGTCGGGCGAAGTGGAACACCGAGACAGCATCTTGACCAAAGAAGAGCGTGCGGCTAACAAGTCGATGATGATCTGCGTATCGCGTTGCCGATCTGGGACATTGGTACTGGATGCCTAAAGGGGTCTGGATTTGGCGAGCTTCAATTCTTCGGAAAATATGACCGCCGCCTAGGGCGCCGGACAAACCGGCAAATTTAGGACAATCTTGAGCGTACCCACGCTTGGCTACGAAGCATGGCTGGCAGCAATTGCTCGGCCATCTCACTGGCAGTCATGCGATCGGCGCGACTGGAAAGACTCAGAGCGCCGACAACCAGGCCCCCCATGTTGTACAGGGGAACAGCGATCGACCTGACCCCTATCTCAATTTCCTCGTTACTCAATGCATAGCCATTGTCGGCACAGGCTTTGAGAAGTTTGCGCAGACGAATGGGATCCGTGAGCGTGTGTGGCGTCAACCTGTGCAGAGACATAGCATTGAAGAGGATCTCAAATTCATCCGCTGGACGCGAACTTAGAAGCACACGGCCAGTGGCCGAGCAGTGCAGAGGAAGGCGTGATCCCACCCCTAGACCTACGGTCAAACTTTTGCGGGCCGTCGATCGCGCCGCGACCATGACTTCCGTCCCATGCAGAACGGCCACAGACGCCGACTCGCGAGTCCGCTCGCTCAAAGCATCCAGAGTTGGCTGCAGAAGGCGCGGCAGACGAGTTGATGCCGAATAGGCGTAGGACAGCCGCAGTATTCCGTGGCTGAGCCAGAAGCGCTTGCCGTCGGTCTTGGCGTAGCCGCCATGGCACAGCGTCAGTAAGCAACGTCGGGCCGCAGCGGGGCTAATGCCGACTCGGCGAGCTGCCTCGGAAGAGGTCAGTCGGGCGTGCGTGTCATCAAACGCCTCAATCAGACGCAAACCCTTGTCCAAGCCGGCGATCAGATCTTTGTCATTGACAAGCGGAACCAAAGAGTTTGTGTCCATCGCATGGATTCTCCACTGATGCTGATCAAAAGAATTTCATGAATTTTGCGATATCCGCAAAATTGACTTTATCAAACTTAGGCCGGAACCACACACTTCTCACTGTTTCGCCATCCGTCTGGTTCATCCGGACAGTCATTACCCAAGGAGAAGAGACTTGAGACAACTGATGATTTGGCTGTGCACTGCGTTCGCCTGGACCAGCCTGTACGCCGCCGATTTTCCGAGCAAGCCGATCCGTCTGATCGTGCCTTTCCCCGCTGGGGGCACAGCCGATGTGCTACCGCGCATCCTCTCCGAAAAAATCCGCCACAGCTTTCCGGCCGGGGTGTTCGTGGAAAACAAGCCGGGCGCCGGCGGCAACATCGGCGCTGATATCGTCGCCAAATCCGAACCGGACGGCCACACCTTGCTGGTTGCGCCGCCTGGCCCCCTTGTGATCAATCAAAGCCTCTATCCCAAACTACCCTACGACGCCACCAAGTGGGTACCCGTGACCGTGCTGGCCGCCGTGCCTAACGTATTGGCTGTCAGTAACCAGTTGCCGGTGAAAAACGTGCAGGAGTTCATTGCCTACGTCAAGGCTAACCCGGGCAAGGTCTCCTATGCCTCGCAAGGCAATGGCTCGACCTCACACCTGACCGCCAATTTGTTTCAACTGCTCACCGGCACGCAGATGACCCATATTCCTTATAAGGGCACAGCGCCAGCACTGACCGACCTCGCCGGGGGCCAGGTTGACGTCTTTTTTGACAACCTGGGCGCTTCGGGAACGCTACACAAAGCAGGCAAGATTCGTATCTTCGCGGTGGCTGATGGCAAACGAGCGTCGACGATCCAGGAGGTACCTTCATTCTCCGAAGTCGGTCTGCCAGGCATGCAAGCGGTGACTTGGTTCGCAGTGGTCGCCCCCCCCGGCACACCGGCCGCCGCCGTGAAGATGCTCAATAGCGCGCTGGTTGAAGCGCTCAGACAACCTGATGTCCAGTCGCGCTTCGCCGAGCAAGGCGCCGAGGTCATCGGCAACACGCCAGAGCAGATGGGTCGCTTCATGCGTAGCGAGGCTGCACGCTGGGCCAAGGTCATCAAGGACGCCAACGTCACGGTCGACTGATCGGCGCGCAGATTCTCCAACGCAAGGAAACCACCATGAGCCAGACACACCCCATCAAGTGGGTGCGGGGGCAGCACACCCGCGTGCCCTACGCTGTTTACCAAAACCAGGATGTCCTCGAGCAGGAACAGAAGCGGGTCTACGAAGGACCGGCCTGGAACTACCTTTGCCTGGAAGCCGAGCTTCCGGAACCGGGCAGCTACCGCACGACCTTCGTCGGTCGCGCGCCCATCGTCGTGGCGCGCGACACCGACGGCGAGATCTACGCCTTCGAAAACCGCTGCAGCCACCGCGGCGCGCTGATCTGCCTGGAAAAGGCCGGCACGGCCAAAGACTTCCAGTGCGTCTACCACGCCTGGACCTACAACCTGCAGGGCACACTCAAGGGCGTGGCCTTCGAGGCCGGCCTCAATGGCGCGGGCGGCATGCCGGCCACCTTCTGCAAGGAAGACCATTCGCCACGCAAGCTGCGCATCGCCACTTTCTGCGGCCTGGTGTTCGGCAGCTTCAACGACGAGGTGGATGGTATTGAGGACTACCTAGGCCCCGAGATCTGCGCGCGTATCGAGCGCGTGTTGCACAAGCCGGTGGAAGTCATCGGCCGCTTCACGCAGGCGCTACCCAACAACTGGAAGCTCTACTTCGAAAACGTCAAGGACAGCTACCACGCCAGCCTGCTGCATCTCTTCTTCACCACCTTCCGCCTCAACCGCCTCTCGCAGCGGGGTGCGGTGATCGTGAGCGAGTCGGGCGGCCATCATGTCAGCTACTCGATGGTGGACGCGCCGCAGGCCGAAGCCGGCAAACAGTACCAGGAGCAAGGCCTGCGTTCCGACCAAGAAGGCTACAAGCTGGCCGACCCAACGCTTCTGGCGGGCTTCAAGGAATTCGAGGACGGTATCACGCTGCAGATCCTCTCGGTCTTCCCCGGTTTCGTGTTGCAGCAGATCCAAAACTGTCTGGCCATACGTCAGGTACTGCCGCGCGGCGTGGATAAAACCGACCTGAATTGGACCTACCTCGGCTACGCCGACGACACTCCAGAACAGCGCAACGTGCGTCTCAAGCAAGCCAACCTGATCGGCCCGGCCGGATTCGTCTCGATGGAAGACGGCGCGGTCGGCGGATTCGTGCAGCGCGGCATCGCCGCGGCTGGCGAAGACCAGGCCGTGATCGAAATGGGAGGCGACAGCACCTCGTCCAGCCCTTCTCGCGTAACAGAAGCCTCGGTCCGGGGCTTCTGGAAGCTCTACCGCCGCCTCATGGACATCTAGGAGCAGATTGATGGACACCGTTTCCCTACGCGAGAAGATCACGGCTTTTCAGGCCGCCTACATCCGCTGCATCGACAACAATGATCTGGAAAGCTGGCCGGACTTCTTCCTGCCGCAATGCCGGTACGCCGTCACCACAGCCGACAACCAACGCGACGGTCTGGCCGCTGGCCTGATCTGGGCGAGCAACCGCGCCATGCTGCAGGATCGCATCTCTGCTCTGCGCCATGCTAATGTCTACGAAAAGCACAGCTACCGGCACATCGTTGGCCAGCCCTTCATCATGGCCAGCCAGGCGCACTCGACCAGCGTCGAGACCCCCTTCATGGTCGCACGCATCATGCATGACGGCGAAACCAGTCTCTACTGCACAGGTGTCTACCAGGACGTATACGACACGAGCACCGAAAAGCTGCTTCTGGAAAGCCGCATCGTGGTGTGCGACAGCAGCCGCATCGACACTTTGCTGGCCGTGCCACTGTGATAAGAGAGGCCGTCCGTATTGCCTTGCCGGTCGGTGATCCGAATGGCATCGGGCCAGAGATTGCTCTCAAGACCGTTGCCGCTTATGCCGAACGCGACGACGTGCAAATCACGTTGTTCGGTCCCCGGGCGGTGCTGCAGCGCACGGCCACCCAGCTGGGACTCGCGGCCCTGCTGGACGCCTGCGCTGTCGTTCCGACTGAGGTTGGGGCCGGCAGCACCTTTGTGCCCGGGCAGGTCAGAGCCGAAGCCGGTGCTGCCATGATCGCTGCCGCCAGTGCCGCCATCTCGGCGGCACGGCTCGGGGAGTTCGACGCCGTGGTCGCGGCTCCGCACCACGAGACGGCCGTGCACTTGGCCAGCATTTCCTTTTCGGGCTACCCTTCGCTGGTTGCGCGCGTCTGTGGGCAGCCCGAAGACAGCGTATTTCTGTTGTTGGTCGGGGGTGGCCTGCACATTGTGCATGCCACCTTGCACGAGAGCGTGCAACACGCTCTGGACCGGCTCAGTCCAGAGCTTGTCGAGCAGGCTACGCGGGCTGGGGTGCGCGCCATGCAACGCCTGGGCGTAGCTTCACCGCGCATCGGCCTGTTTGGCATCAACCCGCATGCCGGCGAACACGGCCTATTCGGCGATGCGGACGAGTGCATCACTCGTCCCGCTGCCGAGCGTCTGCGTGCGGCCGGCCTGCAAGTGGACGGCCCAGTGGGTGCCGATGCCTTGCTAGCGGACCGTCGCCATGACCTGTATGTCGCCATGCTGCACGACCAGGGCCATATCCCGGTCAAGCTGCTGAGTCCCAAGCAGGCCAGCGCCCTGTCTATAGGCGCCGATGTGATCCTCTCCAGCGTGGGCCATGGCTGCGCCATGGACATTGCCGGACTAGGCATCGCCGACGCAAGGGCCATGATCAATACCGTTGCGCGGCTCGCTGCCGTGCCCGTACCTCTCTGAATATTTCAATGACGTATCAGATCAAGATCGACGGCAGCGAAATTGCCTTCCCCTGCGAGCACGGCGAAACCGTGCTCGACGCCGCCGCTCGTAACGGCATCGAACTGCCATACTCCTGCCGCAAGGGTGTGTGCGGCAACTGCCGCGGCGTGGTACTCGAAGGCCAGCTGGTTCCCGGCACCGCCGGCGGCAGCGCCGAGGCAGGCATCCACGCCGACAACGAGCACCTTTTCTGCCACGCCCAGGCCGCCAGCGACCTCCTTATCCGCCCACGCAGTTGGCAGCGCGTTGACCCCAATGCTCGCAAGATACTGCAGGCCAAGATCTTCCGCATTGCGCAGCCAGCCAGCGACGTGACCGTGCTGCAGCTGCGTTTTGCCGCCGGCCAACGGGCCAAGTTCAAGGCTGGCCAGTACCTGCAGGTGATCCTGGCTGACGGCCAGCGCCGCTCCTTTTCCATGGCCAACGCACCACATGAAAACGATGGCGTCCAGTTGCATATTCGCCACGTACCGGGCGGCCACTTCAGCACGGGCGTTCTACCCAGCCTCAAGGTAGGCGACCTGCTACAAGTCGAACTGCCACACGGCGACTTCTGGCTGCGCGAGGATGGTGAACGACCGCTGATACTGGTGGCAGGCGGCACCGGCTTCGCTCCCATCAAGTCCATCATCGACCACATTTTGCGGCGCAAGACCAGCCGTCCGCTGATGCTGTACTGGGGCGCGCGGCAGATGGAGGGCCTATACGCACCAGAGGTAGTCGCCAAATGGCAGCAGATACTGCCGGGGCTGCACTACGTGCCGGTGATCAGCGATACCACTGCCAGTACGTGGCCCGGCCGCACCGGCTTGGTCCACGATGCTGTGCTGACTGACCATGCCGACCTGTCCAGCCACGATGTCTACGCCTGTGGAGCGCCAGCCATGGTGGCGGCATTAAGGCGCGCCTGTATCGAGCGGGCCGGGCTTCCCGATGAGAGATTCTTCAGTGATGCGTTTGTTAGTCATGCACCGTGATATGTCGCGACGTGTATTTATGAATCTGCCCCGCTTAGGATAGCGATTCCTATTCAAATGGACCCACGTCAGCCCTGCTCTTCCAGTTTCTGAAAACAGATAGAAGTTAGGCATTGCGAGGGCAGATGTCCATCCGTGAGATATCTAGGCACACAGGCTTGGCTCGCGACACAGAGAAGAAGTACCGCCGGACGGATGAAACCGACCCTACGACACAAAGCGGATCAGCCCAAGCCAGCTCGATCCCAATGCCGAGAAGCTGGCCACCTGGCTAGGAATCGAGGCAACAAGATCGCGGAAGCAGCGGCGCAATCTGAAGCAGATCTACACAGTCGGCCCACTCGGTGGGCACTTTTCGAATGCCGCAGCTTCACAGGAAGGACCTCCGGTAAATTTTGAAAAAACGTTATCGGAGCTAACTCTTGTTGTATATCCACCTGTGACTGCAAGGAACAGGTAATGGCCGCACTTCAACTCCATCTCTCCAGTCAGGCACGGAACACTTCCGGTATCCACTTACTGGAAACGTCAAGCGTCCGTTTTCTCCTCCCCTGAATGTCCGCAAAGGGTTGGCATCGCCAGTTCATGGACCGCGATAGCGGTCGATCACTGGTCCAAGTCGGGCCGTCCTGGCGATCTTTGGCGGCCGTGCCGTTGAACGGCCCACTTCGCGCTCTGAAGCGGCCGGCCAGCTTGCGAGCTCCTCAATGACTGGTACCGTTGGCTGCAGTCATTGGCGCTTCGAAATCAAGTGACGGCAACCAGCCTGAAGCGGGTACCCGTAGTTCGTCAGCGACGAACGGTTCTTGGCCGACAACCGCATCCCGAGCCTTGAGTCCCTATAGAGGATGTTCGCAGTAGCGAGAGCAGATGCCCGATGGCTCACCTCAAGCGCCGCGCAAATGCGCAGGTCCGACCGGCTCAGTTGGAAAAGTGGGCGGCCCTGACGCGCTGGCCGGGTCTTATTTGGCCTGAGCCCTGAGCTGCGCGACAGTCGCAGGCTGCATTTCGAACCCGACCGGGAGACCCGGATTGATGACGATGCCCAGGTCCGGCGCCATGCCCTTGAGCAAGGATGCGAATTCCGTGGACAGGCCGAAGCCGAAAGTGGTTTGACGCTTGACCCATTCACCGGCGCGCTCGGGCGCCGTGAACAGGGCCAGGAAGGGGGTCTTCCCGGCATTGGAGAGCACCATGGGCGCCGCGTTGTTGTCCCAGGCGCCGCCGGAACCTGTCTCCCTGTCGACCAGGACGTAGACCTGGGACACCCGCAGCGTCTGCAGGAAAGCAGCCACCGACATCTGGTTCTGCTGAGCGGCCACCAGGTCCCGCTCAAGTGCGTTGAGCGGTTCGAAGGCCTGGTTCATCTGGGGCGGCTGGCGGTTTTCCCGCTGACTATCTCGGCCTGGCGTTGTGCACGGCGAACCAGCTGCTGATGAGGGCGCTGATGATCACCACGATGGGGCCGGCGTTGTCGGCCATCGCGCGGGCGCCGTTCACGATCCAGTTGCCCGCGGACACGGCGGGCAGGGGAACGTAGCCGCCGGCCGGGGCCGCATGGTCGCTGGGGTCGGCCATGCCGGCCGCGGCCGGTACGGCCAGGACAGCCAGCGTGGTGATCAGCAGTCCGGGCAGCCCCAGCCACAGGCCGTGCCGCAGTCGCGCGACCAGCACCGTGGCCAGGTGCATGGTCAGCAGCACCCCAATGGCGATGGCCGGCGCCAGCGCGATGCGGGTCAGGTAGCTGGCTACCAGCACATAGACCAGCCCCACGACTGCCGCGAGCGCGACCAGCCCATATTCGGCCGCCGCCCGCCTGAGCTTGGTGTGCGGCGGCGACGGCGGGGTGAACTCTGGAAGCTGGGAGGGGCGGAATTCGGGTTTCAACACGGGCGTTTATCAGTGCGGGCTAACGCTTTTATTCTACGTGGGCTGGCAGCCTTGCTGCTCTGCGCCGCGGCCTGGATACAAATTCCAGCGCCATTTGTTGAACAAGTCACGGACTGTTACCGGCCGCCGGTGCCAGGTCAGCTGACGCCGGCACTCGTCGCCAGAACCGCCGCCTGCACGCGTGTGCTCACATCCAGTTTGCGCAGCACATGCTGCACGTGGATCTTGACCGTGGTTTCGGCGATGCCGAGTTCGGTGCCGATCTCCCGGTTGCTGGCACCGCGCGCGATGCCGCGCAGGATGTCGCGCTCGCGCGGGGACAGCTGCCCCAGCAGAGCCTGGGCCGGACTGGGCGCGGCGACAACGGGCGGGCTGGGCGTGCGCCCGTTCTGGAAGGCCGAGACCAGCTTGCTGGTCATCTCGGGCGCCACCACTTTTTCACCCTGCATCACACGGTGGATGGCGGCGCTCAGCGCATCGCCCTCGATGGTCTTGAGCAGGTAACCGGCGGCACCGGCCTGCAGGGCGGTGCCCAGGTCCTGCTCGTCTTCGCTGACGGTCAGCATGAGTACACGCGCCTTCGGTGCGGCTTCGCGCAGGGCGGGCAGGGCGTCCACACCGCGCACGCCGGGCAGGTGGTTGTCCAGCAGGATCAGGTCGGGCTGCAGTTCCTGCGCACGGCGCTGGGCCTCGCCGGCGTCGGCAGCATCGCCCACCACTTCGAAATCGCTTTCGCGGGCCAGCAGGGCCGTGAGGCCGCGGCGGAACAGGGTGTGGTCGTCGACCACCAGGATGCGGATGCGTTCAGGCTGCATGGGCGAGGCCGGACGGGGCGCGGGCGGCCACCAGCTGCGCCGGCAGGGTGAGCACCACCGAGGTGCCGGCGCCGGGGGTGGAGATGAGTTCGACGCGCGCGCCTATGCGTTCGGCGCGCTCGCGCATGATGCGCAGGCCGACGTGGCTGTCGTCGATGCTGTCGTCGTCCCAGTCGAAACCGCGGCCGTCGTCGCGGACCTCGAAACGCCATTCGGGCTGCTGCAGCACGTCGAGCCAGACCTCGCTGGCGTGCGCGTGCTTGCGCACATTGGACAGGGCCTCCTGCACGATGTGCAGCACCTGGATCTGCAGGTCCGGCGCCAGCGGCAGGCCCTGGCCCTGCATCTGCAGATGGGCCTTCAGGCCGCTTTGCAGCTCGAACTTGTGCAGGGTGGTGAGCAGGGCGGTCTCGATGTCTTCGGTGTTGGTGCGGGTGCGGAAGTGCATGAGCAGCTCGCGTACGTCGCCATAACTCTCGCGCACGCCGGCGTCGATCTCTTCCAGCACCCCGCCCATGGCCTGGCGGTCACCCGTGGCCAGGGCGTCGCGCATGAGCTGCACCTGGATCTTGAGGAAGGCCAGGGACTGGGCGATGGAGTCGTGCAGCTCGCGCGCGAGCAGGTGGCGCTCCTGCGAGACGGCGGCTTCCTTCTCCAGCGCGTTGAGGCGCAGGTTCTCCAGCGCGCCGGCCAGGTGGCTGGCCAGGGCCTCGAACAGGGAACGTTCGGCGGGCGAGGGTTCGGTGCGGGCGTGGAAGAACAGGTCCACCTCGCCCATCAGGCGGTCGTGCAGGCGCACCGGGATGCTGACCAGCGACTCGAAGCCCGCACGATCACACAGGCGTTCGCGCGTGTCGCCCAGCGCGTGGAGGGGGATGACACGCAGGCCGGCGTCTTGCGTCATGCCGGCACCGCAGTGGCAGTCGCCCTTGTGGATGCAGTGCTCGGCCTCCACCATGTCGGTGGGCAGGCCCTGGGCGGCCAGCATCAGGTAGCGCTGGTTGCTCTGGTCGGACCAGCGCAGGGCCACGCCGTCGGCGTGCGCGATGCGCAGGATGCTGCGCACGAAACCCTGGGCCAGTTCGTCCAGTGTGGTGGCACGCGCCACCAGGGCCGTGACCTCGTACAGGCTTTCCAGGCGCTCGCGTTTTTCCTCCAGCTCGGCGGTCTTCTCGGCCACCTTGGCTTCCAGGTGGCGGTACATGGACTGCAGGTGGGCGGCCATGTCGTTGAAACCGTCGGCCAGGGTGCCGAATTCGTCGCTGCTGACGCGGTCCACACGGGCGTCGAAATCGCCGCCCTGGATCTTCTCGATGGCCCGCTTGAGCAGGCCCACGGGTTCGAGCACCAGCATCTGGCCGATGTAGAGCATCACCACGGTGCCCAGGATGACCAGGGCCATGAGCGTGGTCTGCAGCAGGTGCAGGATGGCAGTCCAGCGCGAGATATGGGTTTCGATGCCGCGCACGAAGGCGTCGATGTGGCCGACGAAGGTGATGGTCAGCTCGCGCAGTTGCTGCGGTTGGGCGGGTGTGGCCGGGCCGACCAGCAACTGGCGGAAACCGGTCCAGTCCTGCTCGATCACGCCGAAGCGCGCCTGCACGGTCTCGTCCCAGGGCACGAAGAGGGGGCGTTCGGGGTCGCCCTGGCGCAGCACGGCCAGGCTGCCTTCGAAAGTCTGCACCAGCTCGGGCAGCTCGCCGGTCTGGCCCGTGCCACGGCTCAGCGCCATGCGATAGGCCTGCATGCGCATGCTGCCGGCTTCGTTGACGGCGGCGGCGCCTCCGTCGAGCTGCCAGGACACCCACAGCGTGGCCGCCGTGGCCAGCAGGGCCATCAGCAGGAAGGGGGTGCCGGCCAGCGTCAGTTTGGCGGCCAGGCTGCGTTGTTTGCGCGGTGTCATGGTGGTCCCGGTCAGGGGCCTCCAGTGTGCCGCCGAAGGGGCCGGCCGGGTGGGTTTGTATCTTGATCTGGGTCAAATCCGGGTGCAATAGCCAGCCTGACAGTGCCCAGGCGGGGCGGGATGCCCTCAGAAGGGGGGCGGGCTGCGCCAGTGCAGGGCGGCGCCGGTGAGCGGGTGGGTGAGCGCGAGCTCACTGGCGTGCAGCAGCAGGCGCGGGCTGCGTGCCAGCGTGTCTGCATCGGCATACAGCGCGTCACCGAGAATGGGGTGGCCGATGGCCTGCAGGTGCACGCGCAACTGGTGGGTGCGGCCGGTCACCGGCTCCAGCTCCAGCCGGGTCTGGGGCCGGCCCTGGGCGTCTTCCTCATGGGCGAGCACCCGCCAGCGCGTCAGGCTGGGCTTGCCATGCGCATCCACCTTCTGCCGCGGGCGGTTCGGCCAGTCGCTCATGAGGGGCAGGGCGATCTCGCCCCAGGCGCCGGCGGGCGGGACCAGCTGGCCGCTGACCACGGCCACGTAACGCTTGTGCACTTCGCGTGATTCAAAGGCCATGCTCAGGGTGCGTTGCAGGCCGGGGCCACGCGCCATCAGCAGCAGGCCCGAGGTGGCCATGTCCAGCCGGTGCACGATGAGCGCATCGGGCCACCGCGCCTGGGCCCGGGCGCTGGCACAGTCCTGCTTGTCGGCGCCGCGCCCGGGCACCGAGAGCAGGCCTGCGGGTTTGTCCAGCACCAGCAGCGCGTCATCGGCGTGCAGGCAGGCCATACCGGCGGGTTCAGCGCTGGGGTTCACCCTGTATGAGGCGCTGCACGGTGTCGCACAGCTCCGAGACGTCGTTGGGCTTGTGGATCAGGGCACGGGCGCCGGCCTCCAGCGCGGCGGCCTCGATCTCGGGCGTGATGTAACCCGAGGCCAGGGCCATGGGCAGCCTGGGGCGGATGCGGCGCGCGTCGTTGAGCAGCTCAACGCCGCTGTAGCCCGGCATGTTGTAGTCGGTCACCAGCAGATCGTAGTCGTCGGGCTTCGCGCGCAGCGCGACCAGGGCGGCCTGCGGATCGGTGTAGGCACTGACCTTGAAACCGCGTCGCCCCAGCACACGTTCGACCAGGAAGGACAGGGCCCGGTCGTCGTCCACGTACATCACGTGGCGGCCGAAGCCCATCACGGTCTGCAGGCGTGTGGGCTCGACCGGGGCCGCGGGCACCTCGTCGGCGGCGTCGGCCACCGGGAAATAGAGGGTGAACTCGCTGCCTTCACCCGGCGTGCTGCGCACGTCCACCGTACCCAGGTGGGTGCGCATGACACCGTGCACCACGGCCAGGCCCAGGCCCGTGCCCTGGCCCACGGGCTTGGTCGTGAAGAAGGGTTCGAAGATGCGCTGCAGGGTTTCGGCTTCCATGCCGCTGCCGCTGTCGCGCACGGCCAGGGTCACGTAGCGCCCGCCGGCCAGGCCCAGGCGCTGGCATTCCAGCAGGTCGGGGCTGGCGCTGCCCAGTTCGATGCTGACCATGCCCCGTGTGCCGCCGATGGCGTGGATGGCGTTGGTGCACAGGTTGATGAGCGCCTGCTCGACCTGGGTGGCATCGGCCAGCACGGGCGGTGTCTCGCGCAGGCGCACCTGGAGGTCCACGGTGGGCGGCAGGGTGACCTTCATCAGGCGCACCGACTCCTGAACCACCTCGATGAGCTGGATGGGGTGGCGCTTGGGGGTCTCGTTGCGGCTGAAGGTCAGGATCTGGCGCACCAGGTCGCGCCCGCGGCGGCCGGCCTTCTCGATCTCGCCCAGGCTGACCTGTACCGGGGAGTCGACCTCCGCGTCCTGGCGCGCCAGCGTGACGTTGCCCAGGATGGCGCCCAGGATGTTGTTGAAGTCGTGTGCGATGCCCCCGGCCATGGTGCCGATGGCCTGCATCTTGTGCGCCTCGCGCAGCTGCGCCTCCAGGATGTTGCGCTGCGCCTCCATCTGGCGGCGCGCCGTCAGGTCGCGGGCGAAGACGGTGGTGATGTCGCCGTCGCCCTCGGGCTGGCGCTCGCGTGAGACGCTGACCTCCAGCGCCAGGGGCAGGCCTTCGGCGGTGCAGCCGCTGACCTCGCCCAGCGTGGCCTGGGTCGAGAGACGGGTGGCGGCGATGGCGGCAATGGCTTCGGGCAGGAAACGCCCCAGCGAGGTCTTGAGGGCCTCTTCCGGCGGGCACTGGAAGAGCGCGGCCGCGGCCGGGTTGAAGACGGTGATGCGCTGCTCGGCGTCGACGCAGATGATGGCGTCCAGCGACGAATTGATGATGGCGGCCAGGCGGTTTTCGCTCAGGCGCAGTTCCTCGTTGCGCTGCTGCAGGGCCAGGGCGCTTTCCTGCAGCGCGCGGCGGCGTTCCTGCAGGGCGCGCCTCTCGGTCAGCAGCGGGCCCTGGTCGATCACGGCGCAGATGAAGTGGGTGAGGTCGCGGTCCTGCGAGTACTGGATGCGCGCGATGTGCAGGTCGCCCGTGAAGCGGGCTTCCAGGCCGCTGGAGAAGACCACCTCGTTGGTATCGCTGTGGCCCTCCAGCTTGGCCTCGTCCAGCGAGTGCTGCACGCGCTCGACGTGGTCGGGCGTGACCAGGGGCAGCAGGAAGTTCAGCGGGGGGTCGGTTTCCTTGGGGCGGAAGAGCTTGAGCGCCATGGCGTTGCTCTGCTCCACCATGCCGAATTCGTCGACCACCATGAGCCCCAGGGGCACGTTGGAGAACAGGGATTCGAAACGTTCGGAGGCGCCTTCGGCGGCGATGCGGCTGAATTCGAGCGCGCTGTTCTGGGCTTCCAGTTCGGCCTGGTAGGCGCGCAGATCGTCGATCAGCTTGGGGAGGGCCCGGCGGGACATGGGTGGGTCTGCCTACACTGCTTTTGCAAGTGCGAACGTACTTAAAACCGCGCCAATCTAGGCGCGCGACGACGCCCAGACTGGTCTGTCTGGGCTAGGAGTGCAACAACGAGTGGCGCGGTTTTAAGCACGTTCCCTTTGGGTTGCGGCCAAAAAGGCCATGCGGGGTGTTGCGTAACCTTGCCGGGGATGGCCCCGGCGGCGTCTACGCGCCTACCGCATGGCCTTTTTGTTCCGCAACGCATCTTGCAAAAGCAGTGTAGGCAGACCCAGGCTCAATTGTTCTTGTTGGTGAACCAGAAACTGACGACCGGCGCGGTCGGGTCGTCGAAAGAGGCGCCCAGCGCCATCTCGCCCTTGTCCAGCAGCACGCATTCCTGGCGCCGCAGCGAAATCACGGCGGTGGAGCCGGCAAACCGTACCCAGGTGCCGTAGCTGCTGATGTCGGAGAGCACGAAGAGTTCGCCGCGGCGGTCCAGCCGCGCGTGCAGGCGCGAGACCCGCGGGTCCAGCACGCTGAACTGGGCATCGTTGCCGCGGCCCAGGAAGACCGGCATGTCCATCGCCTCGAACAGGATGTTGTGCTCGCGCCAGGTCAGCTCGATGGTGCTGGGCAGGCGGCTGGTGGGCGCGCCGACCGTTTCCAGGCCGGCCTGCATGGTCATGATCTCGGAGGTGGTCTCGCGCTGCCAGTCGATGCGGTAGACCGTGGCCGGCTCGCTCTTGCCGCGGATGTCCATGGGGCCGAGGTTGCGGTAGCTGACTTCGCCGTCGCCGTAGAGCGCGTCGATCACGCTTTCTGACGCGAAGATCTGCTCGGCACCGGAGAGGTCGCTCAGGCGCGAGGCCATGTTGACGGCGTCGCCGAAGCAGTCGCCGTCCTGCTCGACCACTTCGCCACGCGCCAGGCCCACCTTGATCTGCATCTTGCTCATGCCGGGCAGGCTGCCGCTGCGTTCGCGCTGCATGCGCTGCATCTCCACCATGGCCAGCACGGCGGCCTGGTTGTCGCCAAAGGAGGCGAGCACGCCGTCGCCCAGGTACTTGATGACCCGGCCGCCACGGGCCTGGAAGAGCTTGCCGATCCAGTGCGTGGTACGGGTCACCACCTCGGCGGCCTTGGCATTGCCCAATGCCTCGAACAGACCGGTGCTTCCGGTCAGGTCAGCAAAGACGATGGTGAGGACAGCCATGCGAGCGGGATCTTGGAGAGTGTGAGTATGCTTATTATGCCGGCCCACGCCCCGCGTACCCGCCGCGGTGGCCCCGGTCCATGTCAGCAGCGAGTATACGGGGCGGCCCGGGCATGAAAGCGGGTGGTTCCGGGCCTCAGGTCGGCAGGCTGGCACCCTGGCGCAGGCGCTGCAGGGTCAGCTGCAGCAGGCGGGCATCGGCGCTGGCGCGATGGCGCTGGGCCCCGCGCTCACCGATCACCTGCTGTTTGATGGCGTGCCAGCGGTCGGCCTCGTCGTCCTGCAGCAGGGCCCGCAGGTTCTCCAGCTTGAAGCGCTGGCGCAGGCCGGCCGCATCGAACAGCAGGGCCAGCCAGGTGTAGTCGTGGTTCCAGCCGTCGGTGTAGACCGTGCATCCCTGCAGCTGTTCATTGAGCAGGATGGCCACCTCGGCAGCCGGTCGGCCGCGGCGTTCCAGGGCGGGGCGGGGGATATGGTGCAACTGCTCGGCCTCGGGGTCCCAGTGGGTCCAGTGCGGTTCGGGGCGGATCAGGGTGCAGAAGACACGACCGTCGGGCAGCGCATAGCCGACCTCGATGGGGTAGCTGTCACGGCCGAAGCCGGACGCTTCCACGTCCAGCACGGCGGGCGGTGCCTCGATCTCGGTCTTCATCCTTGCCATTATGGGCAGGCCCGAAAAGGTGTGCAATCCTGCACGGTAGCGGGTGTTCCTGTCTGTAAAACCCCACCGGCTCTGCCTGCCCCTGTGTAAGATGCGCGAGGCAGCGCAGCGTGCGCCACCAGGTTGGGAAACCACAGGGGACAACAGAGCATGAGCATCGATCCAGCCATCGTCCAGAACATTGCCGGGGCCCTGCGCGCCGAGGTGCTGCCGCAGCGTGCTGCCCCGACGCTCAAGCTTGATCCGGCGATCATCCAGAAGATTGCACAGAAGGTGCCGATCTTTGCCGGCATGAGCCAGCCCTGCCTGCTGGACACCCTGGCCACCGGTGAGCACTTCACCGTGGCCGCGGGCGAGGCGGTGTTCCGCGAAGGCGACATGGGCAACTCCTTCTATGTGCTGATCGCCGGCGACGTGGTGGTCGAAAAGCTGCGTGACGGCAAGCCGGTGGAACTGGCCCGCCTGGGGCCGGGTGAGTGTTTCGGCGAGATGGCCCTGGTCGGCAATGACCTGCGCTCGGCTACGGTGCGCGCCCAGGGCGCGCTGGTGGCCATGCGTTTCTACCGCGAACTGATCGATGCCAATGCCGAGAGCGCCTCGGCCATCTACCGCAATATCGCACGCATCCTGGCGGCCCGTCTGGGCGAGTCCAGCCTCATGCTGGCCGACCTCAAGCAGCGCGAAGGGGCTTGAGCCTCGTTTCTTTCTTGCTTATTGCCTACGTGGCATTGCCGGGATGTGCCCCCGGCAGGGCAGTCCCTTTTCTTTGCGTCGCCAAAGAAAAGGAACCAAAAGAAAGGCGACCCTGGTGTCTGTGACCCCGGCTGTGCCGGGGCAACCTGCGGTGCTCGCGGCAGGCGGGAGCCACGCAAACTCGGCTGGCGCCTCAAACATGCGCGTCTCTTGACCCGCCTGCCACTGCGCTCCTCGGCACATACACAAGGGAACCCGGGAAACGGACAGCCGAATCCCACAAGGACGCGCCATGGCGCGTCCTTGTGGTTTGGGGTATCTGGTATTCGGTCCCCACCGCCGTTATGAGGAGGCGAGTAGCGCAGGGGCAGACGGATCAGGGCTGGCGTTGTCTGAGCGCAGCGAGTTTAGCCAGCCCCCGGCTGCACCGAGCAACGCAGCGTACCGGCGCAGCCGGGCGACGAATCCGGCTCGCCTTTCTTTGCTTGCTTTCTTTGGCGAAGCAAAGAAAGTGAGTGCGCTGTCGGGCGCATCACCCGACACCAAACCCGCCGCCGGGGCGAGACCCGGCTAGCAACGCCAGCAAAAACCTATCTCGATACCCAAGAGTTCAAGCAAGCCCAAGCCACACCAACTCAGGCTTTCCAGTCCGCCAGCAAGCCCGGGATATCTTCCAGCCGATTCACCGCCACCACCCCCGTCGGCAAGCGCTTGCGCAGGGCCGGGTGGCTGCCGCCGGCCCAGAGTTGCACCGTGGCGGGCAGCTGCGCGCGCAGCTCCTGCAGGCTCTGTAACAGCTGCGGCGTGTTGCTGGCCGGGCTGAAGCTCAGGCCCACGATGTGCGCGCGATTGGCCTGCGCGGCCCGCACGATCTCGGCCACCGGCGTCTGCGCGCCCAGGGACACGCATTCGCAGCCCTCGATCGCCAGTAGGGTCTCGGCCATCAGCAGGCCCAGCAGATGGCTTTCCTGCGGCAAGGTGCTCAGCAGCACGCGTGGTCTGCCCGGGCGCGGTAGCGCGGAGGCCCCGCCCAGGGCGCCGCGCAGCACGGCCACCACGCTCTCGGTGTACATGTGTTCCTCGAAGACCTGGATCTCGCCGCGCATCCAGGTCTCGCCCACATGCACGGTCAGCGGCACCAGCAGTTCGGTGATGAAACGCGCCAGACCCAGGCGCATCACCGCCTGGTTGAGCGTGCGCCGCAGATCCATGATCTCGCAGCGCCGCAGCATGGTGAGCAGGGCCTCGTGTTCCAGCGCCAGGCCGCGTCCCAGCGGCATGCTGGCCTGCAGGCGCTGCCGCAATTCGGCCATGGGCAGGGCAACGATCTGTCCAGGACGCTCGCCCACATTGAGCAGGCGGGCGATCACCCGCAGGCGTTCGACCTGTTCGATGGGGTAGACCCGCTCGTCGGCGGCATCCCGCACCGGCTGGGGAAAACCGTAACGCCGTTCCCAGATCCGCAAGGTGTCCTTGGACAGGCCGGTGTCCCGCTCCACCGCGGCAATCGGCCAACCCGCTTCCGGCCGGGCGTTGGCAGCCAGGCTGGGCTCCGGCAGGTTGGTGGGTGGACACATGTTCTTGTTTGTCTAGGTCAAAAAATGATTAATCTGGATTTTATGAGACAAAAATACAAATAACCACTTTCTGTCTACGACAAAATGAAAATACCACAAACACAAAACGGGGCCTTCTTATGAAGATCGCTGTTGTGGGTTCGGGGATCTCCGGCCTGGCCGTGGCCCATGCCCTGCAGGGCCGGGCCGAACTGACCCTGTTCGAAGCGGGGAGCTATTTCGGCGGCCACACCCATACGGTGGACGTGACCCTGCCCACCGCGAGCGGCCCTGTCACCTGGGGGGTGGACACCGGTTTCCTGGTCTTCAACGAGCGGACCTACCCCAACCTGATCCGCCTGTTCGGCGAGCTGGACATCCCGACGGCCAGGACCGACATGTCCTTTTCGGTCCAGGCCGGTGCTGCCGGGCGCCGGCTGGAATGGAATGGCGCCAGCCTTAACAGCGTGTTTGCCCAGCGTGGCAATCTCTTCAACTGGCGTTTCCTGCGCATGCTGCGCGAGGTGTTGCGCTTCAACCGCCTGGCCACCGAGCTGGCCGAAGCCGGGGCCGACGCCCAGCTGGTGCAGCCCCTGGGCGAGTGGCTGGACGCGCAGGGATTCAGCGCCGAATTCCGCGACTGGTACTTCCTGCCCATGATGGCCTGCATCTGGAGCTGCCCGACGGCGCAGATGCTGGCCTTCCCGGTGGCCACCATGGTCCGTTTCTGCCACAACCACGGCCTGATCCAGGTGAGCGGCCGGCCGCAGTGGTGGACGGTGGCCGGCGGCGCGCGCTCCTATGTCGAGAAGATCGTCGCGCGCATCCCGGACAAGCGCCTGAACACCCCCGTGCGGCGCATCGAGCGTGACGCGCAGGGTGTGACGGTCACCACCGACCAGGGCGCCCAGCGTTTTGACCAGGTCGTGCTGGCCACCCACTCCGAGCAGGCCCTGGCCCTGCTGCGCCAGCCCTCGGCCGAGGAGAGCCGCGTGCTGGGCGCCATACGCTACCAGGCCAACCGCGCCGTGCTGCACACCGACGCCAGCGTGCTGCCCCGGCGCCGCCTGGCCTGGGCCGCCTGGAACTACGAACGTGCCGCGGCCACCGACCAGGAAAACAGCCGGGTCTGCCTGCACTACCTGCTCAACCAGTTGCAGCCTTTGCCTTTCGAGCAACCGGTGCTGGTCTCGCTCAACCCGCTGCGCGAGATCGACCCGCAGCATGTGCTGGGCGACTACGACTATGCCCACCCGGTGTTCGATCTCGGGGCCATCGCCGCGCAGAAGGCGCTGCCCGATCTGCAGGGCCGCCAGCGCACCTGGTACGCCGGTGCCTGGACGGCTTACGGTTTCCATGAAGACGGCCTCAAGTCCGGCCTGGCCGTGGCCCAGGCGCTGCTGGCGCAGATGGACTGGCGGGAGGCGGCATGAGCGGTGGAATAGGGGTGCCGATGATCGGGTCCGGCCAGGTGCGCCACACGCGCCTGCGCCCGGCGCGGCATGCCTTTGCCTACGCCACCTTCTTCCTGATGCTGCCGCTGCGCAGCATGCGCCGGTTCGGTGCCGGCGAGCTGGCGCACAACCGCGCCGGCTGGCTCAGCTTCCATGACGCAGACCACGGCGACGGCCGCAGCGCAGCGCAGGGCGGGGCCCTGGGCTGGATGGAGGAGCTGCTGCAGCGCGAAGGCATCACCGATGCCGATGGCGAGGTCTGGCTGCATTGCTACCCGCGCGTGCTGGGTTATGCCTTCAAGCCGGTCAGCTTCTGGTACTGTCACCGCGCCGACGGCACGTTGCGCGCCATCGTGGCCGAAGTCAACAACACTTTCGGCGAGCGCCACTGTTATCTGCTGGATGCGCCGCGTTACGGCCAGGAACAGCGCGCCAGCAAGGTCTTCCATGTCTCGCCCTTCTGCCGGGTCGAAGGCGAGTACCGCTTCCGTTTCCTGCGTACGGTGCGCGACGGCCTGGAGCGCACCGTGGCCTGCGTGGACCTGGACGATGGCCAGGGCCTGCTGCTGCAGACCAGCGTCAGCGGCGTGCTGCAACCCTATACCGCAGGCAGTGCCAGCCGCGTGCTGTGGCGCCAGCCGGCCATGACGCTGGCGCTGATCGCCCACATCCACTGGCAGGCCATGCGCCTGTGGTTCAAGCGTGTCCCCTTCTTCCGCAAGCCGGCCCCGCCGGACGATTTCGTCACCCGTTCCCTTCCCAGCTGAACCCGTCATGAACACCACCACCGCCCCCCGCCTGGTGCTGCCGCGCAGCGCACCGGCCAGCGCCCGATCCGTCCTGCGCCTGCTGGAGCGCCTGCGCCACGGCACCTTGAACCTGCAACTGCCCGACGGCTCGCAGCTGCGCTACGGCCAGGGCGATGCGCCCCACGCCAGCCTGGTGCTGCACGACTGGGCCGTGTTCGGTACCACGCTCAAGTCCGGCGACATCGGTTTTGCCGAGAGTTATATGGCCGGCCAGTGGAGCAGCAACGATCTGGCCGCCTTGCTGCGCCTCTTCGTCCGCAACCGCCAGGACCTGGAGGACGTGATCTACGGCAGTTGGCTGGGCAGCCTGTTTTACCGCCTGCGCCACCTCTTCCACCGCAACACCAAGGCCAACAGCCGCAAGAACATCCACGCCCACTACGACCTGGGCAATGCCTTCTACCGTCTCTGGCTGGACGAGACCATGAACTACTCCTCGGCCTGGTTCGAGGGAAATCTGGCGGGGGACATGGTTGCGGCGCAGCAGGCCAAGGTGCGCCGCGCCCTGCGCATGGCGGGTGTTCAGCCGGGCCACCGCGTGCTGGAGATCGGCTGCGGCTGGGGCGCGCTGGCCGAGATGGCGGTCACCGAGTTCGATGCCTCGGTCACCGGTGTCACGCTGAGCACCGAGCAACTGGGCTGGGCCCAGGAACGCATGCACAAGCGCGGCGCCAACGCGACCGCACACGCCGATCTGCGCCTGCAGGACTACCGCGACATCCACGATGGTCCCTATGACGCGATCTGCTCCATCGAGATGGTGGAGGCCGTGGGCCAGGAATACTGGCCCACCTACTTTCAGAGCGTGGCCCGCCTGCTCAAGACCGGCGGGCGCGCCTGCGTGCAGAGCATCGTCATCGACGACCGCCTGTTCGAGCGCTACCTCGGCTCCACCGATTTCATCCAGCAGTACATCTTCCCCGGCGGCTGCCTGCCCTGCCCGGCCGAGTTCCGCCGCCTGGCCGAGGCCGCCGGCCTCAAGGTGGTGGACGAGCTGCCTTTCGGTGCGGATTACGCCGAAACCCTGCGCCGCTGGCGCCAGCAGTTCCTGGCCGAACGTGCCCGCATCCTGCCCCTCGGATTTGACGAAAGGTTCATGCACCTATGGGAGTTCTATCTCGCCTACTGCGAAGCCGCGTTCGACGAAGCGAATATCGACGTGGTGCAGTACACGCTACAAAAAGTGTAGCAATTGCCGGCTGTCTGGGCCTCTTGCTGGCGCTGGCGCCGGTGCGGGCCGAGATCGCCGCCGCGCCGCAGCTCGTGCAGCCGCGCCAGGTGGGCAGCGGCCTGTACCGCTATTGGGGTTTCGATATCTACCAGGCCAGCCTGTGGGTCGAGTCCGGCTTCGACGCCGCGGCCCTGCCCAGCCAGCGTTTTGCGCTGGAACTGCAATACCGTCGCAGCTTCAAGGGGCGCGACATCGCCGAGCGTTCCATCGCCGAGATGCGCCGTGTGGGTTCCTTCAGCGAGGCGCAGGCGCAGAGCTGGTCGCGCGAGATGGAGCGTGTCTTTCCGGATGTGGCGTCCGGTGACCGCCTGACCGGTGTGCACCTGCCCGGTCGCGGCGCGCAGTTCTATGCCAATGGCAGGCCCGCTGGCGAGATCGCCGACCCCGAGTTCGCCCGCCTGTTCTTTGGCATCTGGCTCTCGGAAAAAACCTCCGCGCCCAAGCTGCGTCTGACCCTGCTGGGCCAGGCCACGACGGCACCTTGAGTTGCAGACGCGCATGAGCACAGTCTCCACGCTCTCTGCCGCACAGGCCTGGCGCTACGGCCTCCTGGGCCTGCCGCTGGCCTTCGTGGCGCTGCCGCTCTACGTGCTGCTGCCCAACCATTACGCGCGTGAATTCGGTGTGCCGCTGGCGACGCTCGGTGCCTTGCTGCTGGCCACACGACTGGCCGACGCCCTGATCGACCCGCTGCTGGGCCGCGCGAGCGACCGGCTCTACCGTCGTTCTCCGTCGATCCTGCTGGTCTGGGCCGCGGCGGCCTGCGTCCTGATGGGGGCAGGTTTCGCGCTGCTGTTTTTCCCACCCCTGCGCAGTGGCAGTGGCCTGCTCATCGCGAGCGCGGTGTTGCTGATGCTGACCTACGCCAGCTTCAGCGCCGTGACGCTCTCGCACCAGGCCTGGGGCGCGCTGCTCGGTGGTGACGCGCTGAACCAGAGCCGTCTGGTGGCCTGGCGCGAAGGCCTGGGCCTGGTCGGTGTGCTGCTGGCGGCGGTGCTGCCCGTGCTCTGGGGGCTGGAGGCCATGGTCGGGCTGTTCTGGCTGGCGCTGGGCCTGGGCTGGCTGGCCTGGCGTGCCGCGCCGCGCCCTGCGGCGGACGCCGTCACCGGCACGGTGGCCGAGGCCGGTGCACTGTGGTCACCCTGGCAGCGCGCGCCCTTTCGCCGCCTGTTGGCCGTCTTCATGCTCAACGGCATCGCCAGCGCGGTGCCGGCCACGCTGGTGCTCTTTTTTGTGCAGGACCGGCTGCGCGCACCGGTCGCCATGGAGCCCCTGTTCCTCGGCAGCTATTTCTTGAGTGCCGCCCTGTCCATGCCCCTGTGGCTGGCCGCTGTGCGCCGTTTCGGTCTGGCGCGCAGCTGGCTGGGCGGCATGGGGCTGGCCGTGGCCGTTTTTGTCTGGGCCAGCACGCTGGGTGACGGCGATGCCTGGCCCTTCATCGCCATCTGTGTGCTCTCGGGTGCCGCGCTCGGGGCCGACCTGGTCATGCCCGGCGCCATGCTGGCCGGCCTGATCGCGCGCGCGGGTGACCTGGGCCGCACGCAGGGCGCCTATTACGGCTGGTGGAATTTCGCCACCAAGCTCAACCTGGCCCTGGCCGCCGGCCTGGCCCTGCCTTTGCTGGGCCTGTACGGCTACGCGCCCGGTGCGCGCGAGCCGCAGGCCCTGCAGGCGCTGACCGCCGCCTATTGCCTGCTGCCCTGCCTGCTCAAGCTGGGCGCCGCCGGGCTGCTCTATTCATCTTTTATCCATCGCAAGGGCTCCTCATGAAACGACGTCTGCTGCTCACCGGTACCGCTGCCCTGGGCGCGGTTGCGCTCTCGGGCTGCGCATCGCCCACCATTGCCGACTACGCGGGCGAGAAGCCCGAACTCGACCTGCGTCGTTATTTCAGCGGCACGGTGGATGCCTATGGTGTTTTCACCGACCGTTCAGGCAAGGTGGTCAAGCGCTTCACCGTGGTCATGAACTGCAGCTGGAGCGGTGAGAGCGGCCGCGAGGTGGGTGTGCTCGACGAGGACTTCAGCTACTCCGACGGCACGACACAGAAGCGCATCTGGACGCTCAAACGCCAGCCCGGCGTGGGCGCCCAGGGCCGTTATGTCGGTACCGCCGGTGACGTGGTGGGCGAAGCCAGCGGAGAAGAGCGCGGCAATGCCTTCTACTGGGCCTATGACCTGGACCTGCCGGTGGACGGGCGCAACATCGTCGTGCATTTCGAAGACTGGATGTACCAGATGAACGACCGTGTTCTGCTCAACCGCGCCACCATGAGCAAATGGGGCGTGCGCCTGGGTGAAGTCACGCTTTCCTTTACCAAACGCTGAAACATGTCGCTCAATCCCCCCCTGCGCGACTGGACCGGCAAGACCGTCTGGCTGGTCGGCGCCTCCAGCGGCATAGGCCAGTCCTGCGCTGATCAACTGCACGCGCGAGGCGCCACGGTCTTCGTGTCGGCGCGCAAGGCGGCGCAGCTCGATGCCTGGGTGTCCGCGCATCCGGGGCAGGATGCCCAGGGCCGTGTGCGCGCCGTGGCCCTGCCGCTGGACGTGACGGACCGCCGTGCCCTGCAACTGGCCAGCGGTGTCATCACCGAGCGCGGGCCGCTGGACCTGGTGGTGTATTGCGCCGGGTATTACCTGCCGGTCGATGCCCGGGCCTACAGCCTTGAGGAAATGCTGCGCCACGAGCAGGTCAACTACGTGGGCGCGCTCTACCTGCTCGAGGCCGTGCTGCCGCATCTGAAGCAGCAGGCCGGGCGCGGGCAGGGTGGGCATCTGAGCCTGGTCAGCAGCGTGGCGGGTTTTCGCGGCCTGCCCAGGAGCCTGGCCTATGGGCCGACCAAGGCCGCCCTCATCAACCTGGCCGAAGCCCTCTACCTGGACCTGAGCGGCCTTGGGTTGGGGGTGAGCGTGGTCAATCCCGGTTTTGTCGAGACACCGCTGACCGCGCAGAACGACTTCAGGATGCCGGCGCTGATCACGCCCGAGGTCGCGGCGCGCGAGATGCTGGCGGGCTGGGCGCGGGGTGACTTCGAACTGCATTTCCCCAAGCGCTTCACGCGCTGGCTCAAGTTCATGCGCCTGTTGCCTTATCGTCTCTACTTTCCCCTGGTCCGCAAGTTCACCGGAGCCTGATGCCGTGTCCCACGCTGTCGAAAAAATCGCTGTCTTCTTTGAAACGCTGACGCCCCAGAGCGTGGAGCGCATCGGCCAGTTCTACACCGAAGACGCCTACTTCAAGGATCCCTTCAACGAGGTGCGCGGCATCCCGGCCATCCGGCGCATCTTCCAGCACATGTACAAGTCGCTGGATGAGCCGCATTTCGTCGTGACTGCCCGTGTGATCGACGGAGACCAGGTCTTCCTGAGCTGGGACTTTCATTTCCGCTTCCGCAAGCACAAGGCCGGGCAGCTGCAGACCATACGCGGCGCCAGCCATCTGCGCCTGGCGCAGGACGGGCGCATACGCTCGCACCGCGACTATTGGGATGCCGCCGAAGAGCTCTACGAGAAGCTGCCCCTGCTGGGCGGGCTGATGCGCTGGCTCAAGCGCCGCGCGAACAGCTGATCAGCTGAATCAGCCGAAGAGGGACTCGAAGCCCGCTTCGGGCTGAAAGCGCTTGCCGCTATAGCGCAGGCGCGTGGGGCCGGGCAGGGCGCGCTCGCGTACGCTGTGGCGCGGGTCACCCGGGTAGCACAGCACGCGCACCCCGTTCTCGTCGTCGTAAGGCTCGGGCTGCACCAGGGCCGGTCGTTTGCTGCGGGCCTCGTCCAGCACGCTGGCCACGCTGCGGTGGCGCGCCAGATGGGCCAGGCTCATGATCTGCGGCGGCGCCAACTCGATGTGACCGTCACGGTACTGTTCCAGCGCGGCGCGCGGCGCCACCCACACGCTTTCGGTGGCCTCATGGTTGTCGTGGCGCGCGGTCTGCACGGCCGGCACGGCGGCCACGAAAAAGCGTGTGTCGAAACGTTTGCTGCTGACCGAGGCCATTTTGGGTGTGACCCAGCGTGACCAGGGCAGCACGCTGCGGGTGTCCAGCTTCAGGCCCAGCTGCAGCAGCAGCTCGGCAAAACCATGGCCCTCGCGCAGCAGGGCCGTGGCCTGGGCCACCTGCTCGGCGCTGGCCCCGTGCGCATACAGCACGCCCGATTCCTCGAAGGCCTCGCGCAGCGCCGCCACATAACAGCTGGCCGCCAGCTCGGCCGCCGTCCCGGGTTCGCCCAGCGCGCCGTGCAGGGTGGCCAGCGGCTGGTCCAGCTGGGGGATCAAGGCGGCGTCTTCCGCGTCGATCTTGCCGCCGGGAAACACATAGGCCCCGCCCAGCACGTCCGACAGGCCGTGGCGCTTGAGCAGGAAGACCTCCAGCCCGGCGGCGGCGTCGCGCAGCATGACCACGGTGGCCGCATCGCGCGGCGGTGTTTCGATCAGAGTGCTGTTCAGTTCCATGGTGTCGTGTGCAGGACTCGGCTGGTTTTGTTCGTCCATTAAGATTTGAGCATACGCTGACAAACACAGAGGAGACAGCATGATCGATTTCAAGGGCCGGGTGGCCATCGTGACGGGCGCCGGCGGCGGTCTTGGCCGGCAGCATGCCCTGGCCCTGGCCAAGCGTGGTGCCAAAGTGGTGGTGAACGACCTGGGCGGCGCGCGCGACGGCTCAGGCGGCTCGGCCAGCGCCGCACAGCAGGTGGTGGACGAGATCCGCGCCGCCGGTGGCGAGGCCATGGCCAATGCCGCGTCCGTCACCGATTTCGAGGCTGTGCAGGCCATGGTGCAGCAGGCCGTGGACGCCTGGGGCCGGGTGGACATCCTGGTCAACAACGCCGGCATCCTGCGCGACAAGAGTTTTGCCAAGATGGAGCTGGCCGACTTCCGCCTGGTGCTGGACGTGCACCTCATGGGCGCCGTGCACTGCTGCAAGGCCGTGTGGCCGCACATGACCGCGCAGAAATACGGCCGCATCGTGATGACCACCTCGTCCAGCGGCCTTTACGGTAATTTCGGCCAGAGCAACTACGGCGCGGCCAAGCTGGCCCTCGTGGGTCTCATGCAGACCCTGTCCATCGAAGGTGCGAAACACGACATCCGCGTCAACTGCCTGGCGCCCACGGCCGCCACGCGCATGACCGAAGACCTGATGCCCGCCGAAGTGCTGCGCGCCCTGCAGCCCGAGGCCGTGGTGCCCGCCATGCTGGTGCTGGCCAGCGCCGATGCGCCCACGCGCACCACCTTGTGCGCCGGTGCCGGCAGCGTCGAGGCGGCCCACATCACGATGACACAAGGCGCCTGGATCGGCATCGACGAGAGTGCCGATGTGCGCCTGCAGCAGCACCTGGCCGAAGTGCTGGACCGCACCAGCGAAACGGTGCCCGGCAGCGGCAGCGCCCAGGGCCAGCACGAGGTGGGAAGGGCGATGGCGATGCTGGGCAAGGGCTGAGCGCGGGTTACGCTAGGCCTGCTTCTGCGCGAGCTGCGCGCCAAGCGCCATGTCGATGGCCTTGGCGGCCTGGTAGGCCGGGCGCTGGGTGAGCCGCGCGGCGAAATCCTCGAATTCGGCACGTTTGGGGATGGTGCCGAACTGCATGCCCCAGATGAGCTGGGCACCGACGTAGAGGTCGGCGGCACTGAAGGCGGGGCCGGCGAGCCAGGTCGTGCGCGCAAGTGCGCCGGCCAGCGTGTCCATGACCCTGTCGTAGTTGCCGTAGCCGACCATGCGCTCCTGCTTCTCCTCGATCTTCACGCCCAGGGTCCGGTCGACCACCGAGGCTTCCAACGGGCCGGCGGCGAAGAACAGCCAGCGGTAGTAGGCGGCGCGTTGCGCCAGTGCAGGCACCAGGCCGGCCGCCGGGAAGGCATCGGCCAGATAGGCGCAGATGGCGGCGCACTCGGTCACGACCTGCTGGCCGTGCACCACGGTCGGTACCTTGCCCATGGGATTGAGCGCCAGGTAGTCCGGGGCCTTCATGGTGGTGCCGAAGTCGAGGACGACCTGGCGATAGGGGGCGCCGGTTTCCTCCAGCATCCAGCGCGCGATCTGGCCGCGGGACCATGGGTGGGTATAGAGGGTGAGGTCGGCAGAATGGTCGACGAGGGGCATGGTTGGGCTCCGGTTCAGGGGCAGGGCTGATGGAATTCTAGGATGCCAGTTGCCTGAGCAGCCCTGCGAGCAGCGCGCAATTCAGCAGCACGGTGAGCCAGAACAGGCGCAGGAAACTGCTCTTGCTCGATTTGTGGCGCAGGAGATGCTGTGCGAGCGAAGCCCCAGGCCAGCCTCCGAACAGGGCGAGCAGGTGCAGCGTGCGCTCGGGCACGCGATGCCGGCGTCGGCGCGCGGCCGACTGGTCCAGCGCGTAGACCCCGTAGGTGACCAGGCTCATGAGACCGTAAACCAGGGTGATGAGGATGAGGGAATTCATGGTCATGGGGCGCCCCGGTCCTGCAAGCGCAACTGCGCTTCCTCCTGCCAGTACGCCGCCGCCGCATAGAACCCCTCCCAAACACAGCCGTTGCAGCCGCGCCCGCAGCAGCCGCCAGGCAGGGGCGGGGGGCTGCGCAGGGTCACACCGGCGACTTGCGCACGCTGCTGCAACGCGGCAAACATGGCCTGGGTGTCGGCCAGCGGGCCTTGGATGGTGGTCGTGCTCGGGCTGTCGCTCATTCGGGGAAGGGGGCGGGTCTTGTCCCTGCTCAGCAGGGTTTATCCCCTCATGGTAACTTCCGGGTCCGATTACAAAGATCAGATCACTCCGGATCCTTCGCATGAGCAGCCCCACCGTGACCCCGACCCTGGCCCCCGAGCGGCTGCGGGGCATCCGCCGTGGCATCGAGAAGGAAAGCCTGCGCGCGCTGCCCGACGGCAAGCTGGCGCTCACCCCACATCCCTTGGCATTGGGTTCGGCGCTCACGCACCCGCACATCACCACCGACTATTCGGAGTCGCAGCTCGAACTCATCACCGGCGTGCATGCCGGTGTGCAGGCCTGCCTGGACGAACTCACCGAAACCCACCAGTACACCTACCGCACCTTGCGCGAGGCGGGTGAGGAGATGCTCTGGGTCTCCAGCATGCCCTGCGGCCTGCCCACCGACGAGACCATCCCCCTGGGGCGTTACGGCTCGTCCAATATCGGGCGCGCCAAGAGTGTCTACCGCATGGGCCTGGGCCACCGTTATGGCCGGCGCATGCAGACGATCTCGGGCATCCACTACAACTGGTCGCTGCCCGGCGTCAGCAACGCGCAGTATTTCGCGCTGATCCGCAACTTCCGCCGCCACGCCTTTCTGCTGCTCTACCTCTTCGGCGCTTCGCCCGCCCTGTGCCCCACCTTCGTCGAAGGCCGCCAGCACGAGCTGCAGTCGCTCAACGGCCAGGCGCTGTACATGCCGCACGGCACCTCGCTGCGCATGGGCCGCCTGGGTTACCAGAGCGACGCCCAGGCCTCGCTGGCGGTCAGCTACAACAGCCTGGAGGGTTATGCAGCCTCGCTGCACGACGCGCTCACGCGGCCCTGGCCGGCCTACGAGGCCCTGGGCGTGCTGAACCCCGGCGGCGACTACATCCAGCTCGCCACCAGCCTGCTGCAGATCGAGAACGAGTTCTACGGCACCATCCGTCCCAAGCGCACCATCTTCCAGGGTGAACGCCCGCTGCACGCGCTGCGCGAGCGCGGCGTGGAGTACGTGGAAGTTCGCCTGATGGACCTGGACCCCTTCGAGCCCGTGGGCATCAACGCGCAGACCATGCGCTTTCTGGATGTCTTCCTGCTGCACTGCCTGCAAAGCGAGAGCCCCAATGACACGCCGCAGGAGATCACCGAACTGGCACGCAACCAGCACCTCACGGCCGCGCGCGGGCGCGAACCCGGCCTGAAGCTGCTGCGCGGCGGGCAGGCTGTCACGCTGAAAGACTGGGGCAGTGAACTGGTGCAGGCCTGCGAGCCCATCGCTCGTGCGCTGGACGCCGCGCACGGTTGCAGCGATTACAGCGCGGCCCTGGCCTCGGCCCGGGCCGGCTTGGCCGACCCGTCAACCCTGCCTTCGGCCCGTGTACTGGCCGAGATGGCCAGCGGGCACGACAACTCCTTCCTGCGTTTTGTGCGGGCCCGCTCGGAGCAGACGCGCCAGGACCTGCTGGCCCGGCCCTGGACCCCGCAGCAGCAGCAGCGTTTCGAGGCCATGGCTCGCAAGTCCCTCGAAGACCAGCGTGCCATCGAGTCGGCCGACACCATGCCCTTCGAGATCTTCCGCCAGCAGTATGTCTCGCCCTCGCGCTTGGGACTACCTTCTCGCGCGGCGACGCAGGAAGTACTGGCCTAGAAAGGCCACGCCCAGGACCAGGGCGAACCAGCCCACCACCTGGCCACCGGTCAGCAGCTCCTGAACCGCTGGCGAACGCGCGAAGTAGGGCCCCAGCAGGATGACCACGCCGATCAAGGCGATGGCGATGCCTTTGAAGAGCAGTTCCTGGTCGGCTTTTTTGAGTTGAGCTTCTTGCTTGTCGGCGGGGGTGGTCATGGGCGTGATTATCGTTGTCGGTTTGGTTTTCTTGGTTCTTTTTGTCTTGCGTGGCATTGCCGGGATGTGCCCCCGGCGGAGCAGTAACTTTCTTTTGCTTCGCCAAAGAAAGTAAGCAAAGAAAGTGAGTGCGCTGTCGGGCGCATCACCCGACACCAAACCCGCCACCGGAGTGGAGCAACCGTCTCGGCGACAATCCCCCTAATCCAAAACACAGAACACGAAATCCATGGCCGTCCAGTGGTTCCCAGGTCACATGCACCTGACCAAGAAGACCATCGAGGAGCGCATCAAGCACATTGATGTGGTCATCGAGATGGTGGACGCGCGCCTGCCGGGCTCCAGTGCCAACCCCATGCTGGCCTCGCTCACCAGCAAACGCCCCAGCCTCAAGGTCCTGAACAAGCAGGACCTGGCCGACCCTGCGCGTACCGCGCTCTGGCTGGCGCATTACAACGGCCGCGAGGGCACACGGGCCATCGCGCTGGACACCACCGACGGCAACGCCGCCAGGCGGCTGATCGCGCCTTGCCGCGAACTGGCGCCCACCCGTGGCGAGAGCATGGCGCGTCCGCTGCGCGTGATGATCTGCGGCATTCCCAATGTGGGCAAGTCCACGCTGATCAACCGCCTGGTGGGCAAGAGCGCGGCCAAGGCGGCCGATGAGGCCGGCGTCACACGCAACGAGCAGCGCATCGTGCTGGAAGACGGTTTCTATCTCTTCGACACGCCCGGCATGCTGTGGCCCCGCATCATCGTCGCGCAAAGCGGCTACAACCTGGCCGCCAGCGGCGCCATAGGTCGCAATGCCTTTGACGACCAGGAGGTGGCGCTGGAGCTGCTGGACTATCTCAAGCCGCACTACGCCAGGGAACTGACCACGCGCTACGCGCTCAAGGACATCGATGGACTGCAGAGCGAAGAACTGCTCGAGGCAATCGGCCGCAGCCGCGGCGCGCTGCAGGCTGGCAATCAGGTGAACCTGCAGAAGGCCGCCGAGCTGCTGATCCACGACTTCCGTGTCGGCGCGCTGGGCCGCATCTCGCTGGAGACCCCGCAGGAATACGCGCGATGGCTGGCCGAAGGCAAACAGCTCGACGCCGAACGCCAGCTGCGCAAGGAAGAGCTCAAGAGCGCGGGTCATATCCGCAGCAAACCCGCGGCGAAAAAATCCGCACCGGCCAAGGCCGCTCCCCGTTCCAGGAAACCCGCCCGATGAAAACCCTGCTGCCCCAGCAACTGCTGGTCCACCCCGACCGGCACGACCCCTCGCCGCTCATCCTCTACCACGCGCGCTGCGCCGACGGTTTCGGCGCCGCGCTGGCCGCCTGGCTGTATTACGAGGGCCAAGCCGAGTTCCGCCCCTGCGACCATGGCGACGCCAAAAGCGTGGACGACCTGCCCCCGCTCGAAGGCCGTGCGGTCTACATCCTGGATTTCTCCTTTGCGCCCGAGATCATGTCGGCCATCGAGCAGCGGGCTGCCAAGCTCGTGATGCTGGACCACCACAAGAGCGCGGCCGAGAAGCTCACGGGTTTTGCCTGCCGCTGCGGCGTCGTGCATTTCGACATGAGCAAGTCCGGCGCGCGCCTGGCCTGGGAGTTTTTCCAGTCCGACCGTGCACTGCCGGCCCTGGTGCGCTACATCGAAGACCGCGACATCTGGGCCTGGAAGTACCCGGAGAGCGCGGGTTTCCTGGCAGCGCTCGACATGGAAGCCATGGACTTCGAACGTTGGGCGCAGATCGCTTCCTGGTCCGAGGAGGAGCTGGCGACCTTCATGCTGCGCGGCCAGGCCATGGACGAGAAGTTCAGCAAGCTCTGCGACGACATCGCCGCCGGCGCCGAGCCCGTCACCTTCAATGGCCATGTCGGCCTGATGGTCAACGCACCCGGCATGTTCCACAGCCTGGTCGGTGAACTGCTGAGCAAGAAGAGCGGTACCTACGCGTTGATGTGGAGCGCCAGCAAGGGCGGCCTGATCAAGGTGGGCCTGCGTTCGCAGCGCAGCTTCGACTGCATCCCCCTGGCCGAAAGCATGGGCGGCGGCGGCCATGCCCAGGCCTGCGGTTTCCGCATGGGGGCGGATAGCCTGCCCGAGCTGCTGCGCGGCACGCTGAACGCCTGAGTCTCAAGTTCCCGGCCGGCCTGTCGATAAGAAGGGTGGAACCACCCGAGATCGACCATGGACGGCATCAGCAATCAGATCATCGCCATCGCCAGCCAGCAGCAGTCAGTGCAGCTGGCGCAGAGCGTGCAGATTTACGTGTTGCACCAGGCCATGGAAACGCAGCAGGCCAGCGTGCAGACCCTGTTGCAGGCCTCTCCCATCGGCCCCCAGCCGCTGGCCGTTTCGGGCAGTCTGGGCACCCGCTTCAACGCCCTGGCCTGAGCTTTTGCGGCGCCGGTTTCAATAACCCTCTCTGAGCGCCACGTCCGAACAGGGGTGGGCCACGCAGGGCAGCACATACCCTTCTTCCTTCTCCTCGGGCGTCAGGCCCGGCCAGTCGATCTCGTAGCGCACCGTGCCGCTGAGCAACTGGCCGATGCAGGTGCGGCAGTTGCCGTTGCGGCAGGAGCTGGGCCAGTCCACCCCGCCCTCTTCCATGGATTGCAGCAGCGGCCGGTCGGCCCAGGCGTCGAAGGTCTGGTCGAAGGCCTCGGTGCGGCCGGTGTAGAACAGGGGGGTGTCGTTCGGGTTCATGGCAGGAGAAGGTGACGCCTCCATTCTAGGCAGGACCGGATAGGCTTGCGGCGTTACCGGGTATGCGCAGAAAGCTATCGAAAATATAGCATTGCGCTGGATCAAGGTCGCCGCCCGACTGGCGTGCCAGGATGGAGGGGCCACAGCGCAGGAGCACACCATGGACACCCGTCGCATCCTCATCCTCCAGGGCCATCCCGATGCCTCGGCCCGGCACTTGAACCACACACTGGCCGAGGCTTACGCCGAAGGCGCGCGCCAGGCCGGCCATGAGGTGCGTGTTGTCGAGATCGCCCGGTTGGACTTCCCCCTGCTGCGCAGCCAGCAGGAGTGGGAACACGGGCCCCTGCCTACTGGCCTGCAGGCCGCGCAGGACGACATCGCCTGGGCCCAGCACATGGTCATCCTTTTCCCTCTCTGGCTCGGCGACATGCCGGCACTGTTGAAGGGTTTTCTGGAGCAGGTCGCGCGCCCGGGTTTTGCCTTCAAGGGCGACGCGGCCGAACGCAGCAGCAACCCCTTCATGTTCAAAGGCCTCAAGGGGCGCAGCGCGCGCATCGTCGTCACCATGGGCATGCCGGCCCTGGTCTACCGCTGGTTCTTCCGGGCCCGCAGTGTGGGCCTGCTCAAGCGCAACATCCTGGGGTTCGTCGGTATCTCGCCGGTGCGCGACACCTTGATCGGCATGGTGGACCGGCTGGGCGAGGCCGGTGTGCGCAAGTGGCAGGAGCGCCTGCGCGCCTTGGGTGCGCGGGCCGTCTGAGCGGATCAGACCGCTTCCGTGTATTCCTCGCGGGCCGAGGCTGCGCGGCGCGTCGCAGGTCAGGGTGCCAGCGCCACGCGCCACCAGCTGCCGTCGGCCAGCTGCAGGCAGCCTGCGCCGGCCAGTGGCGTGAAGCGTTCAGCGCGTGCGGGCAGCACCAGGGCGCGGGCCGGTTCGGTCCACTGCCCCGGGGCTTCCCAGCGCAGGGCCTGCAGCGTCTGCAACTGCATGTCGGGGATCAGGATGGTCGGTCGCTGGCCCGGCTGCGTCACGATCACCGCCAGTTGCTGCTCCAGTTCGCCCATGCGGTGGTTGGAGACCTCGGTGGCGCGTGCATAGGGTTCAAGGCGTGGCGGGCGATAGTGATGCAGGGTGAGCACACCGCCGATGTGGGGTGTGGTCACGCTGGCCAGGTCGAGGTGGCCGTCGCCGTCGAAATCGGCCACACCGACCGGGTTGAGCCAGCGAAAGGTCGATCCCGCCTGCGGGCCGCGGGCCAGTTCCACCAGCACGCCATTGCGCAGGCCGAACACCACCAGCGCAGCACCGCGCAGGGCATCGGCCTCCACCAGGATGATCTCGTCGCGGCCGTCGCCGTTCAGGTCGGCCAGCCGCGGCACACGGTCTTCGAACACCCGATGCAGCGGCAGTGTGTAGGTCAGCAGCTCCGGGTGCGCCGTGGCCGGCATTACCTGCAGGCTGGCGGCATGCAAGGGCGAGCCCAGGGCGGCATGCGGGTAGCGCGCCGTGGGCGAGCCCAGCCAGGCCCAGGCGATGTCGCGTGTCCCGAAGGTCGCCTGGCTTTGCGCCAGCCGGTGCTGCGCGGCAGGGGGCAGCGGGGCCTGCGCCACGGCCACGACGCCGCAGCTCGGGGTGGCCGGTGTCAGTGTCAGCGTGCTGGCCTGCAGGCCCACAGGCAGCAGTGCACACAGCAGGGTCAGGCTCAGGGCAAGGGGATACGGCAGCATCGAGAAGAGAGTGTGAACAGAATTGGTCGTCTGCCGCACGGATTTCTTACAGGTCCGGTGCCTGGAAGTGCGCCGAGACCAGTTCGCTCAGCGCCTGGGTGACGTGGCGGCTCAGGCGCGTGGCCGGCCGCGCGGTGGGCACGGCCAGCACCAGCTGGTTGCGCATGGCCGGGGTATGGATGGCCGCCACGTTCAACTTCTGCGGGTAGTTCCAGGCCCGGATGGCACCTTGCGGCAGCACGGTGTCGCCCACGCCGCGTGCCACCAGGCTCAGCACCGTCTGCACCGAATCCACCTCGGCCACCAGTTGCAAGGGCAGGCCGCGCGGGCGGGTGTGCTGCTCCAGCAGCTGCCGCAATGCATTGGG
>JBEIPS010000150.1:0-3634 GCA_040376915.1 Hylemonella sp.
CCGCCGGAGAACAGCAGGGTGGGGCGCTCGAAAGTCGCAGCCACTTCGCGCAGGATGAAGATGGTTTCTTCCTCGAGCGCGTCGAGGTGGGCATTGCTCAGATGGTGCACGGTCTGGTTCACGAGTTCTTGTTCGGCGCGGGCGTTCATGCTTGCGCTCCTTGTTTCAATGGTTCCTGGACGTGCAGGCCGCACTCCTTGGCTGCTTCGTTCTCCCACCACCAGCGGCCGGCGCGGAAATCCTCACCCAGCGAAATCGCGCGGGTGCAGGGCTCGCAGCCGATGCTGGGGTAGAACTGGTCGTGCAGCTGGTTGTAGGCCACCTTGTTCTGCTGGATGTAAAACCAGACGTCGCCCCAGGTCCACTCGGCCAGGGGGTTGAACTTCAGGCGGTGTTCGTTGCTGTTGTCGATGAAAGGCACTTCGGCGCGCGCGTCGGACTGCTCGCGGCGCAGGCCGGTGACCCAGGCCTTCTTGTCGGCCAGGGCACGGTCCAGCGGCTCCATCTTGCGGATGTGGCAGCAGGCCTTGCGCAGCTCGATGCTCTTGTACATGGCGTCCTTGCCTTCGCGCTGCACGAAAGTCACCACCGCTTCGGTCTGCGGCTGAAAGATTTCCACCGGTGCACGCGAGGTGGCCTTGAGCTGGTGCATCAGTTCCAGGGTCTGGGTGTGCAGGCGACCGGTCTCCAGCACGAAGATGCCGATGTTGAGTTGCTGGGCATTGATCAGGTGGGCCAGCACCATGTCCTCCGCACCCAGGCTGCAGGCCAGGCTGACCAGGGAGGGGCCGCCCGGCAGCACGGGCGCGAAGTCGCGCGCGGCCTGCTGGAGCAGCTCCTGCGTGCGGGCCAGCTTGGCCGAGAAATCGGCACTGGCGCGGGCATGGAGTTCGGTGGCTTTCATCCGGGGCTTTCTCAGGCGGCCTGCACGAAACGGGGGCGCGGCAGCACAGCATCGCCCTGGTAGTGGCTCTTGAAGCGGGCTAGCTGGCGTTCGGCCACGGCCAGGTCCTGGTCGGCGCGCAGCACGGCGGCGTCAAAGCCATTGCGCGACAGCAAGGGCAGCTGGTCGACCAGCACGTCGCCGGTGGCGCGGATCTCGCCCTGGTAGCCCAGGCGGCGGCGCAAGAGGTGCGCCTGGCTGTGCGCGCGGCCGTCGGTGAAGCTGGGGAAATGCAGGTCGATGCGGATCACACCATCCAGTGTCAGGGTGCGCGGGTCGGCGTCATTGGCCAGGACCAGCACCTGCAGGTCATGGGGTTCGGTCGGTGCGGCGTCGGCGGAAAACAGTTTCATCACTTGACTCCTTCAGGCCGTGGCGGCGGTTTCATGGCGGGCCTGCTGGCCGGCCTGCTTGAACGGTTCGCCGCCGACGCGGCGCAGCGTGTCGATGAAGGCCTCGCCTTCGAGACGCAGGGCGCGGTAGGTGTCCAGCAGGGCTTCGATCACGTCCGGCACCTCATGTGCGGAGAAAGAGGGGCCGATGACCTTGCCCGGCACCGGATCGCCCGACAGCAGCTTGCCGTCGGAGCCGCCCACGGTGACCTGGTACCACTCCTTGCCATCCTTGTCCACGCCCAGGATGCCGATGTGGCCGCTGTGGTGGTGGCCGCAGGAGTTGATGCAGCCGCTGATATGCAGGTCGATCTCGCCCAGGTCTTCCAGCTCGTCCAGGTCCTGGTAGCGGGCCGTGATGGCTTCGGCCAGGGGCAGGGAACGGGCATTGGCCAGGTCGCAGAAGTCGCCGCCGGGGCAGGCGATCATGTCGGTCAGCAGGCCGATATTGGGCTTGGCCAGTCCCAGGTGGCGGGCTTCGCGCCAGAGTTCGGCGAGCTGGTCGCAGCGCACCCAGGGCAGCAGCAGGTTCTGTTCGTGCGTCACGCGCACTTCGCCGCCGCTGTAACGGTCGGCCAGCTGGGCCACGGCGTCCAGCTGGGCGGCGGTGGCGTCACCGGGCGACTGGCCCAGGCGCTTGAAGGACAGGGTGACGGCGCGCAGGTCGGGGTTCTTGTGCGCGGAGACATTGCGCTGCAGCCAGCGCCCGAACTCCACGTCGTCCTCGGCCGCGGCCTTGAGGATGTGGGCGATCTTGGCGTCGGCGCTCTTGCGGTCGCAGGTCAGGGTGGGCGGCACGAAATTGGCGCTGACGCGCTCGAACTCGGCGGCCGTGATCGTGTGCGGCGCGCCATCGTGCTCGATGATCTGGCGGTATTCCTCTTCCACCTCGTCGATATAGCGCTGGCCCTCGGCCTTTACCAGGATCTTGATGCGCGCCTTGTACTTGTTGTCGCGGCGGCCCCAGCGGTTGTAGACGCGCACCACGGCTTCCGTGTAGTTGAGAACCTGGTCGCAGGGCAGGAATTCGCGGATGGTGGTGGCGATGACCGGGGTGCGGCCCATGCCGCCGCCCACCAGCACCTTGAAGCCCAGGGTGCCTGCTTCGTTGCGCAGCAGCTGCAGGCCCACGTCGTGCCAGGCGATGGCGGCGCGGTCTTCGCGCGCGCCGGTGATGGCGATCTTGAACTTGCGCGGCAGGAAGGCGAACTCGGGGTGCAGCGTGCTCCACTGGCGCAGGATCTCGGCGAAGGGGCGGGGGTCGGCCACCTCGTCCACGGCGATGCCGGCCAGCGCGTCGCTGGTGATGTTGCGGATGCAGTTGCCGCTGGTCTGGATGCCGTGCATGCCCACCGTGGCCAGCAGGTCCATGACGTCGGCGCTCCTGTCCAGCGGGATCCAGTTGAACTGCACGTTCTGGCGGGTCGTGAAGTGGGCGTAGCCCGTCACCAGCTTGCTGCCAATGGCCTTGCCGTCGCGCAGCTGGATGTCGCCCAGCTTGTTCTGCGCCGCGATGGCGCCCTGGAAGATCTCGTTCGTGGGCTGGTCGTAGTCGCGGGCGATCCTGGCCAGCACGCGCACCTGGGCTGTGGAGAGTTCGCCGTAGGGCACGGCCACGCGCAGCATGGGGGCGTGGCGCTGCACATACCAGCCGTTCTGCAGGCGCAGCGGGCGGAATTCCTCGTTGCCCAGCTGGCCGGCCAGATGGCGTTCGAGCTGGTCGCGGTACTGCTCGGCGCGCAGGCGCACGAACTGGCGGTCGAAGTCGGTGTATTGGTACATGGTCAGATCGCAATCAGCTTGAGGCCGGCCCAGGCCAGCAGCACGGAAAGGGCGGAGCGCACCACGCGCTCGTTGATGCGGTGCATCAGGTGGGTGCCCAGCCAGATGCCGGGCAGGGAGCCGGCCAGCAGCAGGGCCAGCAGGCTCCAGTCCACCGAACCCAGGGAGGCATGGCCCAGGCCAGCCACCAGGGTCAGCGGCACGGCGTAGGCGATGTCGGCAGCGACGATGCGCGGCAGCGGCAGCAGGGGGTAGACCAGCAGCAGCACGCTGACACCGATGGCGCCGGCGCCCACCGAGGTCAGCGTCACCAGGGTGCCGACCAGGGCGCCCAGCAGCAGGGGCAGGCTCCAGTGGCGCGGCCGGGCGGCGGCGGCTTCCTGGCTGGCGGCCAGGGTGGCCGGCAGGGCCTTGCCGCGCACGGCCTTGTACAGGGTGGCGGCAGCGGTCAGCAGCAGGGCCGCGCCCAGGGTGCTGGTCATCAGGCCCTGGACGGCCGCGTTGGCCGGGCCGACGC
>JBEIPS010000066.1:0-11498 GCA_040376915.1 Hylemonella sp.
ACGCGCGGCCTGGTTCAGGCCACGGATCTGGCTGGTGAAACGGTCGGAAATCGACAGGCCAGCTGCGTCGTCCTTGGCGCTGTTGATGCGCAGGCCGCTGGACAGACGTTGAATCGCGGTACTGAGCGACGAGCTGCTCAACCCCTGGTAGCGCTGCGCGCTCAGCGAGTCAATGTTGGTGTTGATGATGGATGCCATTGCTGAACTCCTGTTAGAGGCAGAGGAAGATGCCCTCGCCACTGTTTTCGTACGCCGGCGACCGAAACTTGAGGCTTAAAGCGAGAAAAAGCAGGTTTTTCGACTTCAACTCTACCTTTTGGGCCGTCAGGGCGCACGCAACGCTCCGGGACCCGCCAGATATGCAGAAGTTATCGGCGGCTTTTCTCCGAACTTGAGGCTTAAATCGAAAAAAGGCTGGTTTCAACCCTATTTATCAAATTACCAGCCCGATAGCAGCTGCCCACAATTCATTCCATCGCTATGTCGGGGCCACAACCCCTGTAACTAAGGAGTGTTTCCATGGCTGCCATCATCAACACCAACGTCCCCTCGCTGACCGCACAGCGCAACCAGGGCATGAGTCAGACCTCACTGAACACCGCGATCCAGCGGCTGTCCAGCGGCCTGCGCATCAACAGCGCCAAGGACGACGCGGCCGGCCTGGCCATCTCCGAGCGCTTCACCAGCCAGATCCGCGGCCTGAACCAGGCCACGCGCAACGCCAACGACGGCATCTCCCTGGCCCAGGTGACGGAAGGCGCGCTGGGTTCAGCCGGCAATATCCTGCAGCGTGTGCGTGAACTGGCCGTGCAGTCGGCCAACGCCACCAACAGCGCCTCGGACCGCCAGGCCCTGAACCAGGAAGTGGGCCAGCTTGTCGCCGAGCTCGATCGCATAGCGCAGAGTACGGAGTTCAATGGCCAGAAGCTGCTGGACGGCACCTTTGGTACCGCCCAGTTCCAGATCGGCGCCAATGCGGGCCAGGTCATCGTGGCTGCCACGGCCAATGGCCGTACCAACCAGTACGGCAACAACCAGGCCATCAACTCGGTGGCCGCCATGAGCATGGCTGCCACCGGCGCGGCCTGGGGCGCCAACGGCATCACGGGCGAGACGGTCAACATCAACGGTGCGGCCGGCAGCGCGGCCGTGGTCATCGCCAACAATGACACGGCCAAGACGGTCGCGACCGCCATCAACCAGCAGTCCCCCATCACGGGCGTGACCGCCGATGCCCAGACCGATGTGCAGCTGAGCTTCGGCGCCACCGGCGCCTACACCTTGACCGTGCGCTCGGACAACAGCTCGCCCGAAGCCATCACCTTCAACCTGACCACGACCAACAGCCCCAGCGGCCTGGCCAGTGCCATCTCGGCCTTCAACGACAAGTCGTCCAAGACCGGTGTGGTGGCCAGCCTGAACGCCGCGGGCACAAGCGTGATCCTGACCAATAATTCGGGCGAGGACATCATGGTGACCGACACGCTGGTGCAGAACGCCGGTGCCGTGACGGTGAACAAGATGAAGGCGGACAGCGCGGGTGCGCTGGCCTCGGTGGGCGCCATCACGCTGACGGCCAACGCCGTAGCGGAAAACGCCCTGATCAGCGGCTACGTGACCTTCGATGCGGACAAGTCCTTCGTGCTGAGCCACGCCACCACGGTGGCGGCCTCGTCCTCGTACATCGGTATCGACACCTCCTCGACCCTGCACAAGGTGGCGGACCTGGACGTGACGACGGTGATCAAGGCCAACGACGCACTCAAGACGGTGGACTCGGCACTGGCCTTCATCAGCGGCGAACGCGCCAAGCTCGGCGCATTGCAGTCGCGCTTCGAAACCGCCATCGCTGCACTGCAGATCACGTCGGAAAACCTGACCGCTTCGCGCAGCCGCATCATGGACGCCGACTTCGCGGCCGAAACCGCAGCCCTGTCGCGTGCCCAGATCCTGCAGCAGGCCGGCACCGCGATGATTGCCCAGGCCAACTCGATCCCGCAAGGCGTCTTGCAGCTGCTGCAACGCTAAGGGCAATAATGAGGGCCGTGACCTCATCCCACCAACGCAAGCACGGCCAGCACCCCCACGGCGCCAGACCCGGCGCCGGGGCGCCCGACGCCGACGCCGTCAAGATCAGCCAGGCTTTCCTGAAAGGAGACTGGCCGCTGGTGGTGCGCCTGTGCCGCCAGACCCTGCGCAAGAACGGGATGCATCTGCGCTCGCACCAGATGCTGGGGTTCGCACTGTACAAGCTGCGCCGCCTTGACGACGCCATCGCCGCCTACCGCCAGGGCGCGGCGGTGCACTCCGAAGATGCCGAACTGCTGATCAACTACGCCGACATCCTCCGGCAGGAGGGTCGCTCGTCCGAAGCCGCCCCCATTCTGAGAAAAGTCAGTGCATTACGTCCCGACAAAGCCGTCAGCTGGATCAAGCTCGCGCAATGCTGTTACGGAACTCAGCAGCACCGGGAAGGCCTGGACGCCGCCAACAAGGCCTGGGAGCTGGCCGAGACCCCGGAGGACAAGGTCGGTGCGCTGAACCAGCGCGCCATCCACCGGCGCGAGCTGGGCGAGGTGCACGAGGCCGTAGAAGACTGCCGGGCCGCCATCGCCCTGAGCCCCCACGACATCGCCCACCACACCAATCTGCTGCTCTTCATGCTGGCCGACCCCGAGGCCGGCGTGCAGGATCTGGCCACGGCGGCGCGCGAATTCAGCGCCGTCTTCGAGCCGCCGCTCAAACCCCTGTGGCCGGACCACGCCGCGCGGCGCGAAGGCGGCCCCTGGCGCAAGCTCAAGGTGGGCTTTCTGTCTCCGGATTTCCACCACCATGCCGTGATGTACTTCGCGGAAGGTCTGCTGGCGGGACTGGACCGGCGCCAGTTCGAAGTCTGGGCCTTTTACCTGGGCACCCAGAACGAGGACAGCGCCAACGAGCGCGTGCGCTGCCACAGCGACCATTTCGTCTCCCTGCACCGGCAGTCCTTCGAGGAGCAGGCCAAGACCATCCAGGACGCGCAGATCGACATCCTGATCGACCTGGCCGGCCACACGGGCGGCAACGGCCTGCCCACCATGGCGCGCAAACCCGCCCCCGTGCAGGCCAGCACCATCGGCTACCCGGGCACCACGGGCCTGTCCGCCATGGACTGGTGGTTCAGCGACGGCATCACCGACCCCCCGGGCGCCGAGGTGTACTACAGCGAGCGCCTGTACCGCCTGCCCACCCGCTGGCTGCTCTACCGTCCGCAGAGCCGCAACCCTCTGTGGCGCTACCAGCCGGCCTACCAGGTGCGTCCCACACCCGCCCTGCAGAACGGTTTCGTCACCTTCGGCTGCTGCAACAACCTGGGCAAGCTGACCGACAAGGTGCTGGCCCTGTGGGGCCGCATCCTGGCCACCGTGCCGAATGCACGGCTGCTGCTCGAGGGCAAGGGTTTCGAGAAGGCGGAATTCGCCAACGCCTACCGTGCGCGCTGCGAACGACTGGGCATCGACATCACCCGGCTGGAACTGCTGCCGCTCAACCAGAGCAACCAGTACCTGACCTATCACCGCATCGACGTCGCACTCGATCCCTTCCCGCTGGTGGGCGGCACCACGTCGAGCGACCTGACCTGGATGGGCGTGCCGCTGATCACCATGAAAGGCGACAGCCTGGGCTCGCGCATGGGTGTGGGCATCCTGGCGCACCTGGGCCACCATGACTGGATCGCGCGCAGCGCGGACGAATACGTGGCCATCGCCGCGCGCCTGGCCGGCGACGTGGAGGCGCTCAACCGCGCCCGTCTGAGCCTGCGCGACGAGATGGAAGCCAGCGTGCTGATGCGCGAAGACGTGTACATGCAGGAATTCGGCAACGCGCTGCGTTTCATGTGGATGTTGTGGCTGGTCGAGTCCGGCCATCCGGACTGGACCGCCGATCAGATGCTGGCCCAGGTCGGCGAGTGGGTCGGCCAACCGCCGCCGCTGCCGGAACAGGAGTTTCAGGTGGGCGTCGCGCCGGGGGAGTTCGTCCCCCTCTCACGCGCCTACGAACGCCTGCAGGCGGCCATCGCCCGCGCCCAGGCCGAGGTCAGGGTGGAAATCAGCCCCGCCACGCCCAGCCAGCAGCTCGCCAGCAAGCGCTGGTACGAGGCCACCTTGCTGGCCGAACGCATCCTCTGCGCCAAGCCGCACGACCCGGTGGCCTTGACGGCACTGGCCGAAATCGAGAACGCCCATGGCAACCACGAGTTCGGACGCGTCTATCTGAAAGAAGCCCTGAAATCCATGACCCCGCCGGAGCCGGCGGAGCAATTGCTCGCACGCACGCAGCAGTACGTGCAGGCCGCGCTCGAGTATCTCGGCGAAACCCCGGCCCCCTGACCTCACCAGGCCGCGCAGCCGGCCGTTCCAGAGCACCCGTGGAACTGGCTTGGCCAGGCCGCCGGGTGCGCCCCCCTTGAGGGGGGAGACGCGTAGCGTCTCGGGGGGTGCTTTACTTCCGGCGTAAGAAGCCGTGCGGCGCTACGGTGACCTGCAGGCGCTGCTCCATCTCGGCATCCACCTCGAACTCCGCGTGCTGGGGCAACCAGGCGCGCACGGCGGTCTTGGGGTTGTTGCCCACGTCCCAGGGCCGGTCGGCAAAGAACCTGGGCGGCATGTCGTCCACGAAGGTGTCAAAAACCACACAGTAGCTGCCGGGCGTGACCAGGGTCGCGTAGGCGTCCAGTTCGCCCAGCACATGGTCGTGCGTGTGCATGGAGTCCAGGAAGACCAGCACCTTCTTGTAGCCCTTGGCGGCGACGCGCACCTGCTGCACCACCGCCGGGTCGATGGACGAGCCCTGGAACATCTGGATCCGGCTGGCCATGGGATGGGCCTCGATGGCAGAGCGGTTGTGGGGACGGATGTCGATGTCCAGACCGATCACCTTGCGCTTGGATTGGCGCGGATCGATGGTGGTGCCGGCCTCGATGGCGTCGCACATGTCCAGCATGGCCAGCATGGAGGCACTGAGGATCAGAGAGCCGCCGTGGGCGATACCGGTCTCGATGATGAGATCGGGCCGCACGCGCCAGACCAGATCCTGGATCGCCACCATGTCCTGCGGGTACTGGATGATGGGGCGGCCCATCCAGTCGAAGTTGTAGACGTACTTCTTGGCCATGGACTCCTGCAGCCACTGGCGTGACAGCTGCTGGAAGGGCTTGTCCTGGGCATAAGCAGCCAACCGCTCATTGCGCTCTTGGGAAAACTGTTGTTCGGGGGTCATAAGCACTCCTTGTTCATTGTTTGATGACCATGCCCTGCCCTGTAGGCAGTTCCATCACATGGAATCCACGCGCTTGCAGCCAGGCGTCTTCCGCGAGTTTCTGCGCACGGTAACCTTCCCAGCCATAGTCGTCGAGCACCAGCATGGCGCCGGGCACCATGCGATCCCACAAGACCTCCAGCGCGCCGACTTCCGCCGCGGCGCTGTTCATGTCCAGGTGCATGAAGGCAATCCTGTCGGGCACCACCTGACCCAGCACCTCGGGCACCCGGCCCTGGGTCACGACCACATTGGGAAGGTCGGCAAACCGGTCCACCACGGACCGGTATAAATCCCCACCGTGTTCGGGCATGCCATTGGACATGGTGGCGGCGTCGTATTCGAACAGGTCGTAGAGGAAATACCGCTTGTCGCTGGCCCCGAAATCCACTGCATCGCACAGGATGCGCACGCTGGTGCCCTTGTAGCAGCCGCATTCCACGAAGTCTCCCTGCAGTTTCAGGCCGTTGCGCACGCCCCCCAGCAGGATGGCCGTGCGCCAGAGGATGGCCTTCTCGACGGCGTCGCTGGCATGTTTGCGCCAGGCCGCCATGAAGGGTTCGTCCTCCATGAAACTCAGGTTGCGCTGGTAGGTGAAGAGGTTGTCACCGGTGTAGATACCGCTTTGCGGCGCCAGGTTGTCGATGGACTGCTGGATGCCGGCAATGAACTTCGGTCCATCGCTGAAACCCCAGAACATGGTCGTGGCGTGGTTGCTCATGCGCTGGCCTCCTCGGTTGCAGGGCGAACCATGGCCGCCAGGCCCTGTTCCAGGCTCAGGGTGGGTCGCCAGCCCGTGGCCAGCAGGCGCGTGTTGTCGCCCACCAGCAGGGCCGGATCGCCAGGACGCACGGTGGCCAGCGCCAGCACCGGGGACGGATCCGCCCCGCACAGGCGCGCCAGCGTGCGCACCACCTCACCCACCTGCACGGGCTGGCCGGAGCAGATGTTGTAGCGACCTTCACAACCTTGCACGAGCAGATGCACAAAAGCTTCCGCCGCATCGCGCACCGGCAGCATGCCGCGACGGGCTTCCGCGTTGACGCCAAAGGGGGCGGCCCGGCCGCGGAAGACCTCGATCAGCGAGGGCAGCATGCGCTGCCGCGCCTCGCCCGGACCAAAGGGAAAAAACACATGCCCCCAGGCCAGCGTGGCCCCCTGGTCCCGGCACCAGGCCTGGGCCAGGCGGCGGGTGGCGTCCTTGGCCGCGCCGTAGAGGCTGGCCGGGTTCAGCGGCGTGCTGTCCTCATGGAAGGGGCCCGAGCCGCCCCAGTCGTACTCGGCGCAGCTGCCCGTCATCACCACATGGCGGCCACCCTGTTCGGTGAAGGCCTGCAGCAGGCGCAGGCTGGCATCCACCCAGCGCAGGTTCAGCGGCGAGGTCCAGAACTTGCCGTACTCGGCGTACCAGGCCAGGTGCAGCAGATGGCTGGCCTGCGCCTCACGCAGTGCAGGCGCCAGGTCCCCACCCTCCAGCAGGTCGACCGGCAGCCAGGGCAGATCCTCGGTGCCCACCGGGCGGCTGCGCCCGAGCAAGACGATCTCACAGCCGTGCGCGCGCAGCCGGGCCAGCACATGCCGGCCCAGATAACCGCTGGCGCCTGTGAGCAGGACTCTCATGGTTCGATGGTGAGCCGTGGCACGGCTGTCACAAAACGACCGCCCCAGTCGCGGATATAGCTCAGCTGCGCCGTGATTTCCGTGCGCAGGTTCCAGGGCAGGATGAGCACACGGTCGGGCCGGTCCTGGCGCAGATGGTCCTCGCCCACAATGGGGATGCGGCTGCCCGGCATGCACTTGCCCTGCTTGGCGGGGTTCAGGTCCACCACATAGGGCAGCAGGTCCGGCCGCACGCCGGCGAAGTTCATCAGGGTATTGCCCTTGGCCGCCGCGCCGTAGGCACCGACCTTGAGGCCTTCACGTCTGGCCTGCAGCAGGAATTCCAGCAGCTCGCGCTTGATGCGCTCGGCCTCGCGCTGGAAACCGGCATAAAACGCCGGTGTGGTCAAACCGGCGGCCTGCTCGCGCGCCAGCAGCGCGGCTACGGGCGGCGCCACCGGCCGGCGCCCGGCGTCGCTGCGCTGTGCAAACACGCGCAGGCTGCCGCCGTGCGTGGGTAGCTCCTCCACGTCGAAGACCTGCAGGCCGTTGGCCGCGAAGATGCGTTGCACCGCCGTGAGCGAGAGGTAGGAATAGTGCTCGTGATAGGCGGTGTCGAACTGGCACTCCTGCACCATGCGCAGCAGGTGCGGGAATTCGAAGGTGGCCACACCCTGTTCCTTGAGCAGCACGGCGAAACCGCCGACGAAATCATTGATGTCGGGCACATGCGCCAGTACATTGTTGGCGGCCGTGAGGTCGGCCTGGCGGCCCTGTTCGACCAGCTCGCGCGCCAGCGCCACGCCGAAGAAACGCTCGACGATCTCGATGCCCTTGGCGCGCGCCGCGGCCGCGGTGCTGGCTGTCGGCTCGATGCCGTAGCAGGGCACACCTGCCTCGCGCACGTACTGCAGCAGGTAGCCATCGTTGGCGGCAACCTCGACCACGCAGCTCTGGGCGCTCAGCCCCAGGCGCTCCCGCATGCAATGCACATAGGCCTTGGCATGCGCCAGCCAGGAACTCGAGTAAGAACTGAAATAGGCGTAGTCCGCATCGAAAAGCTGCTCGCGCCCGGCATGGTCTTCGGTCTGCACCAGCCAGCAGCTCTCGCACACCAGCAGACGCAGCGGGTACCAGGTTTCAGGTGCCTGCAGATCCTGTGCACGCAGGTAGGCGTTGGACGGCGGGGCGCTGCCCAGGTCCAGGAAAGGCAGACGCAAGCTGCTCCCGCAATGGCGGCACTTCACAATCTCACTCCCTCGAAATCCGGCTTCAGCAACTCGAAACCGGCGTCACGGGCCGACAGGCCCTGCAGGGGCAGGGGCCAGCCGATGCCCAGCCGCACGTCACGCACATGCAGGCCAGCCTCGGCCTGCGGCGCGTAGGCGGCGGAATGGCAGTAGACCAGCTCCGCCTCGTCGCTGAGCAGCTGGAAACCATGGGCAAAACCCGCCGGAATCAGCAGGGCCGTGCCCTCGGCCCCGTTCAGCAGTTCACCGTGCCAGCGCAGAAACGTGGGAGAACCGACACGCAGGTCCACGGCCACGTCCCACACCTCACCGCGCACGCAGCTCACCAGCTTCGTCTCGGCATGCGGCGCCCGCTGGTAATGCAGGCCACGCACCGTGCCCCGCGTGCGCGTGAGGCTGTGGTTGATCTGGGCGATGGGCCCGCGCCAACCGGCGGCGGCCAGTTCCTCGGCACAGAACAGGCGTGCGAACACACCACGCTCGTCGGCGTGCAGACGGCGCTGCACGCGCTTCAGACCGGCCAGGGGCAGATCGGTCACGGTAAGGCTGCTCATCGGGCAGCCTCCCAGGCTTCGAAGTCACCCCCACAGAGTTCGCGCGCCTTGGCACCCTCATGCTGCGCGCGGTACCAGCGCAGCGTGCGCAACACGGAATGCTCCAGAGTCCAGCGCGGTTGCAGGGCCAGCTGTGCCTGCGCCTTGGAGGTGTCCAGCGCCAGCCAGCCAGCCTCGTGCGGGCCTTCAGCCTGCTGCGCGTAATCCACCGCGCCGCCACCCCAGGCCCCTCTTGCAAGGTCCACCACCTGGCGCACCGTGGCGCGTTCGTGCGCGTGAGGACCGAAATTCCAGGCGCCAGCCAGCGCCACGTCCTGCCACAGGGCCTGGGCCAGGCACAGATAGCCGGCCAGCGGTTCCAGCACATGCTGCCAGGGGCGGGTGGCCTCGGGCCGGCGGATCTGCAGCGTTTCACCGTGCTGCCAGGCGCGCACGGCGTCGGGCAGCAGGCGGTCGGCCGCCCAGTCACCGCCGCCGATCACGTTGCCGGCACGGGCACTGGCCAGGGCCAGGCCCTGCTGGGCGAGGAAAGCGTCGCGGTAGCTGGCAATGGCCAGTTCGCAGCCCGCCTTGCTGGCGCTGTAGGGATCATGACCGCCGAGCTCGTCGCTCTCGCGATAGGGATGGAACCACTCGTGGTTGCGGTAGACCTTGTCCGTCGTGACGCAGACGGCCACACGGGTGCCGGGGTGCTGGCGCAGCGCGTCCAGCACATGCACCGTGCCCATGACATTGCTGGCCCAGGTGGCCACGGGTTCGCGGTAGCCCTCGCGCACCAGGGCCTGGGCCGCCAGGTGCAGCACGATCTCGGGGCGAGCGGCTTGCACCACACGCGCCACGGCTGCGGCGTCGCGGATGTCGGCGACATGGTGGTCCAGCGTCTGCGCGACACCGGCCAGCTCGAACAGGCTGGGCCGTGTGGCCGGCGCCAGGGCCAGGCCCGTGACCTGGGCCCCCAGGCGCTGCAACCACAGGGCCAGCCAGGCCCCCTTGAAGCCCGTGTGCCCGGTCAGCAGCACGCGCTTGCCGCGCCAGAAGGTGGGGGCTGGAACACCCTTCATTCCATCACCCCCAAGGCCGCGCAGCCGGCAGCCGTTCCAGGGCACCCGTGGAGCCGGCTTTGCCGGTCCACTGGGTGCGCCCCCCTTGAGGGGCTGAGGGCTGCGGCTCCAAGCCTGCCTGCGCAGGCTTGGACAGCCCGAAGAGCTACAGCCTCTGGCCGTGAGCGCAGAGACGCGCAGCGTCTCGGGGGGTGCTTCTTCATTCCCAGACCTTCCAGGGCGCGCGGCCCGAGGCCCAGAGTTCCTCCAGCAGGTTCTTTTCACGCAGGGTGTCCATGGGCTGCCAGAAGCCGTGGTGGGCATAGGCCCGCAATTCGTCGGCCGCGGCCAGGCTGGTCAGCGGTTCGGCCTCCCAGCTTGTGGCGTCGCCTGCCACGCGCGTGATGCAGCGCGGCGAGAGCACAAAGAAGCCGCCATTGATCAGGCCACCGTCCCCACGCGGCTTTTCTGCAAAGCCCGTCACCGCCTGGCCATCCATCTGCAGGGCGCCATAACGCCCCGGGGGTTGCACTGCCGTGACCGTGGCCAGCTTGCCGTGCGCCTGGTGAAAGCGGATGGCCGCGCTGATGTTCACGTCGGCCACGCCGTCGCCATAGGTGAAGCAGAAGGATTCTTCATCCTTCAGGTAGTCGGCGACGCGCTTGAGGCGGCCGCCGGTCATCGTCTGCTCCCCCGTATCCACCACGGTCACGCGCCAGGGTTCGGCGTGGCGATGATGGATCTCCATGCGGTTGCTCGCCATGTCGAAGGTGAGGTCCGAGGTGTGCAGGAAGTAGTTGGCGAAGTATTCCTTGATCACGTAGCCGCGGTAACCGCAGCAGATCACGAAGTCGTTGACGCCGTGGGCGCTGTAGATCTTCATGATGTGCCAGAGGATGGGCTTGCCCCCGATTTCAATCATCGGTTTGGGCTTGAGATGGGTTTCCTCGGAGATCCGGGTGCCCAGACCGCCGGCCAGGATGACTGCTTTCATGGTGTGGCGCGCAGGATGTTCTATATAGATAGAAGCCAAGAATACGGCAGACCCGGTCCGGGGAACAGGGGAATTGTCCGGTATTCATGCGGCAATTCATGCATTTCCTCCGGCCGTTAGTTTGTAGGATTTCCCCCTACAGAGCACTACCGCTTTTTCTTTGACCGGGACAGCCACTGGCTGATTCAAGATTTTGGAGCGCTGTTCAGAATCAAGGCCAACGCGAAACCTTTGAATTGCGCCCTAAAGGAGACCCAAATGACCGACGAACAGATGATCGCCGAGATCCGTGAAACCAATCTCACTTATCTGATGCTGGCGCAAAACCTGATCCGCAAGGACAAGGCCGAGGCCCAGTTCCGTCTGGGCATCTCCGAGGAATCGGCCGACCTGATGGCCGCGCTGTCCCCGGCTCAGCTCTCCAAGATCGCCTCCAGCAGCATGCTGCTGTGCCGCTTCCGCATGGACGACGAGGTCGTGTGGAGCCTGCTGACCAACCAGGCCGCCCGCAAGGTGGACAACGACGCCACCACCCGCCTGCATGCCAGCATCCTGATGGCCGGCCGTTTCGCCGAAGCCACCTGAGGAGTTCAAGATGGCCACCGGCAAAAGCGTCCTCAATGAATCGCGCCAGATCGAGCGCGCCGTCGCCCTGATCAAGCTGGGCGCGCGCCTGCAGGTGCTGGAGTCCGAGACCGACCTGAGCTACGAGCGCCTGTTGCGCCTGTACAAGGAGGTCCAGGGCGAATCACCGGCGCGCGGC
>JBEIPS010000081.1:0-9615 GCA_040376915.1 Hylemonella sp.
CATCTCGAAAAGGTTGCGCGCCACAAAAGCGGTCGGCGCCAGGGCCTGCCCGGCGGGGCGAGTCGCCTGGTTGCCGCGCAAGTTCTCGCGTGAGCGCGCCACCAGGGTCTCGCTGCCCTCGATGCCCAGCACCTCGCGCGCCTGGGTGGCAATGGGCAGGGTGAAGTTGCCCAGGCCGCAGAACCAGTCGATCACGCGTTCATTCTTCTGCGCATCCAGCAGGCGCAGCGCGCGCGACACCAGCACGCGGTTGATGTGCGGGTTGACCTGGGTGAAGTCGGTCGGCTTGAAGGGCATGGTGATGCCGAACTCGGGCAGCGCATAGCTCAGCTGCGGCGTGCCCGGGGCCTCGTCAAGCAGGTGCACGGTGTCCGGCCCCTTGGGTTGCAGCCACCATTGCACCTCGGGGTGCTCCGTGGCGAAAGCGCGCAGCTTGGCGAGATCTCCGGCGCTCAGCGGCTCCAGGTGCCGCAACACCAGCGCCGTCACCGCATCGCCGCAGGCCAGCTCGATCTGCGGGCAGGTCTCGATGGCGTCGAGCGAGCCGATCAAGGCACGCAGCGGCATCAGCATGGCGCTCACATGCGGCGGCAGCACGGGGCACACTTCCATGTCGGCTACATAGCGGCTCTTGCGCTCATGGAAGCCCACCAGCACCGTGCCCTTCTTGTGCACATGCCGCACCGACAGGCGGGCGCGGTAGCGATAGCCCCAGGCCGGCCCTTCGATCGGGCGCAGCACGGTTTCGGCCCGCACCTTGCCCAGGTGCCAGAGGTTGTCCTCCAGCACGCGCTGCTTGACGGCCACCTGGGCCCCGGGGTGCAGGTGCTGCATCTTGCAGCCGCCGCAGGCCCCGGCATGCAGGCCGAAATGCGGGCAACCGGGCCGCACGCGCTGCGACGACTCCTGGTGGATGGCCGTGACGGTGGCCTGCTCCCAGTTGTTCTTGCTGCGGTTGACCTTGGCGCTGACCACTTCGAAAGGCAATGCGCCTTCAACGAACACCACCTTGCCGTCGGGCCTGTGGGCGATGCCCTGGGCTTCGATGTCGAGGGATTCGATCTCAAGCCAGTCGGCTGGCCGGTCCCCGGTATTCCTGATTTCTTCTGTCATGCCTCAATTGTCCCCGAGGAAACGTCGGAACTTCGTGAAGACGTGAAATCTGCCCGGGTCAGCCTGCCCAGTGGACGCGGTGGCTCCCTATACTTGGTACCGTACCGGCCGATGCCGGTCCGATCGACCGTGATCGAGCTTGAACTTCGTCAATAACCAGGGTCATGACCGGCATGTACTCAACTGTTCCGCTGTGGCATTCGGTCAAGGCCAGAGTGACTCTTTCGGTCCTTGCCATTTCCCTGACAAGCCTCTGGTCGCTGTCCTATCTCGCGGGAGAAATGCTGCGCGGGGACATGCAGCGCCTGCTGGGCGAACAGCAATACTCAGCCGTTTCCGTCGTTGCCGCCCAGATCAATGGGGCCGTGGACAGCCGACTCAAGGTCCTCGAAAGTGTTGCCGGTACGACCATGCAGGCCATGCAGGCAGGGCCCGCAGCCGTCCAGGCACGCCTGGAGCAGTTGACGCTGCTGCCGACGTTGTTCAACCGCGGCGTGATCATCTACCGGACCGATGGAACGGCGATCGCCGAGATCCCCGCCTCGGCCGGACGGGTCGGCGTCAATTACATGTACATCGACAGCGTCGCCATCGCGCTCCAGAAGGGGCAGCCTAACGTCAGCAAGCCCATGCTCGGCATGGTACTGCCGATGCCAACGGTGGGCATGACCGTCCCCATCCGCGACGAACGCGGCAGGATCATCGGCGCTCTCTCAGGATTGACCAATCTGGCGCAACCCAATTTCCTCGATGATGTGACCAGCGGCGCCTACGGCAAGACCGGTGGCTACATGCTGGTCGCGCCACAGTACCGGCTGGTCGTTACCGCGACGAACAAGCAGCGCATCATGGAAAATCTGCCTGGGCAGGGCAGCATCGCCTTGGTCGACCGTTTCATCCAGGGGTACGAAGGCTCGGGCGTCACACGCAACCCGCAGGGTCAGGAGGTCCTGGCGTCTGCCAGGGGCGTCCCGGCGGCAGGCTGGTACCTCGCGGCGGCGCTGCCGACGTCGGAGGCCTATGCCCCGATTCGCGACATGCAGCTGCGCATGCTGCTGGCGACGATCCTGCTCACCCTGATCGCCTGCGTCCTGACCTGGTGGATGATCCGACGCCAACTCGCACCCATCTCGACGGCTGCCCGGACCTTGTCCACCTTCACGAGCGATTCAGGCCATGCTCCGAAACGCCTGGACATTTCGAGGCCTGATGAAATCGGGCAACTGCTCGAGAGCTTCAACCACCTGCTGGCAACCCTGGAGGAAAGCGGCGCAGCGCTGAAAAAGAGCGAATCCTTCAAGGGGGTCATCCTGAACTCCGTGGCGGCCCACATTGCGGTGCTGGATCAGGACGGTGTCATCCGGGCCGTCAACGAGCCCTGGTGGCGTTTCGCGCAGGAAAACGGCATTGCGCTTCCCGGCGAATCGGCACCCCTCACACCGATCGGGGTCACTTATCAGACCGTGGCCCGCCGCGCCGTGGGCGTCATACCGCCCGGGAACCTCGAGGAAGTCAGCCAGGGCATCCAGGCCGTCCTGGACGGCCGTCTACCCGCCTACTCCACGGAGTACCCCTGCCACACGCCTGATCGCAAGCGCTGGTTCACGATGAACGTGATACCCCTGGGCCAGGAGAAGCAGGAAGGCGTGGTCATCACGCACACCGACATCACCGCCGTCAAGCAGGCCGAGGAGGAGCAGCGCATCGCCGCAGTCGCCTTCGAGTGCCAGGAGGGCATGATCGTCACCGATGCCTGTCGACGCATCCTGCGCACCAACCGGAGTTTTTCCCGGATCATGGGATATAACAACGAGGAGTCGAGCGGCCGGCTGACCGACTTTCTGTACTCCGACCGCCATCCCCCCGCTTTTTATGCCAGCGCCTGGCTGGCCGCGCAAGAACAGGGTGTCTGGAGCGACGAGGTCTGGACCCGGCACAAGGATGGCAGGATCTTCCTCCAATGGGTCACATGCACTGCCGTCAGAAACGAATCGGGCAACATCACGAACTACGTCATCACGCATACCGACATCTCCTACCGCAAGCAACAGGAAGCCGAGCAGCAGGCCGCCCAGCTGGCGCAACGTGACGCACTGGTCCGCGAGGTACACCATCGCATCAAGAACAATCTGCAGGGCATCACCGGTCTGCTGCACCAGTTCGCCCAGGCTCATCCGGAAATCGCCGACCCCCTTAACCAGGCCATCAACCAGGTGCGCAGCATTGCCGTCATCCACGGCCTGCAGGGCCGCCACTCAGAACACACGATCCGGCTGTGCGAACTCACGGGCGCGATTGCCAGGGACGTCACGACGCTCTGGCAGACACCGGTACGCGTCGACATCCCCAGCCCATGGACACCCTGCATCGTGGCCGAGGCGGAAGCTGTCCCCCTGGCGCTGGTGCTCAACGAGCTCATCATCAATGCCGTCAAGCACGGGGACGGGCGGGCTCCCGGCGTCGACGTCCGTCTGCGCAAGGGGGAACGGGACGACCAGATTCTGATATGCATCAGCAACACCGGCGTCTGGGAAACGCCTGACGCCAGCCCCGCCTCGGGCCCGATCCGCAGCGGGCTGCAACTGGTCCAAGCCATGCTGCCCCGCACGGGAGTCCAGTGGCGGCGCGAACAGGATCGCGACACGATCCATGTCTGGCTCACCATCGAGCCCCCCGTCATCCATCTGGAATCACCCCCCCTATCCCATGAATCCGTCCGTGACACACAAGACAAGACTGTTGCTGGTTGACGATGACCGTCTGGTCCTGACCACGCTGGGCAGCGGCCTGCAGGGAGCCGGCTACGAGGTCAGCACGGTCGAGTCGGTGGAAGAAGCCGAAATGCTACTGTCCAGCGGCATGCGCCCGGACCTGGCGATCGTGGACATCCGGATGCCGGGGCAGGACGGCCTGTACCTCGCCCGCCGCCTGCGCGAACTGGACCACATCCCCTTCCTGATGCTGAGCGCCTACAGCGAACCAGGGATGATCGAGCAGGCCAGCGGATGCGGCGCCCTGGGCTACCTGGTCAAGCCCCTGGACACGCCGCAGCTCGTGCCGGCCATCGAGGCGGCACTGTCACGCGCCAACGAACTCCAGGAGCTGCGGGAAACGCGCAGCCAGCTCCAGGCCGCATTGGATGCCGAACGGGACATCAATGTCGCCATTGGTATCACCATGGCGCTACAGCAGCTGCCGCGCCAGCAGGCCTTCGAACTGCTGCGCAAGACGGCGCGCGGCCAGCGCCGCAAGCTGGCGGAACTGGCGGCCGAGATCATCCGTGGCAAATAGCCACGGGAACGACACCTCGTCATCGTTTCCAGTTGATGCCGATCAAGGTATCGTGCTATAAAACCCCGTGTGGCTGGCCATTCCATGGCCGGCTCATCCATGAGGCCCTGAACCTGCCTTGTTGAACCGTCATCCTGCGCCCGGCGCGGGTGGTTTTCGACATCAGATTGAGGAGCCTCATGCGCACCAACCTGCCGGCCACCCAGCGGGAATACGAGTTCCCCGACAGCGAAACCCTGCTGTCGGCAACCGACACTTCCAGCCACATCCAGTACGCCAATGCGGCCTTCATCCGCACCAGCGGTTTTCGCGTCGACGAACTGATCGGTCAACCCCATAACCTGGTGCGCCACCCGGACATGCCGGTGGAGGCCTTTGCCGACATGTGGCGCACCCTCAAGGAGGGCCAGTCCTGGACGGCCCTGGTCAAGAACCGGCGCAAGAACGGTGACCACTACTGGGTCCGCGCCAATGCAGCGCCCATGCGCCGCAACGGCGAGGTGGTGGGCTACCTCTCGGTGCGCACCAAGCCGCGTCGGGAGGAGATACAGGCCGCCGAGGACTTGTACCGGCGCTTTCGCGAGGGCAAGGCCACCGGTCTGGCCTTCCATCGCGGACTGGTGGTGCGCACCGGCTGGTTGCGCTGGATGAGCACCATGCAACTGCTGCCAACCGCCTGGCGCGTGCGCCTGCCGCTGCTGGCGCTGGGCGCTCTCATGGGAGCTGGCCTGGCGGCAAGCGGCCAGCCCGGCCTGGCCGGCATCCTCGCCGTGGGCCTACTACTGGCCGATCTGTTCATCGAGGCGCAGGTCACCCGCCCGCTGGCACGCGTGCGCGGCACGGCCCAGCAGGTCGCCAGTGGCGAGGCGGCCAACGATCTGAGCCTGGACCGCTGCGATGACATCGGCTTGCTGGCAAGGGCCATCACCCAGGCGGGGCTGAACCTGCAATCGCTGGTCTCGGACGTCAACGAGCAGGTCTCAGGCCTGCATGTGGCCAGCCAGGAAATCGCCAGCGCCAACAGCGACCTTTCCAGCCGCACCGAACAGACAGCCTCCAGCCTGGAACAGACTGCCGCCGCCATGGAACAGCAGACCGCCACCGTGCGCCAGAACTCCGACACCGCCCAGCAGGCCAGCCAACTGGCCGGCACCACCAGCGACGGGGCCCGCCGTGGCGGGGAGGCTGTCGCCAATGTGGTGTCCACCATGGCACTGATCTCCGAGTCCAGCCGCCGCATCGCCGACATCATCGGCGTGATCGACGGCATTGCCTTCCAGACCAATATCCTCGCGCTCAACGCCGCTGTCGAAGCGGCACGCGCGGGTGAACAGGGACGGGGTTTTGCCGTGGTCGCCGGTGAAGTACGCCTGCTGGCCCAGCGCAGCGCCGAAGCCGCCAAGGAAATCAAGGGCCTGATCGCCGATTCGGTGAACAAGGTCGATACCGGCTCCCATCTGGTCAGCCAGGCCGGACAGACCATCCAGGAGGTGGTGGGCCAGGTACGGCGTGTCAACGACCTGATCACGGAAATCACCGCCGCCTCCAGGGAACAGACCCTCGGCATCTCACAGGTCGGCCAGGCCGTGTCCCAGCTTGACGAGATGACGCAGCAGAACGCCGCCATGGTGGAGCAGAGCAGCGCCGCAGCCAGCAGCCTGCGCGAGCAGGCCCAGCGCCTGATGGAAGCGGTCCGAGTCTTCTCGGTCTGAGCCCACGCCATGGATACACCGCCGTCGCCCCTCCCGTCCCAGAAGCTGGACGAACTGATCAAGGTCATGGAGATGGCTCGCGACGAACTGCTCAAGGCTTCCCTCCTGCTGCGCGAACATCTGGACGAAACGGATGAGGCGGGCCGGGAACAGGCCCGCCTCATCGCCGAGGCATTGATAGAGAAGACCAGGAACGGCTGAGATCAGCGCATCCAGGTACGCCCCACCACTCAATGAACGCCAGCACCGCCCTGCGTCCTCACCGGCACCCCTACCAGCTCATCGTCGGCCTGAGCCTGCTGGTGATCGCCCCCCTGTTGTTCTGGTGCGCGCCGGCGAACGCCTGGATTGCCGAGCGCCCGGAGGTCTGGCTGCTGCACTGGCAATCGGCCGCCCACCTGCTGGTGGTGGTCGTGGCGATGCTGATCTGCGTCACCGGCTACCGGGCCATCCTGTCGCCACGCAAAGGCGCGGTTGTCTGGCTGGGAATCGCCTTCCTGGGGGTTGGCCTGCTGGACTTTCTGGATCTGGTCAACCATGCCAACCTCGCGGGCGGTATCGATCCGGCGAAGCCAGGCAACTGGCACGGGTTCGACCTGCTGGCCCGCCTGCTGGCCGCCCTGGCCTTGCTGGTGTATGCCTGCCTCCCCGAGGTGCCGGACGTGAGCCGCCAGCGCAAGCGCTGGGCCGTGGCATTGACGCTGACCTGGGTCGGGGTTTTCGGCTACCTGGGCATGCGGCAGGCCACCCCCCTGTCCGAGCTGTACACACCCGCCGGCGACCCGAACACCTTGGCGAAGATCCTGGGCGGAACCTGCATTGCCCTCAGTCTGGCCACGCTGGCGGTGTTCTGGCTGCGCCGCAAGGCGCTGGCCCGCGAATGCCTGATGGCGCTGTTCTTCGCCACGGCCCTGTCGGCACTGGCCGAGGTCTTTTTTACCTTTGCCAACGGTGCAGAGCACAGCAGCCGCAATGCGCTGGGCGCCACGATCCAGGTCACCGCCTACCTCTACCTCTTCCATGCCACCGTCAACGAAGCCCTGCGCCGTCCGCTGGAACGGCTCGAGATGCTGTACCAGCGGGAGAATGCGACGCTCCATGCCGCCCCCGACGGGGTGATCTGGGTCGACCAGCTGGGCACCATCGTGCTGGCCAACCCGGCCATCGAGGCACTGAGCGGCTACCGGCCCGATGAACTGCTGGGACAGAACGTATCCATTTTTCTGCCCCAGCACCTGCGCGAGCGGCACGCGCAATCCATGCGCGATTACTTTCATGCACCGCACAGTCGTGCGATGGGCATGATGGACCTGAAGCTGCACCGGCGTGATGGCGGCCAAAAACCCGTGGACATCTCCCTGGGTTACTGGGAAATCGATGGGGAGCCGCACGCCATCGCCTATCTGCGTGATCTGACCGAGCGCAAGCAGCTGGAAGAGTCGCTGCGTCACCAGGCCACGCACGACGAGCTCACCGGCCTGCCCAACCGCTGGCTCTTCCAGTTGCAGCTCAAGCAGGCCCTGCTGCGGGCAGAGCGCACCCGGCAGAGGGTGACGGTGCTCTTCATCGATCTGGACCATTTCAAGACCATCAACGATACCTTCGGCCACGCTGCAGGCGACGCTCTGCTGGTGCAGGCCAGCCGGCGCATCCACAGCCAGCTTCGGGGCAGCGACACACTGGCCCGCATGGGCGGCGACGAGTTTGCCATCCTGCTCCCGGACCTCAACCTGGCCGAAGAGGCAGTGAGCGTAGCGCTCAAAGTTCTGTCCTGCCTGCAAAATGCATTTGACCTGCCGGACCAGCAGGTCTACAGCGGGGCCAGCATCGGTCTGGCTTACTACCCGGACGACGCGCGCGACAGCGACACCCTGCTGCGCTACGCCGACATGGCCATGTACCAGGCCAAACAGGCCGGGCGTGGCGGCTACGCCTGCTACTCGCAGGAACTGGACCGCCGCACGCATGAGGACATGCTGCTGCACTCACGGCTCAAGACAGCCTTGGGTGAACAGTTGCTGAGCCTGCATTTTCAGCCCCAGGTCGACCTGCGTGATGGCCGTCTGTTGGGCGCCGAAGCCCTGCTGCGTTGGCATGATCCGGTCCTGGGCCATGTGGGGCCGGACCGTTTCATCCCCATCGCCGAGACGACCGGACTGATCCTGCCTATGTCGGACTGGGTGCTGGAAGCCGCCTGCCGCCAGATCGCGACCTGGCAGCAGGCTGGTACGCCGCTGCGTCTGTCCATCAATGTTTCGGCGCATCAGCTGCACCAGGGTCAGCTCGCCGACAAGGTGCGCGGCGCGCTGGCCAGACATGGCGCACACGCCCGCTGGCTGGAACTGGAGATCACCGAGACGGTCGCCATGACGCAGCCGCGCCAGGCCCTGGATCAGCTATCGACCCTGGTGGCCATGGGCTGCAGTATCTCGCTGGACGATTTCGGCACCGGCTACTCCTCCCTGGCCTACCTCAAGGCCCTGCCGGTGAGCAAGATCAAGATCGACCAGAGCTTCGTGCAGGACATCACCGACGACCCCGACGACGACATCATCGTGCAGACCATCATCGGCATGGCGCACAACCTGGGGCTGGAGGTCATTGCCGAGGGCGTGGAAACCGAGGCGCAGCGCGAACGCCTGGCACTCTATGGCTGCACCACGTGCCAGGGTTACCTCTTCCACCGGCCGCTGCCGCTGGAGGAATTCGAACGGCTACTGCGTCAGCCCATTTCGACCGCATGACAGGAGGAACCGGCACACGGGCTCACGACGACTGAGCGCCCGGTTCAGCCGGCCCCGGTGTACCACGCCACGCAAGCGCTGCACCTGCTTGTTCCACTTGAAGTCGCGGTCGTCCTCTCCTTGACACGAATCAGGAGCCTCCACCCAACCCTACCCCGGCGGGAGGGTCAGATCAGAGCAGTGCTTCGCGCGTGATGCCGCGGCGGGCCAGGTTGCGCTTGAGTTTGAACAGGGCCTCGTTCTGCACCTGGCGCACGCGCTCGCGCGTCAGGCCCAGACGCTGGCTCAGCACATCCAGGGTCTGGGGTTCCCGGTCATGCAGTCCGAAGCGCCCTTCCAGCACCTCGCGCTCGCGCTCCGACAGGCTCTGCAGCCAGTCCTCCAGCAGGCGTTCCACCTCATGCGTCTGCGTGATGCCGCTGGGATCGACGGCCAGTTCGTCCACCACGGTTTCCCCCAGGGTCTGTTCGCCGTCCGAGCGCTCCAGCGTGGCATCGAGCGAGCGGGGTGTCTCGGCCAGGGCCAGCAGCTCGGCCACCTCGTGGGTGTCGCGTCCCAGGAAGTGGGCCACGTCCTCGACGCGTACGCCGTCGGGCCGGCTGGCTACGAAGACCGCATCGTTCTCAAGCTCGCGCCGCGCACGCAGCACCTGCTGCAGTTCGCGCACCACATTCACGGGCAGGCGTATCACCCGGCCCTGCTGCATCAGCGCGCGCTCCACCGCCTGGCGTATCCACCAGGTGGCGTAGGTGGAA
>JBEIPS010000162.1:0-3226 GCA_040376915.1 Hylemonella sp.
GCCCTCGCGGGTGGTCGTGATCTCGCTGGTCTTGCCGTGCATGAGCTGTTGCGCACGGATGATCTTGCCGCCAAAGGCCGCCCCTATGCTCTGGTGCCCCAGGCAGACGCCCAGGATGGGCAGCTTGCCGGCGAAGTGGCGAATGGCCGCCACCGAAATACCCGCCTCCATGGGCGAGCAGGGTCCGGGCGAAATGACCAAGCGGTCCAGCTGGCCGGCCTTGAGCCTGGCATCGATTTCCTCGACCGTGATCTCGTCGTTGCGGTGGACTTCCACCTCCGCACCGAGCTCGCCGAAGTACTGGACGATGTTGTAGGTGAACGAGTCGTAGTTGTCCACCATGAGCAATTTGATCGTTTTTGCCATGATGCTCACTCCAGTCCCTGTTCCACCAGCTCGCTGGCGCGGATCAGCGCCCGGGCCTTATGCTCGGTCTCGCGCCATTCCATCTCGGGCACCGAGTCGGCCACCACCCCGGCGGCGGCCTGCACGTAGAGTGTCTCGTTCTTGATGATACCGGTGCGGATGGCGATGGCCACGTCCATGTCGCCGGCATAACTCAGGTAGCCGCAGGCGCCGCCGTAGAGACCGCGTTTGCTGGGTTCGAGCTGGTCGATCAGCTCCATGGCGTGTACCTTGGGCGCACCAGTCAGGGTGCCGGCCGGGAAGGTGGCCTTGAGCACGTCCATGGAACTCATGCCGTCCTTCAGCAGGCCTTCGACATTGCTCACGATGTGCATCACATGGCTGTAGCGCTCCACCACAAAGGCCTCCGTCACCTTGACGCTGCCGGTCCTGGCGATGCGGCCGATGTCGTTGCGCGCCAGGTCGATCAGCATCACGTGCTCGGCGCGCTCCTTGGGATCGTTCACCAGCTCCACTTCGGCGGCCTTGTCCAGTTCGGGCGTGGCGCCGCGCGGTCGCGTGCCGGCCAGCGGGCGGATCGTGACTTTCTGCCCCTCCGGCGTCTGCTCCTGGCGCACCAGGATCTCCGGCGAAGCCCCCACCACGTGGAAGTCGCCGAAGTGGTAGTAGTACATATAGGGCGAGGGATTGAGCGAACGCAGGGCGCGGTACAGCGACAGCGGCGACTCGGTGTAGCGCTTGTGCAGGCGCTGGCCCACCTGGACCTGCATGAAGTCGCCGGCGGCGATCAGCTCCTTGGCCCGCTCCACGGCCGCGATGTAGTCGGCCTTGTCGAACTCGCGCCCGACCTCATGGACCTGGCTGGGTTTGATGGGGGGAGCCTGCACCGAGGTGTTCAGGCGCTCGCGCAGCTCGGCCAGCCGCGCCTGCGCCTGGGCATAGGCCTGCGGTTGACCCGGATCGGCGTAGACGATGAGGTAGAGCTTGCCCGAGAGGTTGTCGATGACGGCCAGCTCCTCGCATTGCAGCAGCAGAATGTCGGGGCAGCCCAGGGTGTCGGGCGGGCAGCTGTGCACCAGCTTGTTCTCGATATGGCGCACGGTGTCGTAGCCGAAATAGCCGGCCAGGCCACCGCAAAAACGCGGCAGGCCCGGCTGCAAAGCCACCTTGAAACGCTGGTGGTACCGGGCGACAAAATCCAGCGGGTTCAGGCGCGAGGTCTCGACCACCACGTCGTCGGTCACCACCTCGGTCACCGCCTGCTCGCCGAAGCCGCGCGAGCGCACCAGGGTGCGCGCCGGCAAGCCGATGAAGCTGTAGCGGCCGAAACGCTCGCCACCCACCACGGACTCCAGCAGAAAGGTGTTCTTGCCGCCGTTTTGCGCGTGCGCCAGCTTCAGGTAGAGCGAGAGCGGCGTTTCCAGGTCCGCAAAGGCCTGCGCCAGCAGGGGGATGCGGTTATAGCCCTGTCGGGCCAACTCGTTAAATTCGGATTCGGTCATCGCGGGAAACTCCGGTTCGACGCCGGGCGGCTCGCCCTGGCGCCAGGCACTTTGTGCCCTGTTCATTCATCCAGTTATCGGAACCCCGGGGACCGGGGTGGTGCAAGACGGCTGGCCGCCAGCCGCCTTCCTCAATCGCGCGACCGGGCGCGCGCGTCATGTCAGGTACGCCAGGGCCAGGCTCCCCGGTCGCTGCAACCTGTGCTGATGAGGCGGTGAATGAACATTGGGCCAGTTTAGCAAAGGCACCGACCCCAGAAAAACCCTGAATTGCGGGCAGGGTCCGGTCTGAGATAATTAGAACGAACGATCGTACTATTTTGGAGGTTATCGATCATGTGGTTTCCCTTACGTCCCGCCCTGTTCGGCCTGCTGCTCGGCCTGGGCCAATTGGCATGCGCCCTGGAAGTAGGCGGCGTCAACTTCGTGCCGCAGATCGAAGTCAATGGCAGCAAGCTGGAACTCAATGGCGCCGGCGTGCGTTACAAGGCGGTCTTCAAGGTCTATGCCGCCGGCCTCTATCTGGGCCGCAAGGCCGGCTCACTGGAAGAGATCCTCAAGACCCCCGGCCCCAAGCGCATGAGCATCACCATGCTGCGCGACATCGATGCGGCCGAACTGGGCAAGCTGTTCTCGCGGGGCATGGAAGACAATATGGACCGCGCAGCCTTCGTCCAGCTGATCCCCGGCATCATGCGCATGAGCCAGATCTTTTCCGATCACAAGAAGCTCGTGGCTGGCGACAGCTTCACCCTGGACTGGATGCCCGGTCAGGGCCTGTCCATCGCCGTCAAGGGCAAGGTCCAGGGAGCCCCTTTCAAGGAGCCCGAATTCTTCGCCGCCCTGCTGGGCATCTGGCTGGGCAAGGCCCCGGCCGACTGGCAGCTCAAGAACGCCCTGCTGGACATCAAGTCCTGAGCGCCCACTGCTCCAGGTCCTGGGCGCTCAGGGGCCGGCTGTATAGATAACCCTGTCCCTTGCCACAACCCAGCTCGGCCATGAGCCCGGCCTGCTCGGCCGTCTCGATGCCTTCGGCCACGGTCTGCAGGCCCAGCGTACGCGCCATGCTGATGGTGGCGGAGATCATCACGCGGTGGTAGTCACTGGCGAGCGCCTGGCTCACGAAGGAACGGTCGATCTTGACCTGGTTGACCGGTAGCTCGTGCAGGCAGGACAGCGATGAATACCCGGTGCCGAAATCGTCCAGCGAAAGCGAAACGCCGAGCGCGCGGATCTCGCGCAGAATGAGCTTCATGGCTTCGTCCTGCGCCGCCAGGCTTTCCGTGACTTCCAGCATGAGCGCGCCCGGCGCCAGCCCGGCGCTGTAAAGGAGCTCCGAGAGCTTGGCCGCAAAACCC
>JBEIPS010000074.1:0-10635 GCA_040376915.1 Hylemonella sp.
AGTTCGTCCATGCCCAGAATCGCGATGATGTCGCGCAGTTCCTTGTAGCGCTGCAGCGTGCCCTGCACGGCGCGGGCCGTGTTGTAGTGGTCTTCGCCCACGACCAGCGGGTCCAGCTGGCGGCTGGTGGAGTCCAGCGGATCCACGGCGGGATAAATGCCCAGCGCGGCGATGTCACGGCTCAGCACCACGGTGGAGTCCAGGTGGGCGAAGGTGGTGGCGGGCGAGGGGTCGGTCAAGTCGTCGGCCGGCACGTACACGGCCTGGATCGAGGTGATCGAGCCGACCTTGGTCGAGGTAATGCGCTCCTGCAGGCGGCCCATTTCCTCGGCCAGCGTCGGCTGGTAGCCCACGGCGGAAGGCATACGGCCCAGCAGGGCGGACACTTCGGTACCGGCCAGGGTGTAGCGGTAGATGTTGTCCACGAAGAACAGCACGTCACGGCCTTCGTCACGGAAGGACTCGGCGATGGTCAGACCGGTCAGGGCCACGCGCAGACGGTTGCCCGGGGGCTCGTTCATCTGGCCGTAGACCATGGCCACTTTGGATTCGGCCAGGTTGTCGAGCTTCACGACGCCGGAGTCGGCCATCTCGTGGTAGAAGTCGTTGCCCTCGCGGGTACGCTCGCCCACGCCGGCAAACACGGACAGACCGGAGTGCGCCTTGGCGATGTTGTTGATCAGCTCCATCATGTTCACGGTCTTGCCCACGCCGGCGCCGCCGAACAGGCCGACCTTGCCGCCCTTGGCGAAGGGGCACACAAGGTCAATCACCTTGATGCCGGTCTCCAGCAGTTCCTGCGAAGGGCTCAGCTCGTCGTAAGCCGGGGCCTTGCGGTGGATGGACATGGTCTTCTCGGCATTCACCGGACCACGCTCGTCAATGGGCGCGCCCAGCACGTCCATGATGCGGCCCAGCGTGGCCTTGCCCACCGGCACCATGATGGGCTTCTCGGTGTTGCTGACCATCATGCCGCGGCGCAGGCCGTCGGACGAACCCAGGGCAATGGTACGCACGATGCCGTCGCCGAGCTGCTGTTGCACTTCCAGCGTCAGGGACGAGCCGTCCATTTTCAGGGCGTCATAGATGCCAGGCATCTTGTCGCGCGGGAACTCGACGTCCACCACGGCGCCAATACACTGAACAATTTTTCCCTGCACTTGCGAGTTTGCTTGAGCCATTTTTCGCTCCAAAAATTTGAATCTTTAACGTACCAAAGGTCAGGCAGAAGCTGCTTTAGACAGCAGCCGCACCCGCCACAATTTCCGACAGCTCTTTTGTGATCGCTGCCTGACGCGTCTTGTTGTAGACCAGCTTGAGTTCACCGATCACGCTGCCTGCGTTGTCCGTGGCGGCCTTCATGGCCACCATACGCGCAGACTGCTCCGAAGCCATGTTTTCGGCCACGGCCTGGTAAACCAGCGCCTCCACGTAGCGCAGCAGCAGTTCGTCGATGACGGCCTGGGCGTCGGGCTCGTAGATGTAGTCCCAGCCATGTTGGGGGCCGCTGGCTTGCGCCTCGGCTTCCATCTTGGCGGCCGACAGCGGCAGCAGTTGCGTGACCACCGGCTCCTGCTTCATGGTGTTGATGAACTTGGTGTAGCACAGGTACACCGAATTCAACTCGCCACGCGCATAGGCGTCGAGCAGCACCTTGACCGGGCCGATCAGCTTGTCCAGATGCGGCGTATCGCCGAGCTGGGTCGACTGAGAGACCACCTTGGCACCGATGCGGTTGAGAAAACCCAGGCCCTTGTTGCCGATGGCAACGGCCTGCATGCTCATGCCCTCGGCCTGCAGCTCGCGCAGCTTGGTCGTCACGCCACGCAGCACGTTGGTGTTGAGACCGCCGCACAGACCCTTGTCGGTGGTGACAACGATCATGCCGGCCGTCTTGGCATCGCTCACCTTCATGAACGGGTGCACATACTCCGGGTTCGCCTTGCCGAGGTTGGCGGCAATGTTGCGCACCTTCTCGCTGTAGGGGCGAGCGGCGCGCATGCGCTGCTGCGCCTTGCGCATCTTGGACGCGGCCACCATTTCCATGGCCTTGGTGATCTTCTTGGTGTTCTCCACCGATTTGATCTTGCCGCGTATTTCCTTACCTGCTGCCATGCGTGGCTCCTTGGGTCGTCAGGTCGGGAATCAGGCGAAAGTCTTCTTGAACGCGGCAATCGCAGCGGTCAACTCGGCTTCGGCATCCTTGTCCATGGCCTTGGCGGCTTCCAGCTTGGCCAGCAGCGCGGCCTGCTTGTCCTTCAGGTAGCCATGCAGGCCGTGCTCGAAGGACAGCACCTTCTTGACCTCGATGTCGTCCAGGAAACCCTTGTTCACCGCGAACAGCGAAGCGGCCATCAGGCTGATGGACAGCGGGCTGTACTGGGCCTGCTTGAGCAGCTCGGTCACGCGGGCACCGCGGTCCAGCTGCTTGCGGGTGGCTTCGTCCAGGTCGGAGGCGAACTGTGCGAAAGCAGCCAGCTCACGGTACTGGGCCAGGTCGGTACGGATACCGCCGGACAGGTTCTTCACCAGCTTGGTCTGAGCAGCACCACCGACGCGCGACACCGAGATACCGGCGTTGATGGCGGGGCGGATACCGGCGTTGAACAGGCTGGTTTCCAGGAAGATCTGGCCGTCGGTGATCGAGATCACGTTGGTCGGGACGAAGGCGGACACGTCACCGGCCTGCGTCTCGATGATCGGCAGTGCGGTCAGCGAGCCGGTCTTGCCCTTGACGGCGCCCTTGGTGAAGGCTTCGACGTAGTCGGCATTCACGCGAGCGGCACGCTCCAGCAGACGGCTGTGCAGATAGAACACATCGCCGGGGTAGGCTTCGCGGCCCGGGGGACGGCGCAGCAGCAGCGAAACCTGGCGGTAGGCCACGGCCTGCTTGGACAGATCGTCATAAACGATCAGGGCGTCCTCGCCGCGGTCGCGGAAGTATTCGCCCATGGTGCAGCCCGAGTAGGCCGACACATACTGCATGGCAGCGGATTCAGAAGCGGTAGCCGCCACCACGATGGTGTAGGCCATGGCACCGGCTTGCTCCAGGGCACGCACCACGTTCTTGACGCTGGAGGCCTTCTGGCCGATAGCGACATAAACGCAGGTCATGTTCTGACCCTTCTGGTTGATGATGGCGTCGATGGCCACGGCGGTCTTGCCGGTCTGGCGGTCGCCGATGATCAGCTCGCGCTGGCCACGACCGACCGGCACCATCGCGTCGATCGACTTCAGGCCCGACTGCATGGGCTGGTCCACCGACTGGCGGGCGATCACGCCCGGCGCGACTTTCTCGATCACGTCGGTCATCTTGGCGTTGATGGGGCCCTTGCCGTCGATCGGCTGGCCCAGGGCGTTCACCACGCGGCCGATCAGCTCGGGGCCGACCGGCACTTCCAGAATGCGGCCCGTGCACTTGACGGTGTCGCCTTCGGAGATGTGTTCGTACTCGCCCAGAATCACGGAGCCGACGGAGTCGCGCTCCAGGTTCAGGGCCAGGCCGTAGGTGGGCTGGCCATCCTTGCCGGCCGGGAATTCGAGCATTTCGCCCTGCATCACGTCGGACAGGCCGTGGATGCGGCAGATACCGTCGGTCACGGAAACCACGGTACCCTGGTTGCGGATGTCGGCACTGGCGGACAGGCCTTGGATCCGGCTCTTGATCAGTTCAGAGATTTCTGCGGGATTGAGTTGCATGACTCTTTCCTTCTTTCCTTGGGTTGGGCTGACAGCTCGGGCGGGACGCCTCAGGCAGTGAGAGCCACTTTCATTTGTTCCAGACGGGCCTTGACGGAAGTGTCGAGCACCTCGTCACCGACCACCACGCGGATGCCACCGATCAGTTCGGGCTCCAGCTGCACGACGACATTCAGCTTGCGCCCGAAGCGCTTTTCCAGCACGCCCTTGACATCGGCGAGTGCGGCACCTTCAACGGGGAAGGCGCTGTACACGACGGCATCGGACGAACCGCTCTGCGCGTTTTTCAGGGCGCGGAACTGTGCGGCGATCTCGGGCAGCACGCTCAGGCGGCCGTTGTCGATGACGGTGCGCAGAAAGTTCTTCGCGGCATCGTTCAGGGGCGTCTTGGCCACCCCGGCGATCACGTCGAACACCTGCTGGGCCGTCGCATTGGGGTTGTCGGCAAACTGCTGCAGCTGCGGATTGCCCGCAATGGCAGCCAGCTCTTCAACCCAGACAGCCGCGCCCGCCAGATCGGCGGTAGAGGCCTTGAACAGCGCTTCGGCGTAAGGACGGGCAATGGTGGCAAGTTCAGCCATGAGATCCTCTTACAGCTCAGTCTTCAAACGACCCAGCAGGTCCGCATGGACGCCGGCGTTGACTTCTTTGCGCAGGATCTGCTCGGCGCCCTTGACGGCCAGTGCGGCGACCTGCTCGCGCAGGGCCTCACGCGCCTTGACGGTCTGCTGCTCGGCCTCGGCCTTGGCGGCTGCCACGATCTTGTTGCCTTCTTCGGTTGCCCGCGCCTTGGCTTCTTCGATGATGGCCTGGGCGCGACGCTCGGCGTCGGCCAGACGGGTGGCCGTCTCGTTGCGCGTCTTGGCCAGCTCGTCTTCCACGCGCTTGTTGGCGGCGCTCAGCTCGGACTTGGCCTTGTCGGCGGCGGCAAGACCCTCGGAGATCTTCTGTGCACGCTCATCCAGCGCCTTGGCAATCGGGGGCCACACAAACTTCATCGTGAACCCGACCAGGATCAGGAACACGATCATCTGAATGATGAGGGTACCGGTAATGCTCATGTTTCATCCTTCACCCTGACGCGCCCATGCACGCCGGGGAATGTTTTAGGTCTGGAGGATGCTTACTTCGGCAGATTGGCGATCTGGGCCAGGAAGGGGTTGGCGGTGGCGAACCACAGCGCGATACCGGTACCGATAATGAAAGCAGCGTCGATCAGGCCGGCCAGCAGGAACATCTTGGTCTGCAGTTCACCCATCAGTTCGGGCTGGCGAGCGGCGGACTCAAGGTACTTGCTGCCCATGATGCCGATACCGATACAAGCGCCGACAGCACCCAGACCAATGATCAGGCCAGCGGCCAGAGCGACAAAGCTGATAACTTCCATGATGACTCCTAGAGGACTTGGTTAAAAAGAAAAGAAAAAACGAAAAATATTGCAGCCGGACTCAGTGCGAGTCGTGCGCCTGGCCGATATAGACCAGGGTGAGCATCATGAACACAAAAGCCTGCAGCGTGATGATCAGGATGTGGAAGATCGCCCACGCAGAGCCTGCAATGATGTGGCCGACCGCCAGCAGGATGCCCGTGGCCGACAGGGACCAGGCACCACCCATCAGGGCGATCAGCATGAAGATCAGTTCGCCGGCATACATGTTGCCGAACAGTCGCATGCCATGCGAAACGGTCTTGGCGATGAACTCGATGATCTGCATCAGGAAGTTGAAAGGCCACAGCAGCGGGTGCGAACCGAACGGGGCCGTGAACAGCTCGTGGATCCAGCCGCCAGCGCCCTTGATCTTGATGTTGTAATAAATGCAGATCAGCAGCACGGCAACCGACAGGCCCATGGTGCCGGACAGATCGGCCGTGGGCACGGAGCGCAGGTAGGCATGGTGCGGGTCATGGCCGGCCGCGCCATAGATCTGGCCCCAGATCCAGGGCAGCAGATCCACCGGCAGCAGGTCCATGGCATTCATCAGGAAAATCCAGACAAACACCGTCAGGGCCAGAGGCGCCACGAACTTGCGGCTGTTGGCGTTGTGCACGATGCCCTTGGCCTGGGCGTCCACCATCTCGACCAGGATTTCCACCGCGGCCTGGAAACGGCCGGGCACACCCGATGTGGCCTTGCGCGCGGCCAGCCAGAGCAGCCAGCAGCCCACCACGCCCAGCAGGACGGAGAAGACAAGGGAGTCAAAATTGAAGACGGAGAAGTCGGCTACCGCCTTGGGCGCCTGGTTCTGCAGGTGTTGCAGGTGATGAACGATGTATTCACCTGCGGTCGGTCCGGTTTCAGCGCTCATCTGATTACTCGTCTTTTTGTTTCACGTTCCGGGGTGCGAACTTCAGCGCAACCCAATACACCTTCAACGTCAGCACCAGGCCCACCAGCAATGCCGGCCAGTTCAGTGCCACCACCAGCCTGGGCGCGGCAATCAGCATTGCCAGCGTCAAGGCCAACTTGACCATCTGCCACACCAGGAAGCCCATGGCCCCCGTCAACGGATTCACCGAAGACAGGCGACCGGTCAGCCCCCGTGCAAACACGGCCGCCGGCAGCACCACCGCCAACGCACCATATGCAAGAGACCAGGCCACCGAGGGCAGACCGGTCAGGAGCCAGGCCAGCAAAGCCGCCACCGCCCCCACCGCCACCTGAGTCAGCACCACCCACCAGGGAGATACCGATGGATGACGTTCCCGCAACGCCTGCGCTTCCTGAGCGCTCAGCGGCGTGAAATCCGACTCCGTAGCCTCGTCCTGTGCTCTACCTCGTGGTTCGGGTGCTATTTTCGACATGTCAAATCACACCGGATCCAGACTAGGCAGCGCAACAAAGCCTTTGATTATACGTAGAAACCCGCCCCGTCCTGACCATTTCCTGACTGGAACTATAAAAAATTGCCCCCATGTCTATCAGCCAACGACATGGTGCGCGGCGCGGTCCGCTGCCGCGCCTGAGTTCACCCCACCGTGCTGCGATAATTTCCCCATGCCCACGCCCACCCTCCCCACTCTGCCGTGTTATCTGAATGGTAAGTACACACTGCTGCCCGACGCGAAAGTCAGCGTCATGGACCGCGGCTTCATCTTCGGTGACGGGGTCTATGAGGTACTGCCCGTGTATGGGCGCTGCCTGTTCCGGTTTGAGCAGCACATGGCCCGCCTGGACCGCAGCCTGGCCGAACTGCGCATACCCAATCCGCACACACGCCACGAATGGCGCGCGATCGCCGAGCGCCTGGTCGCCGACTACGCGCGCGGCACCGGCGAAGACCCGGAAAAGCTGGAGCAGGTGGTCTACATCCAGGTCACGCGCGGTGTGGCCATGCGCGACCACGCCATGCTGCCCGGCCTCACCCCCACGGTGTTTGTCATGACCAATGTGCTCAAGCCCCCAGCCCAGGCCCAGCGCCGGGAAGGTGTGGCTTGTGTGACGGCCGATGATTTCCGCTGGCAGAAAGCCCATATCAAGAGCACCAGCCTGCTGGCGGCCGTGCTGGCGCGCCAGATCAGCGTGGACGCCGGCGCCGCCGAGACCATCCTGTTCCGGGACGACTGCCTCAGCGAGGCGTCTTCCAGCAACGTCTGGATTGTCCAGGACGGCATGCTGCTTGGCCCGCCCCGTGACAACCTCGTCCTCGAAGGCATACGCTACGGCCTGCTGGAGGAAATCTGCGCCACGCACGACATCCCCTTCAAGCTGCGTCGCATCTCCCGCGCCGAAGTGCTGGCGGCGGACGAGGTGCTGCTGAGCTCGGCCACCAAGGAAGTCCTGCCGGTGACCCGCATCGACGGCCAGCCCGTGGGGAACGGACAGCCCGGCCCCGTCTACGCCCAACTTTATGCCGGCTACCAGGCCGCCAAACTGCAGGCCCGCCTGCGCCGTCCCGCATGAGCCAACAGCCCCCAAACCAACCCTCGCGTGCCGACAGCCTGATCGAGTACCCCTGTCGTTTCCCCATCAAGGTGATGGGTGCCAAGGCCGAGGGTTTCGTGCACGCCGTGACCACGGTGGCACGCCAGTTCGACCCCGGCTTCGACGCCGCCACCATCGAGTTGCGCGAGAGCAAGGGCGGCAACTACCTGGGCGTGACCATCACCATCAACGCCACCAGCCGCGAGCAGCTCGACGACCTCTACCGCACGCTGTCCACCCACCCCATGGTCAAGGTCGTGCTCTGATGGATGTGCGCCTGCTTGGCCGGGTGGACTATGGGCCGACCTATGCGGCCATGCAGGACTACACGGCCACGCGCACGGCCGACACCCCCGACGCGCTGTGGGTCTGCGAACACCCGCCCGTCTACACGCAGGGCCTGGCCGGACAGGCCGATCATGTGCTGGCACCGGGTGGCATCCCCGTGATTGCCACCAACCGGGGTGGCCAGGTCACGTACCACGGCCCGGGCCAGGTGGTGGCGTATCCCTTGGTCGATCTCAAACGCGCGGGCTATTTCGTCAAGGAATACGTCTACCGTATTGAGGAAGCCGTGATCCGCACCCTGGACCACTACGGCGTCACCGGCCACCGAGTGGCCGGTGCGCCCGGCATCTATGTGCGCCTGGACGATCCGCGCGGCCACGCGCCGCTGCCGCAACGGCCGCGAAAAGGGGCCGCCGCCGGTCCGCCAGATTTCACGGGCCTGGGCAAGATCGCCGCCCTGGGCATCAAGGTCAGCCGCAACTGCACCTACCACGGCCTGGCACTGAACGTGGCCATGGACCTCGAACCCTACTTGCGTATCAACCCCTGTGGCTACGCCGGGCTGCCGTCCGTGGACCTTTCTACAATCGGGGTTTCCGCCGATTGGGCCGACGTGGCCCACGTCCTGAGCCACAAGCTCCAGAACCATCTCCAGCCCTGAGACTGCCATGAGCACCACCCCCACCGTGCGCGAAGCGCAAAGCGTCGAGACCTATGACCCCTCTGCCAAGCAGAAGGCGGGCGCCAAGCTCTCGCGCATTCCCGTCAAGGTGGAGGCCGGCGAAGTTCTCAAGAAACCCGACTGGATCCGCGTCAAGGCCGGCTCGCCCAGCACCCGCTTCTACGAGATCAAGGACATCCTGCGCAGCAACAAGCTGGTGACCGTGTGCGAGGAAGCCAGCTGCCCCAACATCGGCGAATGCTTCGGCAAAGGCACGGCCACCTTCATGATCATGGGCGACAAGTGCACACGCCGCTGCCCCTTCTGCGACGTGGGCCACGGCCGACCCGATCCGCTGGACGTGAACGAGCCCGAGAATCTGGCCAAGACCATCGCCGCACTGAAGCTGAAATACGTGGTGATCACCAGCGTGGACCGCGACGACCTGCGCGACGGCGGTGCCGGCCATTTCGTCGACTGCATCCGCAAGACGCGTGAACGCTCCCCCAGCACACAGATCGAGGTGCTGGTGCCCGACTTCCGCGGCCGTGACGACCGCGCGCTGGACATCCTGAAGGCCGCGCCGCCCGATGTGATGAACCACAATATGGAAACCGTGCCGCGCCTGTACAAGCAGGCCCGCCCGGGCAGCGACTACCTCTTCTCGCTGAACCTGCTCAAGAAGTTCAAGGCCCTGTTCCCGCAGGTCCCGACCAAAAGCGGCCTGATGGTAGGCCTGGGCGAGACCGACGAGGAGATTCTTGAGGTGATGCGCGACATGCGCGCCCACGACATCGAGATGCTGACCATCGGCCAGTACCTGGCCCCGTCCACCTCGCACCTGCCGGTCAAGCGCTACGTGCACCCCGATACCTTCAGGATGTTCGAGGAAGAGGCTTACAAGATGGGTTTCACGCACGCCGCCGTGGGCGCCATGGTGCGCTCAAGCTACCACGCCGACCAGCAGGCCCACGCCGCCAGCCTGGCGCGCTGAGCGCCGGCTCCCCGCAGCTCAGGCCGGTGCCATGGCGTCCCAGGCCTTGAGGGCCTCGGCCGCATACATCAGAGCCGGGCCGCCCCCCATGTAGACACACACCGCCAGCGTCTCTTCGAGCTCGGCGCGTGTGCAATAGAGCCGGTGCAGGGCCTTGACGTGAAAGCCGATGCAGCCCGAACAGCGCTGCGTGACCCCGATGGCCAGCGCCATCAGTTCCTTGTGCTTGGTGCTGAGGGCCCCCTCGGCCATGGACGCGCGTGCCAGCTGGCCAAACCCGGCCATGGCATCGGTCTGCGCCTTGCGGAAGGGGGCCAGACTTTCGTTGATGCCCTGGATCAGGCCGGGGTGGTCAAAGGTGCTCATGGACAGGCTCCGGAAGGGATTGATACCCTGGCAAGTATCGATCGACACCGGCGCCCCGGCCTTGATGCAGCGCAAGGCCGCGTTCAGGCGTTGATCACGAGGGAGGGTTCGTCGGCGGCCAGCACGGCCTGCGCCCAGGGCTGCAGGCGACCGGTGTCGGCTCGCAGCACCTCCTGCTTGACTGCCAGGATCTGGGCCGGATGCATGGAAAAACTGCGCAGCCCCAGGCCCAGCAGCAGGCGCGTCATGGCCACATCACCGGCCATCTCACCGCAGACGCTGACCTCCTTGCCCTGCACCCGGCATTCCGCAATCGTGTCGGCCAGCAGGCGCAGCACGGCGGGGTGCAGCGGGTCGTAGAGGTGCGCCACCGACTCGTCGGCGCGGTCGATCGCCAGGGTGTACTGGATCAGGTCGTTGGTGCCGACCGACAGGTAGTCGAAATGCTTGAGGAAGGTCTTGAGTGTCAGCGCCGCCGCCGGGATCTCGATCATGGCGCCCAGCATCACCGATCCGAAGGGGCGCCCCTCGCGCTGCAGCTCTGCGCGCGCCTGCTCGACCAGCGCCACGGTCTGGCGGATCTCGCTCAGGTGCGCCAGCATGGGGATCAGCATCTTGACCGGCCCGTGCACGGCAGCACGCAGGATGGCACGCAGCTGCGTCAGGAACATGGAAGGGTCGGCCAGGCTCCAGCGTATGGCGCGC
>JBEIPS010000055.1:0-15990 GCA_040376915.1 Hylemonella sp.
ACGCCGCTGGAAGGCAGCGCCCCGGTCCCGGGCCTGTCACTGGAACAGCTGCAGGCCGGCAGCTGGATGGAGCTGCAGGTGGACGGGCACTGGCTGCGCCTGCAGCTGGCCTGGGTCAACGAGTCGGCCACGCTGTGCCTGTTCTCCAGCGCCAGCGGTTCCAACCATTCCATGACCCGGCGCATGTTCGACCGCCTGGTGGCACAGTCGCATCTGCGTCTGGTGGCGCAGGGCCCGGTGGTGGAGCGCGCCTTCGACGCCGTGGCCGAGCTGGCCATGCGCAACAGCATCTACATGGACATCCAGGCCGATCCGCCACCAACCTGAGAGCGGTGTTTCAGCCGCGCTGCAGCCGTTCGCGCACCATGCCGATGTAGTTGCGCAGCGCGTAGAGCTCGTCGGCGTAGGACAGCGGCACCCGGATCCGGCCCACGCGCGTCTCCAGCGTGTTCAGCTCTTCCAGCAGGTCGGCGCGCGTGTCCTGGCCGGACAGCATGCGCTCTTCAATCTGGCGCAACTGGCCGTACCAGCGGAACACGCGCGAGCGCACCCGGAATTCGTACAGCGGCGGCAGCACCCGGCTCAAGGGCAGCAGGATGGCGACGATGATGCCCAGCGCCAGCCACATGCGTTCCAGCAGATTGGCCAGCGTATAGGGCAGGTAGCGCTGCAGCAGCGGCACACCGTTTTTCAGCGTGCGCTCGGCCTCCTTGGCCAGCGGGTGTTCGGTGTTGGCCAGGTGCGGAAACTCGCGCGCGCGGTTGAACCAGCCGGGCGTGCCGTGCAGCTTGAGCGAGGCTTGCGAGAACAACTGCAGCAGCGCGGGGTGCACCTCGGCAGTGGCCAGCAGCGTGGTGGTGGTGGCGATCAGGTGCATGTCCTGTGCCGGCACATTGGCGGCCAGGTCCACCACGCCGCGCGGCAGCGTGACCGGGGTGAGGAAGGGGAAACGCCGCCCATAGGCCTCGCTCTGCCCGAAGTCCATGAGCTGGATGCCCGGCGTCTGCAGCAGCATCTGCACCATCAGCGCCTCGGGGGCCGAGGCCAGCACCAGCGCGTCGAGTTGGCCGTTCAGCAGGGCGGCCACCGCCGGTGTCTGGCGCTCCCGTGTCAGGGTCATGCTGCGTTTGTCGATGCGGTTGGCCTCGAACAGCTTGTCCATCAGGCTGGGGAGGCCGCTGCCTTCGCTGCCCACATTGATGCGCAGGCCCTTGAGGTCGGCCAGGCTGTGCAGCGTGGCGTCACGCCGCACCTTGCGTGCGGTGTCAGTACGGTAGAACAGCCAGACCGGCTCCAGAAAGAGGCTGCCCAGGGATTCGAGATCGTCATCATCCGCCACCGTGTCGCTGCCGCCGCCCTGCACGAAGCCCATGTCGACCTGGCCGTCCTGCAACAGGCGCAGGTTCTCGGCCGCGCCCTGGCTGCTGCGCAGCTCGACCTGGATGCCGTGGCGGGACAGTTCCCGCGCGTAGCGTTTGCCGAACTCGGCGTAGGCGCTCTGGTCCGGTCCGGTGGCCAGGGTGATCCTGCGCGGGGGCATCGGGTCCAGCCACCAGTAGGCCAGCGCCAGCAGGAGCAGTGCCAGGGCGATGAAGGGGCCGGCCGTGACCAGCAGGTCACGCAGCGAAAGCAGGGTGTGGCGTATGACTTTGGGCATGGCTTCGATCAGGAACGGGCCAGTTCAAAGGCGGCCGGCCAGGTCTGGTCACCAATGGCCAGGCTGCGTGCCGCCATCACTGCATTGACCACGGCACGCGCCGTGACCTCGGCCGCCAGTGTGGCCAGCAGCAGCATGTCGGCGCTCCTGCCGCTGGCCCCCGTGCCCAGCGCGAACAGGGTGTCACCGTCGAGCATGGTGTGCACGGGGTTGATGCTGCGGGCCAGGCCGTCGTGCGCCACCTGGGCCAGGCGCTGGGCCTGCGGCTTGGTCAAGACCGCGTCGGTGGCGATCACGCCGATGGTGGTGTTGTTGCCGGCCAGCAGGTGTTGCGGCAGATGCCCGGCCAACAGCGCGTCGCGGGTGTTCTGCAGGGCGTGACCGTCGGCCGTGCGGGCGCCGGCGATCACCTGCCCGGTGGCCGGCTCCAGCACGTCACCCACGGCATTGCAGACCACCAGCGCGCCCACGGTGACGCCGCCGGCGCTGACCGAGGCCGTGCCCACGCCGCCCTTCATGGCGCGCGCCATGCCCAGCATCTTGCCCACCAGCGCGCCGCTGCCCGCACCCACATTGCCCTGGGCCGGTGCGCTGCGGCTGGCGGCCGCGCAGGCCCGGTGGCCGGACGAAGCGTCGGGGCGGATGCGCCCGTCACCCACACCCAGGTCGAACACCACCGCCGCCGGCACGATGGGCACGAGGCCGTGCCCGGTGTCCAGTCCGATGCCGTTTTCCTCCAGCCAGCGCATCACGCCGCCGGCCGCGTCCAGGCCCCAGGCGCTGCCGCCGGCCAGCAGCACGGCATGCACATGCGGCACCAGGTTGCCGGGGTGCAACAGATCGGTTTCACGCGTGCCGGGGGCGGCACCGCGCACATCCACGCCGCCGACGGCACCGCCGCGTGCGATCACCACGCTGCAGCCGGTGGGACGGCGGGTGTCGGAGTCATGACCGACTTCGATGCCGGCCACGTCGGTGATGGCGCCCGGATAGGGCAGGGTGGGGGTGCGCATGGCACCGATTATGCGCAGCGCGGTTGAAGCCTGCGCAAGTCAGTCGATGACCTGGATACGCACCGGCGCCACGCCGGCGTTGATGCTGGCTATGGTCTTGAAGGCCGAGCTGGAGAGGTCGATGATGCGGCCCTTCACGAAAGGGCCGCGGTCGTTCACGCGCACGGTCACGCTCTTGCCGTTCTCCGTGTTGGTGACCTTGAGCCGCGTGCCAAAGGGCAGGGTACGGTGCGCGGCCGTGAGCTTGGCCTGGTCGAAGCGTTCGCCGTTGGCCGTCTTGCGCGACTGGAATTCGTTGCCGTAGAAGGAGGCGATACCCGATTCGCTGTGGCCGCTGGCCACGCTGCCGCCGGACTTGGGTGTGCTGCTGCAACCCACCAGCGCCAGCAGGGTCAAGGCGCAGAGCCAGCCGGCCAGCGTGGCGGGCCGTGGCAGGGCAGTGGCACGGACGTGTGAGGACATGCGTTTGACTATAGCGGCAGCGCCTGTGATCCGCGCTGCATGGGCACCGGGCCTGTTGTCAGAATGCCGCAGGCGTGCGACAGACGGTCGCGCGCTCAGACCGGCGGTTTGCGGGCGACCAGGGTGATGAAGGATTTCAGCTGTCCGCCCGGCGCGGGAAAATCCTGCAAGGCCTCGTGTTCGATGGACCAGCCGGCGAAGCACTCGCGCAGCTGCCGGGCCTTGAGCAGACAGTGGCGTTGCGGATCGAACATGTCCATATAGGTCGTGCCTTCGATCAGGACGTTGACGATGGCGACCCCGCCAGGCCGCAGCCGGTCCTGCAGTTGCGCGAGCTGGCGCAGGGCATCGTCGCAGCCGAGAAACATCAGCAGGCCGATGCAGACCACGGTGTCATACATCCCCTCCAGCCGGTAGTCCCGCAGGTCGGCTTCGATGGCCACCAGGGGCAGGGCCTCCTGCGCGGCAACCTGCTGCAGGTGTGCGATGGCCGTAGGGCTGGCGTCCAGGGCGGTCACGCTGCACGCTCGCCTGGCTGCTGTGAGGGCCAGATTGCCCAGGCCGCAACCAAAGTCCAGCACCCGGCCCTGCAGCCAGGGCAGGGCCGCTTCCTCAAAGGGATTGAGGCGCAGTTCCGCTTCGCGCACCTGGCGCTGGAACTGCTGCTCAAAAAAATGCACGCTGGCAGAGGTCGACATGCCCGTACTTTAGGGCCTGTCGCCGGGCCTGGTACAGAAAGGAGAATCGCTCTATACTGTACATAAATACAGTATATGGTTCATGCTTTTCAGACAGGGCCGGCCATGAGCGAATTCAAGATCCCCCTCCAGAGCCTCAAGGGACGGGGCGCAGCCACGCGCAATGCGCACCGCTTCGAGAAGGATGTGCGTTCGGCCTTCGACGATGGCTGGTCGACCTGGGACGATGCCCTGACCGAAGAGGCGCCCCTGCGGCCCACGCAAGTGCGATGGGAGGACGCGCGCAGCGCCCTGGTGCACAACGATTCGCCGGACATCGCCTTCGACCTTTCCATCAACCCCTACCGCGGTTGCGAGCATGGCTGCAGCTACTGCTATGCGAGGCCCTCGCACAGCTACCTGGGCCTGTCGCCGGGGCTGGACTTCGAACGCATCATCATCGCCAAGCGCGGGCTGGCCCGCAGATTGCGCGAGGAAATCGCGCGCCCGGCCTACCGGCCCGGCCATATCGCCATCGGTACCGTCACCGACTGCTACCAGCCGGTCGAACGCGAGCTGAAGATCACCCGCTCGCTGATCGAGGTGCTGCGCGATGCGCACCATCCCTTTGCCCTGGTCAGCAAGTCCAGCGGCGTCGAACGCGACCTGGATCTGATCGCGCCCATGGCGGCCGCCCGCCTGGCCGCGGTCTACATCACCATCACCACGCTGGACGGCGAACTCGCGCGCCAGCTGGAGCCGCGCGCCGCTTCGCCCCAGCGCCGCCTGCGCACCATCCGCACCCTGGCCGAGGCCGGTGTGCCCGTGGGCGTGAGCGTGGCGCCGCAGATCCCCTTCATCAACGAAGACATGGAGCAGGTGCTGGCGGCGGCGGCCGACGCGGGCGCGAAGAGCGCCTTCTACACCGTGCTGCGCCTGCCCTGGGAACTGAACGAGGTGTTCCAGCAGTGGCTGGCCCTGCACTACCCGCAGCGCGCCGCGCGCGTGATGGCGCGCATCCAGGAGATGCGCGGCGGCAAGGATTACGACAGCAACTACGCCACGCGCATGACAGGCAGCGGCACCTGGGCCGCGCTGATCCACCAGCGTTTCCACAAGGCCTGCGCGCGGCATGGCCTGAACCGCGAGCGCATCGAACTCGATCTCTCGCAGTTCCGCCCTGGCCTGGCCGCAGGGCAGGGCAACCTCTTCTAGTTATTCCTTCACGGGCTCGATCGTGAGCACGATGTAAGCGCCACGGATTTGGTCGGCGGTGAAGCGCACCTTGTCGCCGGCCTTGACCTTGTCCAGCAAGCTGGCGTCCTGCACCTGGAACACCATGGTCATGGGGCCCATGTCCAGATTGGGGATCTCGCCGTGCCTGAGCGTGATCTTCTTCGCCGACCTGTCCACCGTGCGCACGACGGCTTCGACCTGCGGCCTGGCTGAGGCTGTCGCCTTCGGGGCGGCAGCTTCGTGGCCGTGGGCACTGCCGGTTTCGTGGGCACCGGCCGATCCGGCAATCGCCAGCAGCAAGGTGAGGGCAAACGCGGAGGATTTTTTCATGGTGGGTCTCATGGCTATCTCGTTACTGGATTATCGGTAGGGCTGGAACACCGCGGCGGTGCCGCCGCGCTGCACCAGCAACACGTCGTAAGGGGCCTTGCGGCCGCGGTATTCGGGCCCGTCCATGCCGGGCGAGCCCACCGGCATGCCCGGCACGGCCAGTCCGATGGCGGCCGGCTTTTCCTTGAGCAGGCGCCGGATCTCGCGAGCGGGCACATGGCCTTCCACCAGGTAGCCGCCGATCAGCCCGGTGTGGCAGGAACCGAAGCTGTCGGGCAGACCCAGGCGCAGTCTTTGCTCGCGCTTGGTCGCCTCGCTCACGTCGTGCGTCTTCACGTCAAAGCCGTTGGACTGGAGGTGCGCGATCCAGTCGTGGCAGCAGCCGCAGGTCGGTGTCTTCCAGACCTCGATCACGGGGCGGCCAGGCACCGCGAGCGCGCGAGCGGCCAGCAGCGCGGTGGCCAGGGCCGTGGTGGTGTGGAGGAAATGGCGTCGTTGCATGGTGTGTGCTCCTTCAGCGAACCGTGATGGTGCCCTTCATGCCGGCCTGGAAGTGGCCGGCGATGAGACAGGCGAATTCGAACTTGCCGGCGCGGTTGAAGGTCCACACGAGATCACCGGTCTTGCCCGGTGCCACGTGGGCCATATAGGGTTCCGCGTGTTCCATGCCCGGGTGCTTGACCATCGCCGCGGCATGCGCGGCCAGTTCTTGGCCCGTGCCGATGACCAGTTCGTGTTGCAGCTGGCCCTTGTTCTGGATGCGCAGGCGAACGGTCTCTCCCTGCCTCACCTCGATGCGGTCGGGCGTGAAACGCATGTTGTCGGTCATGACCAGGGTGATGGTGCGCTTGACGTCCTTTGCGTCGCCAGCAATTCCCCAGTCCTTCTGTTCCTTGACCACGGCTGTTCGGGGATTGGCCGGGTCGCCGTGGGCGCGGGCCGGGCTGACGGCCAGCAGGGCCGCGCAAATGATGAATAGTGCTTGTTTCATGGTGTCCTCAGTGGTGTGCATCATGTGCGGCCGGTTTGACCGCCTTGAGTTCGATGGCTGGCTGCCCGCTGTCGGGTGCGGTGGCGCGCGGTGTCACGGGCGCTGTGCCGGACCACTCGTAGGCCTGCGTGCCGGCGGGCTGCTGGAACCAGCCCGGGTCGCTGTAGTCGCCAGGTTTCTGCTGCCTGCGTACCTTGAGCGTGGTGAACATGCCGCCCATCTCGACCGGTCCGTAGGGGCCGGTGCCGGTCATCATGGGCAGCGTGTTTTCGGGCAGGGGCATTTCCATCTCGCCCATGTCGGCCATGCCGCGTTCGCCCATGACCATGTAGTCGGGCACCAGCTTCTGGATCTTGCTCACCAGACCGCGGTGGTCCACACCGATCATGGTGGGCACGTTGTGGCCCATGGGGTTCATGGTGTGGTGGCTCTTGTGACAATGCAAGGCCCAGTCGCCTTCCTCGTCGGCGAGAAACTCCAGCTGCCGCATCTGGCCCACGGCCACGTCGGTGGTGACCTCGGGCACACGTGCCGCCAGCGGCCAGGGGCCCCCGTCGCTGCCGCTCACCACGAACTCGTGGCCATGCAGGTGGATGGGGTGGTTGGTCATGGTCAGGTTGCCCACGCGCATGCGCACCCTGTCGCCCAGGCGCACGTTCAAGGTGTCGATGCCGGGGAAGGAACGGCTGTTCCAGGTCCAGAGATTGAAGTCCAGCATGGTGTTGACCTTGGGGGTCGCACCGCCGGGTTCGATGTCGAAGGCATTGAGCAGGAAGCAGAAGTCGCGCTGCACCTCGCTGATCAGCGGGTGCTTCGCCTTCGGGTGCGTGACCCAGAAGCCCATCATGCCCATGGCCATCTGCGTCATCTCGTCGGCGTGCGGGTGGTACATGAAGGTGCCGGGCCGGCGCGCCACGAACTCGTAGACGAAGGTCTTGCCCACGGGGATCTGCGGCTGCGTGAGCCCGCCCACGCCATCCATGCCATTGGGCAGGCGCTGCCCGTGCCAGTGCATGGTGGTGTGCTCGGGCAGCTTGTTGGTGACGAAGATGCGCAGGCGGTCGCCCTCCACCACTTCGATGGTCGGGCCCGGGCTCTGGCCGTTGTAGCCCCACAGGTGGGCCTTCATGCCCGGGGCGATCTCGCGCACCACCGGCTCGGCCACCAGATGGAATTCCTTGACGCCCTGGTTCATGCGCCAGGGCAGGGTCCAGCCGTTGAGCGTGACCACCGGGTTGTAGGGGCGACCGGTCGGCGGAAGCAGCGGCGGCGCCGTGTCGGGTTTGTCCATCAGCACCGGCTCGGGCAGGGCGGCCAGCGCCACCTTGCTGACCGAGGCCGCGGCCACGGCACCGAGGGCGGCACCGGCAAAGAAATTTCTGCGGTTCATGTTCAATGTCCTCCAGCTGAAGGGGCCGCAGCGCTGGCGCTCCCACGCAGTTGCGTGAGGGCGCCCGGTGAGGTGGCGGTCAGGGTGAGTTGCAGGTCGGCGTCGGCCAGCCAGAAGTCGCGCTGTGCTTCCAGGGCCTGGTTCACCGCGAGGCTCTGCACGCGCATCTCGCCCAGCAGGTCCCAGAGGCTGAAGAGCATGCCGTTGTAGCGCAGCAGCGTCTCGTCGCTGATGAAACGACGCAGCGGCAGCACTTCCTCGCGGTAGTGGCGCGCCAGGTCCCAGGCGGTGCGCCAGCCGTGATAGGCCTCGCGCGCCTCGCTGCGCGCCTGCACCGCCACGCTGCGCACGCGCACGGCAGATTGCAGGTAGATCGCCTCGGCGCGTGCATTGCGCGCGCCGCCCCAGTCGAAGATCGGCAGGGGCAGCTCCAGTTCCCAGCCCTGCTTCTGTTCGCGTTCGCCGGCACCGTCCACGGTGCTGCTGTGCTTGTAGGCCAGGGTCAGCCCGTCCAGGTAGCCCGTGGTCTTGACCATGCCCAGCGAGTCGGCGACATGGGTGGTCTCGGCCACGGCGGAGCGCACGTCCAGCCGTTCACGCAGGGCGCGCGCTTCGATGTCGGTGAGTGCCGGCGCCTGCGCGGGCGGCTCGGGCAGTCGCGCGATCAGCGCGTACTGCGCCTGCGCGCCCCACAGGCCCAGCAGGCGCGTGAGTTTTTCCCGTTCGGCAAAGGCGCGTTGCTGCGCGCGTGCCAGCTGCGCCGCGGCATCGGCCAGGTAGACCTGCTCGCGGGCCTGCTGCAGCTTGCTGAAGTTGCCCACGCGTGTCATGCGTCGTGCCAGTTCGGCGCCGGCCTCGGCCGCTTCCTTCACGTCGGCGAGGTACTGCAGGCTCTGCTGCGCCGCGACGGCACTGATCCAGGCCTTGCGCACCTCGGTGGCCAGTCGGGCGATGTCCTGCGCGGCCTGCAGCTTGGCCAGCTCGTGCTGGCGGTTCTGCCACTGGCTCTTCCAGGGCAGGAAAAGCAGGCCCACCAGATCGAAACGCAGTGCGCGCTCGATCTCGCGTTTCTCGCCTTCGGCCAGCTCGGCGATGGAGAAGTGCGGGTTGGGCGCGCGGCCGGCCTGTACGCGCAGGGCGTCGCTGAGGTCCAGTGTGAGCAACGCCTGCTGCAGGGTCGGGCTGTTGAGCAGGGCGATGCGCACGGCGTTTTCGGCGCTGAGCGGCTGCTTGAGCAATTCGGCGACCGCCGCTGTGTTGTCCGGGTCGTCGCGACGCAGTGTGACGGGCACACCCGCCGTGCGGCCTTCGGTGAGCTGCTGCAGGTCGGCCAGGTTTTGCTCGGGGGCCAGGGTGGCGCAACCGGTCAGCAGCAGGGCCAGGGCCAGGGCGCCGCGCCGCAAGGGGTAGGGCTTCATGGTCGCGGCTCCGGTGCTGGCTGGGGCGCGGCGGGCTGCTGCAACCTTTCTGCCTTCAGGATGTCGCTGTGGCCGCGCCGGTACTGGCCCACCTTGGCGTTGGCCGTCTTCCAGTCTTCGCCTTCAGTGACCAGGCCGCTGACCCCCGTGGGGGCCATGGGCGTGTAGTGCACGGGGGGCACGGCAAGCGAGGGGGTGGCGGCGGCCGCCGCCTGTTGCTGCGTTGTCTGGGCACTTCCCAACAGGGGCGTGGCCAGCGCCAGCAGCGCAAAAATAGGTTTCATGTAGGACTCCTGAACAGCCTGTACGACAGGTCACGCGTACGCAGCCACCGGCCAGTAGCCGGCTGCGGACGCACCTAGGGCGTGAGGGTCAGGAAATGGGCGGCTTGAAGCCCGGCGCACGTTCGGCGCTGGCGTGCAGGACCGTATACGTGTGCGGTGCAACCGTGGGCAGCGTGGCTGCCCTGACCAGGGGGTGAAGACCGGTCAAGGCAACCGAGTGGCAGATCTGGCAGACCGTGCAACTGGCGCAGTCGCCACCGGCATGGCTGCTGCTGTCTTCGTCCACCGGGGCCGCGTGGGCCTCACCCGCCTGCTCGTGGCAGGGCTGCGCTTCATGCGGCTCATGGGGCATGGTGGCAGTGGCATGCACGCCGCCCGGCGCGCCCGGGACCTGCTCCATGGCCATGGCATCACCAACCCAGCCGCGCAGGGGCAGCAGGGCGATCATGAGGGCGAGCAGCAGGATACGCATGACTGAATGATAAGGCCGGAGCGCCAAAGTTCCCATCGGCGGGCGTTTGTCCAGGTCAAATGGACTTGATGTGCGTCAACGGTTCGCGCCGAATTCAGGCCCAAGTCGCTTGTACGGATTGACACCCCTGGGTGTATCGGCCTACGCTGGACTCAAGAGCCGACACGGATACGCCGTGCAACAGAGCTCGTGCAGGGAGTGGCCCTTCGAAGACAGAGTGCAAGCCCATGAGTTCTACCCCATCAACTTCCCTGACGCATTCGTCCGCCCAGCAGGCGCTGCTGGGCGACAAGATCATGCTGGCTGCCATCGGCCTGAGCGCCGTAGCCGCTGCGATCCTGGGCGCGAGCTTCGTCGAATCCGGCCTGGCCTGGGGCGGTTCGATCGTCCTGGTGTTGGCGGCGCTCGCGGTCTATGCCGGCAGCAAGGGTACGCTGACGTCGCGCCTGGTCCTGGCCGTCATCCAGTCGCTCTTCGTGGCGCTGCACATCGACCTGGCGCGCGGCATGACCGAGTTCCATTTCGGCGTTTTCGTGACACTTGCGCTCTTGCTGGTCTACCTGGACTGGCGGCCCATCGTGCTGTCGGCGGTGACCTTTGCGGTGCATCACGTGCTGTTCGACCGCCTGCAGGCGGCCGGTTTCGGCCTCTACTGCCTGACCCAGCCCAATTTCGGCATCATCGTGCTCCATGCCACCTATGTGGTGATCCAGACCGCGCTGGAGGTGGTGCTCGCCGTCAGCATGGGGCGCACGGCGCTTCAGGGTGTCGAGCTGGGGCAACTGGTGAGTGCAGTGGACAGGCCCGACGGCATCGCCCTGGACACGGTGGACCAGGTGGTGATCAGCACCCCGGCGGCGCGGATCCTCCAGTCCGCGCTCAAGCGCATGCAGACCGCGGTGGCTGCGGTGCGCGCCTCGGCCGGCAGCATGGACGTGGCCAGTGCCGAGATCGCTTCCGGCAACCACGACCTCTCGGCGCGTACCGAGAACCAGGCCAGCGCCTTGCAGCAGACGTCTTCCAACATGGAGGAGCTGTCCTCCACCGTGAAACAGAACGCCGACAACGCGCGCCAGGCCAACCAGCTGGCCCAGAACGCATCGACCGTCGCCGTCAAGGGCGGCGAAGTCGTGGCCCAGGTGGTCGACACCATGAAGGGCATCAATGATTCAAGCCGGAAGATCGCCGACATCATCAGCGTGATCGACGGCATCGCCTTCCAGACCAATATCCTGGCGCTGAACGCGGCGGTGGAAGCGGCCCGTGCCGGCGAGCAGGGCCGCGGGTTTGCCGTGGTCGCCTCAGAAGTGCGTTCGCTCGCAGGCCGCAGTGCCGACGCGGCCAAGGAAATCAAGACCCTGATCAACGACAGTGTGGAACGCGTGGGCCAGGGCACGGCCCTGGTCGACCAGGCCGGTGCCACCATGAACGAGGTGGTGGCCAGCATCCGCCGGGTGACCGACATCATGGGCGAGATCAGCGCGGCCAGCACCGAGCAGAGCCAGGGCGTGGCCCAGATCGGCGAGGCCGTGACCAGCATGGACCAGGCCACGCAGCAGAACGCCGCGCTGGTGGAGGAGATGGCCGCCGCGGCCAGCAGTCTCAAGGGCCAGGCCCAGGAACTGTTGCAGGCGATCAGTGTGTTCAAGCTGGCCCCGGGCGAGGGCGACGGCCTGGTCGCGAACCGATCGGCCGGCTTGCCGTCGCCTGGTCGCCTGGCCTTGCGTTAGGGCCTGAGCAGGCGCTCGAGTTCTTCGGCGGGTACCGGTCGCGAGTACAGGTAGCCCTGGGCGGCGTCGCAGCCGAAGGACTGGAGCTGACAGCGCATCTCCTCGGTTTCCACACCTTCGGCGATGGTCTGCAGGTTCAGGCTGTGCGCCATCTGGATGATGGCGCGCACGATGGCTGCATCGTCGGGATCGGTGGCCAGGTCACGCACAAAACTCTGGTCGATCTTGAGCTTGTCGATGTCCAGGCGTTTCAGATAGGACAGGCTGGAGTAGCCGGTGCCGAAGTCGTCGATGGCCAGCTTCACGCCCAGCTGCTTGAGCTGGCGCACGCTGGCGAGCACGCTCTCGACGTTCTGCAGGAGGATGGACTCCGTCAGCTCCAGCTCCAGCAGGGCCGGTGCCAGGCCGGATTCGGCCAGTGCGCGTTCCACCGACTGCTCCACATTGCCACGCTTGAACTGGATGGCCGAGAGGTTGACCGACATGGTCAGCGCCGGCAGGCCCGCCTGCTGCCACAACATGGCCTGCCGGCAGGCCTGGCGCAGGACCCAGTCGCCCATGGGCACGATCAGGCCGCTTTCTTCGGCCACGCCGATGAAACGACCGGGCGCCACCAGGCCCAGCTCCGGGTGCGACCAGCGGATCAGTGCCTCGACGCCGATGATGCGGCCGCTGCTCAGTTCGTATTGCGGCTGGTAGTGCAGCAGGAATTCCCCGCGCTCGAGTGCACGGCGCAGGCCGTTGCGCATCAGCAGGTGCTCGCCGGCTTCCGCGTCCATGGTGGGATCGAAGAAATGCCAGGCATTGCGTCCGGCCTCCTTGGAGCGGTACATGGCCAGGTCGGCCTTCTTGCGCAGGGTGTCGAAGTCGCGCCCGTCGTCCGGCGCGATGGCCACCCCGATCGAGGCCGAGGAGGAGGCTTCATGGCCTCCCAGCGGCATGGGCTCCTGCAGCTTTTCCATGATCTTGACGGCGATGGCCGCGACGACCTCGGTGTCGCTCAGTTCGCTCAGCACGACCAGAAACTCGTCGCCCCCCTGGCGGCTGATGGTGTCGCTGTCGCGCACGCAGCCCCGCAGGCGCCGGGCCACCTCCTTGAGGAACTCGTCGCCGGCCGCATGGCCCAGGGTGTCGTTGATGTTCTTGAAGTTGTCCAGGTCCAGATAGATCAGTCCCACCTTGCGTTGCGTGCGTTCGGCTTGCGCCAGGGCCTGGTTGAAGCGGTCCTGGACCAGCAGCCGGTTGGGCAGGCCGGTCAGCGCGTCGTGGTAGGCCAGGTATTCGATGCGCTGCTCGGCGGTCTTGCGGTCGGTGATGTCCGAACCGATGCCACGGTAGCCCGTGAAAACCCCCTGTTCATCGAACATGGGCACACCGCTGATCGTGAAGGTGCGCAGATCCCCGTTGACGGCGCGCACCTGGTAGACGAAGTCACGGAAGGGTTCGTGGCGCCTGAGCATGGCGCGGTGTTCCTCCCATTGCGTTTCGCTGAGACCCACGATGGGCATTTCCCAGCGCGTCCAGCCCAGGTAGGTGTCGACCCCGGTCTTGTCCAGTCCCCGGGACATGAGGGAGAAGCGGAAATTCGTGTCCTGTTCCCAGTACCAGTCGGTTGACATCTCGGCCAGGCTGCGAAAGCGCGTCTCGCTTTCCTGCAGCGTGTGGCGCTGCTGGTCCAGATCCTCGACCATGTTGTTGAAGGCCTGGACCAGGGTGCCGATTTCGTCCCGGCTGTGCAGCGCCAGTCGGCGCTTGTCGCCCCGTTTGTGCGGGAGTTCGCGCACGTGACGGGTCAGCGTGGCCAGGGGCTGCAAGGCCTGGCGCATCACCAGCCAGATCAGACCGACCACCACCAGGGTGCCGCCGGCGATGCCTAGCAGCAGGTAGCGACGTGCTTCAGCGAGCGATTCCTCGGCTTCAGACAGGGGCAGGTTGACACCCAGCACCCAGGGCGCCATGCGCAGCTGCTTGAGGCTGGTGACCACGACGCCGCCGTAGGAGGTGGTGGTCGTGCCGCTGCCCTCGAAGCCCTCGATGGCACGGTCGACCAGGGGATTGGCCCCCGGCGGGGCGATGGGCTTGAGGATGCGCTCGGGATGGCGGTGGGAGATGAAGATCCGGTCTTTGGTGAAGAGCGAGACATAACCACCCTGGCCGAGCTTGAATTCATTGAGCCCGGACAGCAGGCTTTGGCCTGTCAGCTCGACGCTGCCGAACAGGTAGCCCGCGATCCGATCCTGCGCGTCGAAGAGCGGCAGACAGAGGGTGACGGCCGGGCGGCCCTGCGCCCGCAGCGAAGCAAAGGGCTTGGAGATATAGGGCTTGCGTGTCTTGCTGACCACCTTGAAAACCGGCAGCCCGGACAGATCGCGGCCGCGCCGGCCGGGCAGATAGGGCGATTCGGCGATGACCCGCCCCTGTCCGGAGATCAGGAGCAGGCCGTTGGTGAAGATCGCTTGCAGCGCCGATTGGCGGTCCAGGAAGGCCTGCGCCTCCTGCACGTTTTCCAGGGCCCGGGGTGGCAGTTGGCCTGCCGTCGCACTGAGCAATTGCAGGCTCAGGCTGAGCTTGTCGTCGATGGAGTTGGCCAGCGTGCTGGCCAGCACGAACTGCTGCTGGTAGAGGTTGCGGCGGAAATTCTCGTCGAAGTGGCGCAGCGTCAGCCAGGTCAGCAGGCTGGCAAAAGCCACGAAAAGCAGGGCGACGGCAAGCACCACCCGGGTCTTGAGGCTGGATTGGTGAAACAGCAGCAGACGCATGGCCTATATATACCGCGATTCCGCCCCTCCAGCTCAGGGCCTGACGCCGGGAGCCTCCAGCGGCAGGTTCCGGGCGCGTTGAGCGAGAAAAAGTTCCAGTTCCACGAGTTCTTGGGCGCCCATCGGCCAGGCCTGGGCGCGCACGCCGCTCAGGCAGTTGCGCAGGCGACGCTGCAGCGAGCCCAGGCCCTGCCATTCCAGCCGGTACTGCGGGTAGCTGGTGGGGTGCCCCTGCGGGATGGTCGTGCCGCCCAGGCGCTGGCCCCAGCGCTGGTCATGGCACTGCGCGCAGGAAAGGTCGAGTTGCCCCAGGCGCTGCGCATACAGCTGGCGGCCGCGTTCGAGGTGGGGCTGCAGCCGCGCGTCCACAGGTGGGGTGATGGGCAGGCCGCGCGACTGCAGGGCCACCAGGCTTTCCAGGGCCAGCAGCTCTTCGCTTTCCAGCTTCCAGGGCGTGGCCCCTTGCTGCGACTGCCGGCAGCGGTTGATGCGCTGGGCCAGGTTGACGGGGCCTTGCGACTGCATGTCGAAGGCCGGGTAGCGCGCCGCCACCCCGCGCAGGCTGCTGACCTCGCCGTGGCAGCTGGCGCAGGACTTGTTGCCGGCACCGGCGCCCTGCTGCCACAGGCTGGCCCCCTGCTGGACCCAGAGCATGGCCGGGTTGCGCGCGTCGTCGCGCTGCATGGCCTGCACGTTCGGGCCCATGAACCCGAAGTCGGAGCGACGCTGGGCGTCCGGAATTTGTGCGTGCAGGGTGGGGGCCAGCAGCAGTGCCGACAGCAATGCGCTGTACCGCTTCATGCGACGCTGATCGTCACGCTTTCGCTGTGACGGAAGCCCTGCTCGCCTTCCCAGCTGAAACGCAAGGTGCCGCTGACCGTGGCCACCGTGTGAAAGGCGATCAGCGGATTGGCCGCAATGGCCGTGGACAGCTCGGCGCTGAACACCATCACCTCGTTGTAGTGGCAGCTGAAGCGCTCGATGATGTCACGCGGCAGGCGTTGCCCGTCGGCACCGGGCCGGAAACCTGACTCCATCGGGTGGCCGATGATGGTGCTGATCTCGATGACCTCGCCGGGGCGTGCCGTACGCGGCACCTTGATGAGCGTGCGCGTCGTCATGTGGGTTCCTCGATGCAGGCGGCCAGCGTGACGATGACGTCCACCGTGTGTTGCCAGTAGCTGCCGTCGCTCAGGCGCGCCACGGCGGCCAGCTTCTGTGTCGTGGCCAGGCGTATGCGTGTGGCCACGCTGGCGCGGCCGGCGCGCGGGCCCAGCGTGAAACGCACCACGTCGGCCTGCGGGTTTTTCTGGTTGAAGACGGCGATGGCCACCACATGGTCGGCCACGGTCATGGGGCTGTCCACGCTGACGCTGATGGGCACGGTGTTGCCGTTGTCCACCAGCTCGGCGATGTCCAGCTTCACGCGTCCGCTGCGGACCTGGGCGCCGCCGGTCCAGCTGCGGATGGCATCGTCCAGCTGGTCACCGGCCCGGGCCGGGCGCAGCAGCAGCCAGCCGCCCAGGCCGGCACCGGTGTGCAGCAGCTGGCGGCGTGTGGGCAGGGGCCGG
>JBEIPS010000137.1:0-4341 GCA_040376915.1 Hylemonella sp.
CCTGCAGTTGCAGGGCAGCATGGCCGAGCAGGATGAGCCCATGCGCGAAAGCCAGAAAGCGCAGATTCATGCGCATCCGGAATTGGCCGTCCAATGGCTGACGGATGCCGGTGTCACCGACGGCGACTGGTTGACCGCCATTGCCCAGCACCATGAACATGCGGACGGCACCGGCTATCCGCAGGGCCGGACCGATGTCACCGACCTGGCCGTCGCCTTGCGTGTGGCCGACGTTTTCACCTCCAAGATCAGCCCCCGCAAACTGCGGGCTGCGCTGCCGATCCAGGAGGCCGCCCGGCAGCTGTTCCGCGAAGACCATGGCGGCCCGCTCTCATCGGCCGTCATCAAGGAGTTCGGACTCTACCCGCCAGGTGAGGTCGTGAAACTGAGCAGCGGGGAGATCGGGGTCGTGATGCGGCGCACGGACAGCGTGAAATGCCCCATCGTGGCATCCATCACCGACGACAAGGGCCACCTGACAGTCCACACCGTCCAGCGCGACACGTCGCAAGTGCAGTACGCCATCGTCAGTCCCGTGGCCGACAAGACGCTGGTCGCCCGCATGCCTCCGGAACGGATTTACGGCTACAAGCAACTCTCCGCCGCGGCACCCCAGGACTCAGGGAAACAGCCCGGCAGTCCTTCCTGATGCGGCAACGCCGCGTTCAACGCCAGTTCGCTTGCGCCCGTACAGCCTTGACGGAGCCCTCGCCGATGGCCGAGCCAAAACGCTTGATCAGGCGTTCGGCCACGTTCGGATGGCGGGTGTAGTCGACGATCTCCTCGGCCTGTACCACTTCGCGCGCCACGTAATCCAGGTTGCCGAGCTGGTCGGCCAGGCCCAGATCCACGGCCTGCTGGCCGGTCCAGAACAGGCCGCTGAACATGTCAGGGGTTTCCTTCAGACGCTTGCCGCGCCCTTCCTTGACAACACCGATGAACTGCTTGTGGATCTGGTCCAGCATGGCCTGGGCAAAAGCGCGCTGCTTGTCAGTTTGCGGGCTGAAAGGGTCGAGAAAACCCTTGTTCTCGCCGGCGGTCATGAGACGGCGTTCGACACCCAGCTTCTCCATCAGGCCCGTGAAGCCGAAGCCATCCATGAGCACGCCGATGCTGCCCACGATACTGGCCTTGTCAACGTAGATCTTGTCGGCCGCAACGGCGATGTAATAGGCCGCCGAAGCGCAGGACTCTTCGACCACGGCATACACCGGCTTTTTGTGCTTGGCCTTGAGGCGACGGATCTCGTCGTTGATGATGCCGGCCTGTACCGGGCTGCCCCCGGGCGAGTTGATCAGCAGCACCACGGCCTGCGCACCATGGTCCTCGAAGGCATTGCGGATCGCGGCCACCACCAGATCGGCGCTGGCCTCGCTGTCCGAGGCGATTTCGCCCTGGATCTCCACCAGGGCGGTATGCCGAGTGCTGGGGGCGCTGCTGCCCTGGCCCAGACCGGAGACCAGCCAGAACAGCAGGAGCAGTACCGCCAGCGTGATCAGGCGGCCGATGATCTTCCAGCGGCGCGCGGCGCGCTGCTCTTCCAATGCGGCAAAAGCCAGCTTCTCCAGCACGGCGCGCTCCCAGCCCGGCACCGCGGCTGCAGCGGGTGTGCCGGAGGCTTCTTGCTTGTGGCTGCCGGTTTCGGCGCCGAAGTTGTCACTCATGTCAGAACTCTAGAGGTTTCAGGTTGTAGGCAGTATGCCAGTGCACGACGCCGTCCTGCTCGGTCAGGGCTATCTTGACCAGGCCCCCGCGACAGGGGCCACCACGGCAGGCGCCGGATTCGGGCGAATACAGGGCGCCGTGTGTGGAGCAGATCAACCAATGCCCGGTGAGGTCGAAAAACTGGTTGGGCTGGTAGTCCAGTTCCATGGCGACATGGGTGCAGCGGTTCAGGTAGGCCTGGACCTGGCCCCTGTAGCGGATGGCAAAGGCGCGGCAGGTCTGGCCGCCATAGACGACGTCGAAGGGCACGGCCAACCCTCCGTCGGCCAGATCGGCCGCATTGCACAGGGGGATCTGGGCCACGTCCATGAGGTCAGGCGATCGTCGTCCGCCGGGCCGCCCCAAGGACGGCGACGGCCCCCCCGGGGGGCAGGGAGTACACGCAGTGACGACCGTGGGGGCTAAGCATTTTCCAGCAGCCAGTCGTGCAGTTCGCGCACGGAATGCGCCACATGCAGCGGCTGCAGGGCGTAAAAGGCCTCGGGCTCGTGGGCACCATAGCTCACGCCCACGCTGGCGCAGTCGGCGTTGAGCGCCATCTGCAGGTCGTGCGTGGTGTCACCGATCATCAGTGTGCGATCGGCCTCCACGCCGAATTCGCGCATCAGCTCCTGCAACATGCGCGGGTGCGGCTTGCCTGCGGTCTCGTCGGCCGTGCGCGAGCCGTCGAACACTCCCTTGAGCTGCACCGTCTGCAACACGTCGTCCAGGCCACGCCGGCTCTTGCCTGTGGCCACGGCCAGCCAGTGGTGACGTTGTTTCAGTTCGGCCAGCAACTCCAGCACGCCGCTGAACAGGCTCAGATCGTTCTGGCGCGCCATGTAATGGAAACGGTAGCGCTCGCCCAGCAGGGGGTACTTGTCCGCCGGCACATCGGGCGCCGCATGGGCCAGGGCCTGCATCAGGCCCATGCCGATGACATAAGCGGCGTCCTTGTCGCTGGGCACGGTGCCGCCCACATCGCGCACCGCGTCCTGGATGCAACGCGTGATGATGGCGGTCGAATCGAACAGCGTACCGTCCCAGTCGAAGGCGATCAGGTCGTACTGTCTGGGGCGAAAACTCATGAAATCTTCAGGTCGGGTCAGAAAAGGCCTGGGTCTGGAACTGCTCCAGTTCCGGCGGCAACGGGGCCAGCAGCTCGATGCGTTCGCCGCTGACCGGGTGATTGAACTGTAAACGCCAGGCGTGCAGGAACATGCGCCGCAGGGGCACACGCCCCTGTGCGGCAGCGGGTTTCTGCAGTGCCTTGTTGAGTTCGAAATCGCCGTACTTGTCGTCACCGACGATGGGCAGACCTTCGGAGGCCAGGTGCACGCGGATCTGATGGGTACGGCCGGTCTTGATGGTCACCTCCAGCAGGCTGTAACCGGCCGCAGCGGGTGCCACCGGGCCGTCCGAACGGGCGCGCACCTTGACCAGGGTCACGGACTTCATGCCGTCCGGGTCGTCACGCGCCACCACCTTCACACGGCGCTCGCCATCGTCCAGCAGGTATTTGTGCAAGGGCTTGTCCAGCACCTTCTTGTTCAGCGGCCACTGACCCACCACCAGGGCCAGGTAGGTCTTGCCGGTTTCGCGCTCGCGAAACTGATCCTGCAGATGCTTGAGTGCGCTGCGCTTCTTGGCCAGCAGCAGGATGCCGCTGGTCTCGCGGTCCAGCCGGTGCACCAGCTCCAGGAACTTGGCCTGGGGCCGGGCCATGCGCAACTGCTCGATCACCCCGAAGCTCACGCCCGAGCCGCCATGTACGGCCACGCCAGCGGGTTTGTCCACGGCCAGCACGGCCTCGTCCTCAAACAGCACCGGGAATTCACGGGCCGGCGCTCCTTTGGCCACCAGGCCGGCCATGGTTTCGGCCTTTTCAGTCGCCCGCTCGGACAGGCGCACCGGCGGCACCCGCACCACGTCGCCCGCCTGAACCCGCGTATCGGCTGAAGCCCGGCCTTTGTTAACCCTCACTTCGCCACTGCGGATGATGCGATAGACATGGGTCTTGGGCACCCCCTTGAGCTGGCGCAGCAGGAAGTTGTCCAGGCGCTGGCCGGCCGATTCTTCATCGACCGTCACCTGTTTGACTTCTGGGCTCACGGGGGCCGATTTGCCCCCTATAATGTGTTTCACTAGCGACGCGCTGTAAGTGGTTGATTTGTCTGGAGTTTAGTCCACATGACACCACCGGCCCCGCTGGAAGGTCGATGTCACCGACCGTTTTGCACGCAAACCGCAAGCCAGCTGCTTGCCGTGGCCTGCCAGACGGAAGGCGCAACCGACGCATTGAAACACTGAACGGAATACCCAGTGCTGTCAGCCATAAGCTGGCAGCCGGATCTAAGCGAAATGTTTGTGTTGATGAGCCTGATACTCATGTGCCTGCAGCGCGTACGCGTGCTGTTCCTTGGCACGGGTCAGCCGTCAGCGCCCGCAGTGCGGGCAGCCTGGGCCACCAAGTTGGTGGTGGCCCCACACTCACCTCCCCTCGCCCCCATCCACGCGCCTATGCCGCGGCTCACAAGCTGAGCCTGCGGTTCTCCGGCAATTCCATCCGTTTCGAAGCGTCAGTTCCGGCATCGTGCGCCCGCACAGGGCATGTGTACTGATGTAAAGGAAAACATC
>JBEIPS010000072.1:0-10740 GCA_040376915.1 Hylemonella sp.
CGCGCCTTGCGCTCGGCCGACTTTACGCCGGCATAGACCATGGGCAGTTCCACGTTCTCCTGCGCGCTGGTGCGCGGCAGCAGGTTGAACTGCTGGAAGACAAAACCGATGCGCCGGTTGCGGATGGAGGCCAGCTGCTCCGGCGTCATGGTCTCCACCTCCTCGCCGGCCAGGCGGTACTGGCCGCTGCCGGGCTGGTCCAGGCAGCCCAGGATGTTCATCAGCGTCGATTTGCCCGAACCCGACGCCCCCATGATGGCCACGAACTCACCCTCGGCGATGTCCAGCGACACCTCGCGCAGCGCGTGCACGGTGGTGTTGCCCATGGTGTAGATCTTGCTGAGCGCGCGCGCTTCGATGAGCGTCATGTCAGAACATCATCCGCGGGCCCGTCGCGCCCGGGCGCGCCGTGCCACCCGCCGCGCCGCTGACACCGGTGATCACGCTGGCGCCCTCCTTCAGCTCGGCCGCTTCGGGCGAGTTGGGGCCCAGGACCAGCTCGGTCTGGCTGCCATCGGTGATGCCCAGGCGCACGTTCAGCGCCCTGGGCTTGCCATCGGAACCCAGCACGTAGATGCGCCCGCGGGTGATGGTGCGGCCCGCCGTTTCGGCCTGCAGCGCCGCGTAGCGCTGCTTCTGCTCGGGCGTGAGCACCTCGGCAATGCGCGCGCGGATATCGGCGGTGATGCGCTCGCGCGCCTTGGTCCGCTCGGCCTCGGCCAGTTCGCGCAGCGCCATGAACTTCGGCCGGGCGCTGGCGTAGATGGCGTCCACCTTCTCCGTCTGCGCCGTGTTCAGCTGCAATTCGCGCACCAGGCGGTTGCGGAATTCCGCCAGGGCGTTGCCGGCGCCAGCCGCGGGCGCAGCAGGCGTGGCGGCCGGGGCCGAAGCCGCGTCCATCGGTGCGGGCGAGGTCGGCGCAGCCACCGGCTCCACCCCGGCGATGCGCACACGCAGCGCGGCATTGGGCATCTTGAGCACGTTGTCGCGCATGTCGGTCACCACGCGCACATTGGCCGTCATGCCCGGCAGCAGGCGCCCGTCGGTGTTGGAAAACGTCACCACCGCCACATAACTCACCACATTGGAGACATTGACCGCGGCCTTGCGCACCTGGGAGATCACGCCCTCGAAGGTCTGGCCCGGGAAGGCGTCCACCGTGAAGCTGGCCTTCTGCCCGTTGCGGATGCGGCCCACGTCGGCCTCGTCGATGCTGGCTTCCACCTGCATGTCGCGCAGATTGCGCGCAATGATGAAGAGCTCGGGCGCCTGCAGGCTGGCCGCCACGGTCTGCCCCTTTTCGATGGCGCGCTTGATCACGATGCCGTTGACCGGCGAGGTGATGCGCGTGCGCGCCAGGTCGATGCGGGCCTGCGCCAGCGCCGCTTCCCGCTGGGCCACGCTGGCCTGCGCGCTTTTCACCTGCGCATCGGTCACGCCCAGCTGGGCTTCGGCCGCCTTCACGGATTCATTGCTGGTGTTGACCAGGGCGTTGGACTGGTCGGCCGTGCTCTGGGCCACGAAACCCTTGCCCACCAGCATCATGTTGCGCTCATGCGTGCGGCGCGCCTCGGCCAGGTCGGTCTGCGCACGCGACACCTGGGCGCGGCTGGCCACCACATTGGCCTGGGCGGTGAGCACCACGGCGCGCGCGGCGTCCACGTCGGCCTGGGCCGAGCGCACGCGGTACTCGAAGGTCTCGGGGTCGATCACGGCCAGCAGCTGGCCGGCCTTGACCTCGGAGTTGAAGTCCACGTACAGGTCCTTGATCTGGCCCGACACCTGGGTACCCACCGTCACCTGCGTCACCGGGCTCACCGAACCGCTGGCCGAGACCGCCGACTGCAGCGGCCCACGCTCGATCTTGCCGCTGCGGTACTGCACCTCGCCGCTGCCGGCGCGTTGCGTCCACCACAGCACCAGCGCCGCCACCAGCACCAGCGCCACCCCGCCCGTCACCAGATATGTCTTCTTCATGCGCCCGATTGTAGGAACAAGGCCCGAATCCGTACCCGCATGAGGTGTCGCTTGTGTAAAGACCCGGCAAATCCGCCCGCCGTTCGCGCCGCCCGGCGGCATCTGACGCCACCCCGGGTGCCATCCGTCGCACGGCGCTGGCCCGGCCGCCGGGGCTGTCGCACAGTCCACCTCACCGGAACCCCGAGCCCCCAAGGAGAGCCCCATGGCCCTGCAAATGACCCCCGTGATCGCCATCCACCTCGCCGCCGCCGTGACAGCCACCGTCATCGGCCCGCTGGCCCTGTGGGCCCGCCTGGGCCGCGCCCAGCACCCCCGCCTGCACCGGGCCTTCGGCTATGCCTGGGTCACGCTCATGGTGGTCACTGCGGTCTCGGCCATCTTCATCCGCAGCACCACCATCATCAACATCAACGGCTACACACCCATCCACCTGCTGATCCCCGTGGTCTTCGGCCTGCTGTTCCTGGCTTTCTGGTTCCTGGCGCGCGGCAACATCAGCGGTCACCGCAGGACCATGCTGCGGCTCTACATCGGCGGCTGCATCGTGGCCGGCAGCTTCACCCTGCTGCCCAACCGTTATCTGGGCAACCTGATCTGGAAACAGTGGCTTGGCCTGCATGACTCGGCTTCGCTGGCCCAGCATATCCTCGCGGGCACGCCGATGTGGGTGTGGGCCCTCCTGGCCGGCCTGGTGGCGCTGGGCCTGTCGCAGATCCGCACCCGCCGCACCGGGCTGGCCCGCGCCCTGGCGCTGCCACTGTCCCTGGGCGCACTCTCCCTCTACGGCACGGTCAGCGCCTTCGGCGCCACAGTCCCGGTGCTGGCCTGCTGGGCCCTGGCCGCAGCACCGGCGCTGGCCCTCGTCCTGCGCCGGCCCCTGCCGGCCGGTGCCCGCTACGACACCGGGCGCCGAGAATTCGAACAACCCGGGAGCTGGATACCCCTGCTGCTGATCCTGGGCATCTTCTGCACCAAATACGCCGTCGGCATCCTGCTGGCCATGCACCCCGAACAGCAGACCAACACCAGCCTGGCCCTGCCGGTGGCCGCCCTCTACGGCTTCTTCAGCGGCCTCTTCGCCGGCCGCAGCCTGCGTCTGCTGCGCCTCGTGCCGTCCTCGCAGCGCGGCGCGGCCACCTCCCTGTCCCTTCCCACCCACGCCTGAAACAACGACCCAAGGAGCAAAGCATGAACACCTCGCAACACGACCGCGACATCGAACGCCTGGCCCGCCGTCACGCCAAGGTCAAGCTCGGCTGGTACTTCCACGCCTGCATCTACGTCCTGGTCAACCTGCTGCTCGCGAGCCTGTCCAGCCTGGGGGAACGCCAGTGGGCCGTCTACCCCGCCCTCGGCTGGGGCCTGGGCCTGGCCATCCACGGCATGGCGGTGCTGCTGGTCACCCACGGCTACCAGCTGCACGAACGTCTGGTGGAGCGTGAACGCCAGCGCCTGACGGCCCAGCGTGATCCCTGGTAAACCATGACACCATCGGAGCCACCCATGCAGCACACCAGCCTGTCCACCCTGCGGCGCCTCACCCTCCTGGCCGCCAGCGCCCTCCTCAGCCTGGCCGCCCAGGCCTCTGTGGGCCTGGACGAACTGCCCGGCAGTGCAGGCGACGGCCCCGTCACCGTCTTCTACCCCTCCAGCAGCCCGGCCCAGACCCTGCAGCGCTCGACCGCCACGCTCAGCGTCGCGCCCCAGGGTGCGCCCGAGCGCGGCAACGGCCGCCTCATCGTGATCTCGCACGGCTCCGGCGGTGAACCCTGGTCGCAGAGTGATCTGGCAATGGCCCTGGCCGGCGCGGGTTTTGTCGTCGCCCTGCCCGAGCATGCCGGCGACAACTGGCACGACCTCGGCAAGGTCGGCCCCGAAAGCTGGAAGCTGCGCCCGCTGGAAGTCTCGCGCGCCATCGACGTGCTGGGCCGCGACCCGCGCTTCGCCCCCTTGCTGGACCTGCAGCGCGTGGGCGTCTACGGCATGTCCGCCGGCGGCCACACCACGCTCACCCTGGCCGGCGGGCGCTGGTCCCCGGCGCGCCTGCGCGAGCACTGCGAAGCCCACCTGGCCGAAGACTTCGTGGGCTGCACCGGCGCGGCCAGCGAACTCACCGGCGGCTGGTTCGACGGCCTCAAGCAGGGCATTGCCGGCTTCATCATCCGCCACAAGCTGCAGGACGAAACCCTCTACGGCCACACCGACCCGCGCATCCGCGCCGCGGTCGCGGCCGTGCCCTTCGCGGTGGACTTTGATCTGACCAGCCTGGCCCAGCCCCTCATCCCCCTGGCCCTGATCGAAGCCGGGCAGGACCGTTGGCTGCTGCCGCAGTTCCACAGCGGCCCGGTGCTGGCCGCCTGCAGCAGCTGCACCCGGCTGGCCCTGCTGCCCGCCGGCGGCCATGGCGCCCTGCTCGGCCCCCTGCCCCCGGAAGACCGGCTGCCGCCCCGCATCGCCCGCCTGCTGGCCGACCCGCCGGGCTTCGACCGCGCCGAGCTGCCTGCGCTCTACCAGCGCATCAGCGCCTACTTCCAGCAACAGCTGCTGCCCTGAACCCCTGCCCTAGAATCGTTGGACATGAGCACCCCACTTTCCCCTGAAGAAATCGAGCGCATGGCGCAAAAGATGGCCAGCGCCAAGCTGCGCTGGTACATGCACGCCGTCCTGTACGTGGTGGTGAACCTGTTCCTCTTCGCCATGTCGCATTACGCCTTCGGCACGCGGCCCTGGTCGGTCGCGCCGCTGCTGGGCTGGGGCCTGGGCCTGGTGCTGCACGGCATCTCGGTCTTTGTGCTGGGCTCGGGCAGCGGCCTGCGCGAACGTCTGGTCCGCAAGGAACGCGAACGCCTGCAGCGCGAACGCGGCGACACCTGAAACCCGGCGCCATGCAGATCGACTGGATCGCCAAGCTGCGCCACCTGCTGCAGGTGCTGGCATTCGGCCTGGCCGTCGCCACGCTTCAATACGCCTTCATGCCCGAGCGGCCCTATGCGCCCATGGTGGCCTACTCGCTGGCCATCAGCAGCCTCACCTGGGCCATCATCGACCTGGGCCGCCACCTCTTTCCCTCGGCCGCCGAAACCGGCTGGCCCACGGGCCTGAGCAATCTGCTGCTGGTGGGCGGGGCCATCGTGGGCGGCTATTTCCTGGGCAGCTCGCTGGCCGAAATAGCCTGCCGCCACTTCGGCTGGTACGCCAACGCCCCGCCGCTGGACCGCGCCGCCCAGCTGCGCAACTCCATCCTGGTCACCGTGCTGGCCGGCGTCGTGGGCAGCTACTACTTCTACACGGTGAACCGCAGCGCCTACCTCGAACGCAAGATGCGCGAGAGCAGCCGCCAGGCCGACGAGGCGCGCCTGCGCCTGCTGGAGTCGCAGCTCGAACCCCACATGCTGTTCAACACCTTGGCCAATCTGCGCGCCCTCATCGCCACCGACCCGCCGCGCGCCACCGCCATGCTGGACCGCATGATTGCCTACCTGCGCGCCACCCTGGCCGCCTCGCGCGGCAGCCAGCACCCCCTGCAGGCCGAGTTCGACCGCCTGCGCGACTACCTGGAGCTCATGACCGTGCGCATGGGCCCGCGCCTGCGCTACACGCTGGAGCTGCCTGCCGAACTGGCCACCCAACCCCTGCCCGCCCTGCTGCTGCAGCCCCTGGTGGAAAACTGCATCCAGCACGGGCTGGAACCCCAGGTGGAGGGCGGCACCATCACCGTGTCCGCCCGCCGCGACGGTGATCGGCTGATCCTGCAGGTCAGCGACACCGGCCTGGGCTACAGCCCCTCCACACCGTCCACCGGCACCGGCTTCGGCCTGGCCCAGGTGCGCGAACGCCTGCTCACCACCTATGGCCAGCAGGCCGCGCTGGACGTGGCGGTCCCGCCCGGTGGCGGCACCACCGTCACCCTCTCCTTCCCCTGCGCCGCATGAGCGCCGCGCCGGACCGCTCCCAGCAAGCTCGCACCGCAGGCGAAGGTAAACAATGAACCGCCCCACCGCCCTGATTGCCGAAGACGAGCCCCTGCTGGCCCAGGCCCTGCAGGCTGAACTGGCGCTCGCCTGGCCCGAGCTGCAGCTGCTGGGCGTGGTGGGCGACGGCGCCTCTGCCGTGGTCCAGACCCTGGCCCGGCAACCCGACGTGCTTTTCTTCGACGTGCGCATGCCTGGCCAGAGCGGCCTGGACGCCGCCACCCAGCTGGCCGACGAATGGCCGCAACACAAACCCTTCCCCGCCCTGGTCTTCGTCACCGCCTATGACCAGTACGCCATGCAGGCCTTCGACGCCCAGGCCGTGGACTACCTGCTCAAGCCGGTGGAGCCCGCCCGCCTGCAGAAGACCGTGGCGCGCGTGCAGCAGGCGCTGGCCGGCCGCACACAAGGCTCGCAAGGTGCTATTAATTTTGAAGCAACGCTGAACCAGTTGCGTGGCCTGCTGCACGCGGGCGCGGCCCCGGCCACCGCGCCGCTCAAGCTCATCCAGGCCGGCGTGGGCACGGCCATCCGCATGGTGCCGGTGGAGGAAGTGATCTATTTCGAAGCGGCCGACAAATACGTGCGTGTCATCACCCCCGGCCAGGAGGCCCTGATCCGCACCCCGCTCAAGGAACTGCTGCCCCAGCTGGACACCCAGGCCTTCTGGCAGGTGCACCGCGGCACCGTGGTTCGCGCCGCCGCCATCGAACAGGTCACACGCGACGAATCAGGCCGCCTGAGCCTGCAGCTGCGAGGTTGCGCCGAGCGCCTGGCCGTCAGCCGGCTCTACGCCCACCTCTTCAAAGCCATGTAGGCTGGCCGCGGCTCATCCCGCAAAAAGCCGCGCCGCGCGCGACGGGAGTCATGCAGAGGGTCCCTAGCGCGGCATGAGTTCGTACAGATCGAACCCTGCGTTGCGTCCACCCAGGCAACTGGCCAGGGTGTCCTCGATCTTGCGCCACATGGCCAGCCGATTGCGCCATTTCGAGATGCTGTGGCCTTCATCCTTGAACAGCAGGTACTCCACAGGGCGCTCCAGTTTCTTCAGGGCGTCGACGACGTCATCCGAATCCTGGCGCTGCACGCGCACGTCGTTGGCGCCCTGGATCACCAGCAAGGGCACGGTGATCTTCTCGATCTGGGCGATCGGTGAGTTGGCGAGCATCCGGGCGCGCTCATCGGGCTTGCTCACATCGCCGTAGAAACGAGCAACGTAGTGACGGGCTCGCCAGTAAGGCGGCCAGCTCTCCAGCGTACGAGGCCAGTTGGCCACGCCCACCACATTGACCCCGCAACGGTAATCGTGCGGCTTCTGGATCAGCTGCATCATCACCGAGAAGCCCCCAAAGCTGCCCCCCAATACCGCCAGGCGCTTGGGGTCCGCCATCTGCTGGTCCACCGCCCACTGCACGCCTTCGGCGATGTCTTTCTGCAGGCGCCCCGAATACTCGCGTTCGCCCGCCCACATGTGCTCACGCCCATAGCCTGTGGAGCCGCGGTAGTTGAGGGTCATCACGGCATAGCCGCGGTTGGCCAGCAGCTGGTTGGTGTTGAAACCGGCCGCGCTCCAGCTGTCCCGCGCCCACGGACCCCCATGGATATTCACCACCAGCGGCGCCGGACCGACGATGCCGCGCGGCCGGATGATGTAGCCATGCACCATGCGCCCGTCTGAAGCCTTGAACGAAAACGGCTGCATGGGCGACAGGACTGCTGCAGCTTCCGTCTGCAAGGGATTCAGCCGAGTCACCTGACCGGTGGCGCGGTCCAGCAACAGCTCAGCGGAGTCGAAGTGGCCCACGCTGCGCAACACCACACGCTGGTTATTCTCGGAAAAACTCTGCGGCCGGGTGATCACGGGCTCGGACGGCAGCATGCCGGCGGCCAGCGCCTTCTGCACGGCAGCCTGCACGTCGCGTCCCAGCGCCTCGTCCGTGTACGTGATGTGCGGCAGGCCCGGTTCCACCACATGGCCCACCGGACCGGCCGAGCCGGCGCCAAACACCGCGTAGCTCAAGTCCACCTGCTCATGGCTGGCGAGCAAGCGCTCCTGCCCGTTGGCCAGATCCACCTCCAGCAGCACGATCTTGTCCCGCCCGATATTGGAAGTGACCCAGGCTTTGCCCGCCACGGGGTCGAGCCGGTGCACACCGTAGGAGTCAAAACCGCTGATGGTCTTGAACACCCGCCAGCTGCCATCGGGCTGCAGCAACTCGATGGTGCGATCAGCCCCATCATCCTGCCCCAGTTGGCGCACCCGTCCGACCAGCTCGCGGTTGGTACCGATCAGCCAGCCAGTCACCTTGCCATCGCTGCGCGCCACCTCGCGCACAGTGCGCGCCAGCGCATCCCCCTCGTACAGATCCATCGTGGATTTGTCGCGCTGATTGCTGCCAAAGAAGAACTTCGCGCCGCTGCTGCCAGAGCGCCCCATGTACACCGCGCGCGCGCCGCGCCACGGCGTCGCCACCCAGGGATCGAGCGCCTCGGTCTGCGCATCCTGCACCAGCAGCTGGATGTTTTCGTCACCGGTCGGGTCTTTGCTGTAGAGCAGGTGCCGGCTGTCGGCCAGCCAGGTCCGGATGCTTGCCGACCCACGCCCCTGGTTGCCCGTGGCGTAGGTAGTGACCGGGCTGCCCGGCGCCACACTGCGCACCGCCAGCCCGATATCCGTCCCCACGGTTTGCTGCCACAGCAAGCGCTGCCCGTCCGGCGACAGTACATAGCTACCGGCAAAATCAATGTTGGCAACAAATCGGCGTACCGGCACCAGCTCAGGCAAGGGCTCGCCTGATTGGGCAGTGGCAGGCTGTGCCTGCGCGGGGACCGTCAAACTGACCGCATTGATCAACAAGACCAACGCGAGCCCCAGGCCCGCTGGAATTCGCGTGAAAGACATGAAACGCCTCCCCGAGTTTTAGTGCGCCATCATAGCGGCGAGCTATGTCAGACGTTCTTCTCATATGAGCCGGATCGTAAGGCGCCCGCGCCTCAAAACGCCCAGGTGCTCGCGACATACGCCACGCTGCGCGTGGGCAACTGCATCAGCACGGCGTCCGCGGGTCCGGCATAGACGCGCAGCCCGCCTTGTACCTGCACCCGGTTGCCCTGCCAGTTGAGCGACGCCGTCATCACCCGCCCCTGGTCAGCCGGCGTATAGAGCATGTCCAGCGCCGGTGACCAGGCCTCGTGCTGCCAGCTCAGGCGCAAGAGGACATTTCCGCGCCGCAGGCTGGGCGATACGCCGAAAGCCTCCGCCTGCCAGGCCAGATTGCCGGCGACCGCGGCGGCCGGCGCGCCCTGGCCTGCCAGCGTGAGGAGCTGGCTGTTGCGCTGCGCCCAGGCGTCCCACTGGGCATCGGAAGGCGCCGTGCCATCCCACCAGGCTTCCATCAGCAGGCTGAGCTGACTCGTGTGGGTCCAGGTGCCGCCCAGCAGGAACTGCGCAACGTCGTACTCGGTGCGACGCTGCCAGGGGTTGTTGGCCACCAGCCCCGTGGCATCCGGATCGATCGCCTTGCTGTCAACCCGACCGGAATAACGTAGCGAGCTGTGCAGCTCCAGGTCGTCGCTGGCGACCCAGGCCAGTGCCCCGCCCACGCTGGCGCCTGTGCGGGCGCCCACGCGGGCAAAACCGTGCCAATCCGCGGCGCCGTCACGCAGGTAGACGCGGGCCGCCAGTGCCGGCTCCTGCGCCCCCAGCTGCTCGGCCGACGCCGTGGTGTTGACCCAGACCCAGGACCACGCCGTGTCGGCACTGAAATGCTCGGCCATCAGCAGCGGCCGGCCCTCCAGCGTCCGGCTGATCAGCGGTCGGCGCTCCTCCTGCTGCACCATGTCGTTGGGGCGAAAGCCGTAGCCCACGTCCCAGGCCACGATCTTCTTGCCCGCGCTGAACTGCCAGGCGCCGCCGTCGTGCGACGCGTACAACTCGTTCACCCAGGCCCGGCTCTCAAATTCGCTGTGCTCCTGGCGTTGCTGTTGCAGGGTCACGATCCCCGTCAAGCCACGGCCGCTGGCGCGCAGCTCGGTCTCCAGCGCGGCGCCGCTGGCGGGCGGGGCCGCCGTGCCGCTTTGCAGGGCCTCGGCCTGCGCCAGCGGCCCGGACGTGGACGCCTGCGGCCCGATCCACTGCAGCCGCACCTGGCCGCCCACATCGGTTTGCGCCAGACACGACGCATGGAGCGCCAGCGCCAGCGCACTGAACCAGAAGCCACGCATGGTTCACTCCAGTGCCGGGTTCTTGGCCAGAAACATGGGGTTGAGCCAGGTCTGGGGCACCGTGCGCTCCTTGCGGCCGAGGTAACGCACGCGGGTCTGCTTGTGGTTGCTCAGGCGGTCGAGCAGCACCATCTCGGTCACCATCGTCGGCGCGCCGGGCTTGTCCATCACAAAGCGGGCCTGCTTGGCCTGCTTGTCCGACTGCACGTACAGATCCGCCCGCACGGGCTCGTGGTGAACCTTGCCTATCCACAGCTCGATGCGCTGGTAGGTCACCCCCTTGCGCCTGGCGTTCAGGCTCAGGTGCAGACAGGCCGATGGCGTGGCCGCGGCGCCGTCCTCGGCGCAGCGCTCCTCGCCGACCAGCGTGGCGCTGTAATCGTCGGCCCAGCTCAGGGTGGCCACGTCCCCGGTGGACGCATCACCCAGCAGCTTCTGCATGGGCGTGATGCGCAAGGGGCGCTGGCTGCCGGGCATCAGCAGCCAGAAATCGTCGCCCAGCATCAGCACCTTCTGGCCTTTTTCCGCCGGGCTTTGCATCAGCACCAGCGACTGGTGTCCGGCC
>JBEIPS010000012.1:0-49435 GCA_040376915.1 Hylemonella sp.
ATTGCGGATGCGCTCCGGCAGCCGGCGATCCGGCAGGAACACGGCATACAGCGTGCTCTCCTGCAGCGTGTACTCCGGAAACAGCTGGACCAGGCGTCCGGCCACGATATGCTCGCTGGCCGCGAAAGACGGCAGGACGGCAATGCCCACGCCCGCCACGGCCGCATCGAGGATACCCTCGGCCACATTCGCGCGCAGATTGCCCGACACATTGACGCTCAGTTCGCCTTCGCGCCCGCGAAAGCGCCATTCATTGCCCTTGGGCTTGTCGTAGACCAGGCAGTTGCAGTTCAGCAGATCGCGCGGGGTGCGCGGGCTTGCATGGGCAGCCAGATAGGCCGGCGCAGCCACCACGACCCAGCGGCACGGTGCCAGCCGTCGCGCGACCAGATTGCTCAGGCGCGGCTCTTCGGCCAGCCGCACCACCAGATCGGCGCTGCCCGAGATCAGGTCGGCGAAACGCTCCGAGAGCGTGACATCAATCTGGATCGAGGGGTTGTGTAGGAGAAATTCGCTCACGGCCGGCAGCAGATGCAGGCGCCCGAAGGTGATGGCCGTGCTGATGCGGATCAGGCCGTGGGAGCCACGTGACAGTTCCTCGACGTCGCGCACGGCGTCGCCGGCATCGGCCACGATGCGCGCACAGCGCTCGTAGAAGCGCTCGCCGGCCAGGGTCAGGCCCAGCTTGCGGGTGCTGCGGTTGAGCAACTTGACGCCCAGCGACTCTTCGAGCTCCTGGATATGGCGGCTCGCCAGGGCCTTGGAGATCCCGCAGCGATCGGCGGCCACAGTGAAGCTCTTGGCATCCACCACCGCCACAAAGGTGGCCAGGGCATTCAGGTCGCGCATCGCGCTCCCCATGTAAACAATGAATTCACAGAAACCCGTTTCCTAAGCCTAGGCTTAAAAGTATATTCGGCCGGAGCTTGTACGCTGTATTTGCGCCCTTGCATGACCGTCCGGCCCATCCTTGAAAGACTGACATCGTGATCTGGAGCGAAGAATATTCTGTGACCCGCGAGGGCGTTCAACTGCATGTGTACCGCAAGCGGGCCCAGGCGCCTGTGGCGGGTGAGGCGCCACGGCCGGTGCTGATGCTGGTGCACGGATCCACCGTCTCGGGACGCAACACCTATGACCTGCAGGTGCCCGGCGGCAAGGACTACTCGGTGATGGATTATTTTGCCGAGCGCGGTTATGACGTCTGGACCATGGACCATGAGGGTTATGGGCGCTCGGGCTGGTCAGGCCGCGGCAACAGTGACATCCAGACCGGCGCCAAGGACCTGGCTGCCGCGATTCCCCTGGTGCTGCAAAAGACCGGCGCGAAGAAGATCAATCTGTTCGGCTCGTCCTCCGGCGCCCTGCGCGCCTGTCTGTACACGGCCGCGCACCCTGACACTGTCGAGCGACTCGGTCTCTCCGCGCTGGTCTACACCGGAGCCGGTTCCCCCACGCTGGAGCAGCGTCGCAAGAAGTTGCCCGAATACTCGGCCAGCCCGCGCCGCAAGGTGGACCTGGCCTTTTATGAGGGCATGTTCAACCGCGACAAGCCCGGCAGCAGTGAGGACATCGTTCCCAAGGCCATCGCCGCCGCGGAACTGCCCCTGGTCAGCGAAGTACCCACCGGCACCTATGTCGACATGTGCGCCAACCTGCCCGTGGCGACGCCCGAAGCCATCCCCTGCCCGACCCTGATCATCCGCGGCGAATACGACGGCATCGCGGCCGACCCGGACCTGCTGGACTTCTTCGCCCGCCTGCCCACGAAGGACAAGGAGTTTGTCGTGCTCTCGGGCATCGCCCACAACCCCATGATGGGCGTGCAACGCTACAAATTCCATTACGCGCTCGAGGCCTTCCTGCGCCGGCCCGCCTGAGCGGCAGATCACACCCGAGGACACAAGACCGTGGCACATGTGCAATGGACCGGTGGCATAGAACACTGGACCCGCAAGGGCGAGATCAAGCTCTTTCTCTGGCAGAAAAAGGCCAACGCCCAGGTGCCCTATGCGGGCACCATTCTCTTCGTGCATGGCTCGTCCATGGCCTCGCAGCCGACCTTCGATCTGTCGGTGCCGGGCCGGCCGCATTCCTCGGTCATGGACTGGTTCGCCGAACGCGGCTTCGACACCTGGTGCATGGACAACGAAGGCTACGGCCGTTCCGACAAGCACCGCCCCATCAATTTCGACATCAGCAATGGTGCCGATGACCTGGCGGCCGGCAGCGAGTACATCCTGAAGCAGACCGGTGCCGGCAAGCTGATGGTCTACGGCATCTCTTCCGGTGCACTCAAGGCTGCGCTGTTTGCCCAGCGCCACCCCGAACGCATCGCCCGTCTGGCCCTGGACGCCTTCGTCTGGACCGGCGAGGGCAGCCCTACCCTGGCCGAGCGCAGGAAGAAGCTGCCGGAATTCATCGCCAAGAACAGTCGACCGATCGACCGTGCCTTCGTGCACAGCATCTTCAACCGCGACCACCCGGCTTGCGCCGATGAAGCGACCAAGGACGCCTTCGCCGATGCCATCCTCACACTGGACAGCACCATGCCCACCGGCACCTATGTCGACATGTGTTCGAAACTGCCCGTGGTTGACCCCCGCCAGATCCAGGCGCCGACGCTGATCCTGCGCGGGGAGTTCGACGGCATCGCCAGCTTGGATGATCTGCTCAAGTTCTACCAGTTGCTGCCCTGCACCAACAAGCAGTTCAGCATCATGCAGGGTATCTCCCATGCGAGTTTTCAGCAGAAGAACTATCTAATGGTCTACGCCATCCTGCATGGCTTCTTTGCCATGCCCGCACCTGACTACAAGGGGTAATCATCATGTCCACACGTTTGTCCATCCGTCGTCTTTTCCTGGGTTCGCTGCTCGTGCTGGCCGCCGGCAGCGCCGCCGCACAGGGTTATCCGAACCGTCCCGTGAAAATCGTCGTGCCCTTCGGTCCCGGTGGCTTCACTGACGTCGTCGCACGCATCCTGGGCCAGAAACTCGGCGCGGCCATGGGCGGCTCCTTCGTGATCGAGAACAAGCCCGGCGCCGGCTCCACCATCGGTGCCGATCTGGTCGCCAAGGCAGCGCCCGATGGCTACACCCTGGTGATGATCTCCTCGACCCACACCATCAGCCCCTCGATCTACAAGAGCATCCCCTACGACCACATCAAGAGTTTCACCCCCATCAGCAAGCTGGTGGATTCCGCCTATGTGCTGGTGGTCAACACCAGCAACGTGAAGGCCAGCAACGTGAAGGAGTTCGTCGCACTGGCCAAGGCCAAGCCCGATACCCTGCGTTACGCCTCATCGGGCAACGGCAGCACGCAGCACCTCATGGGCGGCCTGTTCATCTCCATGACCGATGCCAAGCTGCAGCACATCCCCTACCGGGGCAGCAACCTGGCCATGACCGACCTGATCGGCGGCGTGGTGGAGAGCAGCTTTGCCGGCGTCACCAACGCCCTGCCCCATCTGGCCAGCGGAAAGCTCAAGGCCCTCGCCGTGACCACGGCCAGCCGGGCACCCCAACTGCCCGACGTGCCCACCATGCAGGAAGCCGGCGTGGCCGGTTACGACGCCAGCAACTGGCTGGCCCTGCTCGGACCGGCCGGCATGCCCAAGGAGGTCGTGCAGCGCCTCAACAGCGAGATCGCCAAGCTCATGGCCCTGCCTGACACACAGAAAGCCCTGTTCGAGGCGGGCGTGCAGGTCAGCCTGTCCACCCCCGAAGGCCTGACCAGGCTCATGCAGGAAGAGACCGTCAAGTGGGGCAAGATCGTCAAGGATGCCGGGGTCAGCATCGACTGAACAGCTTCAGGTTCAGACGAGTTCAGCCACCCGGGCGGCGATGGCCAGGCTGCTGGTCAGCCCCGGCGATTCGATGCCAAATAGGTTGACCAGGCCCGGCACTCCGTGACCGGCCGGGCCCTGGATCAGGAAGTCACGCGCTGGCTCGCCCGGGCCGCTGATCTTGGGCCGTATGCCGGCGTAACCCGGCAGCAAGGCCCCGTCGGGCAGGCCAGGCCAGTATTTGCGGACCTCGGCGTAGAAGGCGTCACCACGCGCCGGGTCCACCACCAGTTCATCGGGCGAGTTCACCCACTGCACGTCGGGACCAAACTTGGCCTGACCGCCGAGGTCTATCGTCAGGTGCACGCCCAGCCCAGCCGCTTCGGGCACAGGATAGATCAGGCGTGCAAAGGGCGAGCGGCCGCTGAGCGTGAAGTAGTTGCCCTTGGCGTAGTACTCGCCGGGGATGTGCGCCGGGTCCAGGCCGTCGAAACGGCGTGCCAGCGTCGGCGCATGCACCCCGGACGCATTGACCACCGAGCGGGCGAGCAATCGGGTGCCATCCTGGGCGGTCAGCGCCAAGCCCTGCGATGTCACGCCCGCGTGCGCCAAGGGTGAGTTGAAGGCCAACAGGCCGCCGGCGTTTTCCAGGTCACCCTGCAAGGCCAGCATCAGGCCATGGCTGTCCACGATGCCGGTGCTGGGGGAATGCACGGCCGCCACGCATTCAAGCATGGGTTCCATGGCCCGTGCCTGCTCGCGCGTCAGCAGCACCAGATCATGAACACCATTGGCTGCAGCCTTGGCGATGATGGCCTGCAACTCGGCCACCTGTGCTTGCGACGTCGCCACGATGAGCTTGCCGCAACGCCGGTGCCCGATGCCACGCTCGGCACAGTAGTCGTAGAGCATCTCCCTGCCCTGCACACAAAGCCTGGCCTTGAGTGAACCCTGCGGGTAGTAGATGCCGGCGTGGATCACCTCGCTGTTGCGCGAGCTGGTCTGGGTGCCGATGGCGTCCGCCGCCTCCAGCACCAGCACCTCACGCCCGGACAGGGCCAGGGCGCGCGCCACCGCCAGGCCCACCACGCCCGCCCCCACGACCACCGCGTCCACCTGCTCCACAGCTCAGCTCCTCAGAGTAACCAGGCTGCGAGCATAAGCGAGGCTGGATCAGCTCTCTTCGCCGCCCAGGGCCTTGTAGAGCTGGGCAGCGGCCGACCACATGGCGCGACGCACCTGGATCAGGCTCTGCTGCACCGTGAAGAGCTGGCGCTGCGCATCCAGCACCTCGAGGAAGCTGCCCACGCCCTGGCGGTAACGCGCCTCGGCAATATCGGCCGCGCGCTTCTGCGAACGTTCCTGCGCCTCCACGGCCTTGAGCTGTTCGGCCAGCTGGTCGCGCGAGACGAGCAGGTCGGCCACTTCGCGGAAGGCCTGCTGCACGGTGCGTTCGTAGTCCGCAATCGCGATGTTCTTGCGCACGGTGGCCAGGTCCAGGTTGGAACTGTTGCGGCCGTAGTCGAAGATGGGCAGGCTGATGCTGGGTGTGAAGCTCCAGGCATCGGATCCGCTCTTGAACAGGCCGTCGATCTCACGGCTGGCCGTGCCGGCCGAAGCGGTCAGCGCGATGCGCGGGAAGAATGCCGCGCGCGCCGCACCGATGTTCGCATTGGCTGCCAGCAGACGCTGCTCGGCCGCCAGCACATCAGGGCGGCGCACCAGCACCTGCGAAGGCACATCGGCCTGCTGCTCCAGTGAGATGGCCTGCTCAGCCAGCGTCTTGCCTGCGGGCAGATCCTTGGGCTCGGTCCCGACCAGGGCGCGCAGGTAGTTGCGCGCTGCCGACTGCTGACGCAACAAGGCCGCCACTTCGGCGCGTGCACCCTCGAAGGCTGCATCGGCTTGCAGGTAGTCCAGGTCGCCGGCCAGTCCCGCCTGGCGCCGGCGATCCACCAGCCCGCGGGTCTGGGCTCGGGTTTCCAGCGCGGACTGGGCCAGCACCAGACGCTCCTGCGCCTCGTTCAGAGCGAGGTAGGCATCGGCCACGCTGGACACCAGCGAGAGACGGAAGGCACGCTCGGCCTGCTCGGTAGCCAGGTAGGAGGCCTTGGCGGCCTCGCTGAGACTGGCCACGCGCCCCCAGAAGTCGAGTTCGAAGGACGACAGGCCGACGTTGACATCGGCCCGCTGGCCGATCACCGCCGCACCCGTGCTGGACAGATCGGCCGGCGTGCGGCTGCGCGCCAGCGAGGCCCCCACATTCACGGTGGGCAGCCGGTCGGCCCGCTGGATGCCGTAGAGAGCCTGGGCCTCGGCCACGCGGGCCGTGGCGATGCGCAGGTCGCGGTTGTGCTCCAGCGCGAGCTTGATCAGGGCACGCAGGCGCTCGTCCGGGAAGAAGCTGGCCCAGTCCACCGGTTTGCTCGGCTGCGCAGCCGCCTTGACGTCGTCGGGCCAGGCATCCGGCACTGCGAGGGCGGGACGCTCGTACGTGGGCGCGAAGGAACAGCCGGCCAGGACCAGCAGCGTGGCCAGGGCCGCAGCCGTGGCACGGAAATATTTAGGCGCCATGGTGGCCCTCCTCGCCTGCGGACGCACCGCGCTGACGGCTGTGGCCCGGGAACAGGCGGCTCACAACCAGATAGAACACTGGCACCAGGAAGATGGCCAGCACAGTAGCTGCGATCATGCCGCCCATCACGCCGGTACCGATGGCGTGTCGGCTTTGTGCACCGGCGCCAGTGGAGATCGCCAGCGGCAGCACGCCCACGATAAAAGCGATCGAGGTCATCAGGATGGGACGCAGACGCAGGCGGCAGGCTTCCAGGATGGCCTCCTTGAGCGCCATGCCCTGGTCCTGCAAGGTACGCGCGAACTCGATGATCAGAATGGCGTTCTTCGAGGACAGGCCGATCGTCGCGATCAGGCCGACCTTGAAGTAGACGTCATTGGGCAGGCCGCGCATATAAACCGCCAGCAGCGCGCCGAAGATGCCCAGCGGCACCACCAGCATGACCGAGAACGGAATCGTCCAGCTCTCGTAGAGTGCGGCCAGGCAGAGGAAGACCACGATCAGCGAGACCGCGAACAGCAGCGGCGCCTGCGAGCCCGACAGACTTTCCTCGAAGGACGTGCCGGACCAGGAATAGCCTATGCCGTTGGGCATCTGGCTTGCCACGTCGCCCATGGCCTGCATGGCCTCACCCGTGCTGTGGCCCGGCGCCGGATTGCCCGAAAGCTTGACCGAGGGCACGCCGTTGTAGCGGTCCAGTCGGGGGGCACCCACCATCCACAGCGGCTTGATCACCTCGGACAGGGAGACCATGCCGCCGCTACGGTTGCGTACCTGCACGCGCAGCATGGCTTCCGGGCTGGTGCGCACAGAGGGATCAGCCTGCATCTGCACGCGCAGGATACGCCCCTGGCGCTCGAAGTCGTTGATATAGGACACGCCGAACAGGGTCTGCAAGGTGTCGTTGAGCGTGCCGATGTCGACACCCAGGGCCTGCGCCTTCTCGCGGTCGATCTGCAACAGGAGCTGCGGACCGGGCGGCATGCCCTCCATGCGCACCCCGGCCAGGGCCTTGTTGGCGCCGGCCACCTGCACGGCCATGGCCTGGGCAGCGGCCAGTTGCTCGCGGCCCAGGCCACCGCGATCCTGCAGGCGGAAGTCGAAACCACCGACCGCCGCCAGCTCGGGGATGGGCGGCGGATTGACGCTGAAGATGAAGGCCTGCTTGATGCCGAAGAGCATCATGTTGGCACGCTGGACCACGGCAGTGGCGCTGCTTTCCTTGGCCTTGCGTTCGTCCCAGTTCTTCAGGCGCGTGAAGATCAGGCCCGCATTCTGGCCGCGGCCGAAGAAGGAGAAACCGACCACGCCCACAGTGTGTTCCACTTCGGGCTGTGCCAGGAAGAACTGTTCTGCCTGCTGGATCACCTCGACCGTGCGCTCCTGGGTCGCGCCCGGCGGCAGCATCACCATGCTGATGAAATAACCCTGATCTTCCTCAGGGAGGAAGCTGCCCGGCAGCTTGGCGAACATCCAGACCGTCGCCGCCAGGATGGCACCGTAGACGATGAGCCAGCGACCCGGTCGGCCGAGCAGGCGCGTCACGCTTCTGATGTAGCCGCGCGTGGCGGACGCGAAACTGCGGTTGAACCAGCCAAAGAAACCCGTGGTGGGCAGCACGCCCGCCTCACCCGGTTTGTGCGGCTTGAGCAGGGTGGCGCACAGGGCCGGCGTCAGCGTCAGGGCCATCAGGGCCGAGAACAGCATGGTCAGCACCAGGGTCACGGCGAACTGGCGGTAGATCGCCCCCACCGAACCCGAGAAGAAGGCCATGGGAATGAACACCGCCGACAACACCACAGTGATGCCGATGATGGCGCCCACGATCTGGTCCATGGCCTTGGCGGTGGCGTCCCGTGGCGAGAGATGTTCCTCGCTCATGATGCGCTCGACGTTTTCCACCACCACGATGGCATCGTCCACCACGATGCCGATGGCCAGCACCATGGCGAACAGGGTCAGCACGTTGATCGAATAACCCAGCACGTACAGGCCCAGCGCCGCGCCGATCAGCGAGATCGGCACCACGATGGTCGGGATCAGCGTGGCGCGGAAGTTCTCAAGGAAGAGGTACATCACCACAAAGACCAGAAACACGGCTTCAAATAGAGTCTTGATCACTTCACTGATCGAGATCTCGATGAAGGGCGTGGTGTCGTAAGGCACGTCCCAGGCGATGCCCTTGGGGAAGTAGCGCTCGAGTTCCTTCATGCGTGCACGCACGGCCTTGGCCGTATCCATGGCATTGGCGCCCGGCGAGACCTTGACGCCCACCGCCGCGGTGGGCTGGCTGTCCAGGCGCGCGAAAATGGAATAGTCCTGCGCGCCCAGTTCCACCCGTGCCACATCGCGCACGCGCACCAGCGAGCCGTCGGTCTGCGCACGTACCACCACATTGCCGAACTCCTCGGTCGTGGTCAGACGGCCACGCGTGATCACGGTGGCGGCATACTCCATGCCCTTGGGTGCCGGCGGCTGGTTCACCTCACCCACGGCCAGCAGCACGTTCTGCGCACGCACAGCGCTTATGACCTCGGTCGGAGTGAGACGGTAAGCCGCGAGCTTGTCGGGGTCGACCCACAGGCGCATGGCGTACTCGGAACCGAACAGCTGGGCCTCGCCCACGCCGGGCACGCGCCGCAGCTCGTCGATCACGCTGGCCGCGACATAACTCGCGAGGTCCACGCCCTTGAGGCTCTTGTCCGGCGAAAACAGCGTGATGAACATCAGGTAGTTGCGCCGCGTCTTGGTCACGGTCACGCCCAGGCGCTTGACCTCGTCGGGCAAGCGGGCTTCCACACGCTTGATGCGGTTCTGCGTCTCGACCGAGGCGATCTCGACGTTGGTCCCTGTCTTGAAGGTCAGGTTGATGGTGCCCGTGCTCTGCTCCGAGGTCGAATCCATGTAGAGCAGGTTCTCGATGCCGTTCATCTCCTGCTCGATCAGAGCCACCACGGTGTCCTCGACCACCTTGGCCGAAGCCCCGGGGTAGGTCACATTGACGGCCAGCGCGGGTGGCGCGACTTCGGGGTACTGGGCCACGGGCAGCTGACGCAAGGCCAAGGCCCCGGCCAGCAAGATGACCAGGGCAATCACCCAGGCGAAGACCGGACGGTCTACGAAAAATTTTGCCATGGTGTCTTACTTCCCTTGTTTGGCCGGTGCGGTGGCGGCCCCAGCCGGTGCCCAGGGCACGGGTTTGACCGTACTGCCCGGATACGCCTTCATCTGGCCCTCGACGATGACCTGCTCGCCGCCGTTGAGGCCGCTGAGGACGGTCCAGGTGCTGCCACTCATGCCACCCAGCTTGACGGGACGCGGCGCAACCTTGCCGTCCTCGCCCACGATCAGCACAGAAGCGCCAGCCGGCGACAGCTGCACGGCCCGCTGCGGCAGCGTGATCAGCTTGTCGGCCTTGGCCTGGGCATAACGCACGCGCACGAACATGCCTGGCAGCAGTTCCTTCTTCGGGTTCGGGAACTCGGCGCGCAGCGAGACGGCGCCCGTATTCGGATCCACCGCCAGGTCCGAGAACAACAGCTTGCCCGTCAGCGGATAGACGCTGTCGTCCTCCAGCACGAGCTCCATGCGCGCCTTGGTGGCGCTCTTCCAGCGTCCGCTCTTGATGGCTTCACGCAAGGCCAGCAGTTCGGCGCTGCTCTGGGTGAAGTTCACATAGATCGGATCGATCTGTTCAATGGTGGCCAGTTGCGTGGCCTCGCCGCGACCGACCAGCGCGCCTTCGGTCACCTGCGTGCGTCCGATGCGGCCCGAGATGGGTGCCGGCACGGTGGTGTTCTCCAGATCCAGTTCGGCCCGCGACAGCGCAGCCTCGGTCTGGCGCAGCCGCGCCTCGGCGGTATCGAGCTCCTGCTGGCTTACCGCCTTGATCTCGACCAGCGGACGGTAGCGGTTCACCACGGCCTTGGCGGCGGCGGCATCCGCCTTCGCAGCCTCGTAGCTGGTGCGGTAGGTCCGGGGATCGATCCGGTAAAGGGCCGCCCCGGCCTTCACGTCCGAGCCTTCGACGAACAGGCGCTTCTCGACTATGCCTTCCACCCGTGCGCGCACCTGGGCCGTGCGCCAGGCCTGCAGGCGGCCCGGCAGGTCCTTGGTCAGCAGGGCCTCGCCCTGGCGTGCGATCACCACGGACACTTCCGAGGGTGGCGGGGCGGCTCCCGGGCCGGCGGCGGCCGGCTTGGGCGCATCGGACTTGCCGCAGGCGCTGAGCAGGGCTGCCAGCGCCGCTGCGGCGAGGACGGAACGGTAAGCAAATGATTTCATTGGTTTTTCCTTCAATGCGCCCGGACGCCCGCGGGGGGTGCGTACGCCCGTAAAAAACAATCAATGGTGTCGTTGATCCGGCCCGGCTGCTGGGGACAGGTCGACGCCATGCCAAACAAGTGCAGATCCCGCTGGGTACCGGTCAGCAGGCTGATCAGCATGTCGGCCGCCAGGCCCGGGTCTTCCTCGCGCAGCTCGCCGCGTTGCATGGCTTCATGCAACAAGCGCGCCAGCTCGACCCCGGCCAGTTGCCAGGACTCATAGACGGCACGGGCCAGTTCCGGGAAACGCGGTGATTCCGCCACCAGCATGCGGTACAGGGCGAGGCCCTGCTCGCTCATGGCCTGGGACTGGAAAGACTCTGCAAAACGCAGCAGATCCTCGCGCACCGAGCCCGAGCGCGCAACCAGATCGATCAGCAGCACATTGACCAGGCCCGTCAACGCTTCGCGAAACAGGCTGTCCTTGCTGCCGCAGTGGTGGTAGAGCGTCTGCTTGACCACGCCGGCACGACGGGAAATGTCGTCCATGCTCGCGCCGTACCCCTTTTCGCAAAAGGTATCCAGAGCCGCTTCCAGGATGCGCGCGCGGGTGTCCGCCGTCATGGTGCTGTGGTGAAATGGGGTGAAGGCCGGACTTGACACATATCAAGCCTCGCAGGAACGCCATCATACTAGACTCATGAGTCTAGTGCTTGCCGAAGGCCGTAAAGCAAGGTAAAGCCGGCAAAGCAAAGGGGCCACGACTTGCGTCGTGGCCCTTTGCTGGTCTGGTGGGCGATACATGGATCGAACATGTGACCCCTGCAGTGTGAATGCAGTGCTCTACCGCTGAGCTAATCGCCCTGAATTTGTGCTGAAAGCGCTTGTGTTTTCAGGAAAACCAGCATTATGCCACAAGGCGCGGCGCCCGCCTCAGGCCAGGGCCCGCCAGACCGTCTTGCCGCCGCTGGCTTTGTCGAGCTGGCTCAGCACGTCTTCGTGCGCGGCCAGTTCCTGCTCGGACGCGCTCAGAACGGGCAGTTCAAAGCGGCTCAGATCGACACGCTCGAAGCTGCCGGCACTGCCGGCCGCCTCGGACACGTCGATCAGCAGGGCATCCTGGCCGCGGGTGAGATTGATGTAGACATCGGCCAGCAACTCGGCATCCAGCAAGGCGCCGTGCAGGGTACGGCCCGAGTTGTCCACGCCCAGGCGATCGCACAGCGCATCCAGCGAGTTGCGCTTGCCCGGAAACATCTCCTTGGCCATGGCCAGGGTGTCGGTCACGCTGGCGACGAACTGGGCAAAGCGCGGCTTGCCGACCAGTTCCAGCTCCTTGTTCAGGAAGCCCACGTCAAAAGCCGCGTTGTGGATGATGATCTCGGCGCCCTGCAGATAGGCCAGGATTTCCTCGTGCACTTCGGCGAACCTGGGTTTGTCGCGCAGGAACTCGTTGCTGATGCCGTGCACGCGCAGCGCATCCTCGTGGCTGTCGCGCCCGGGGTTCAGGTAGAAATGCAGGTTGTTGCCGGTGAGCTTGCGATTGAGCAGCTCCACACAGCCGATTTCGATGATGCGGTCGCCGCCTTCAGCGGAGAGACCGGTGGTTTCAGTGTCTAGGACGATCTGGCGCATGGGTCAGATCATAGCGGGCCCGCAACCGAAACAGCCCGCTGATGGGCTGTCGATGGGTCTTCACTCTCAGTGGTTTTCCTTGGCGTGGTTGATCGAGTACTTGGGTATCTCGACTTCCACGTCCTGCTGCGCCAGGATGGCCTGGCAGCTCAGGCGAGACTGGGGCTCCAGGCCCCAGGCACGGTCCAGCAGGTCTTCCTCGTTCTCGTCGGGCTCGTTGAGCGAGTCATATCCCTTGCGAACAATCACGTGACAGGTCGTGCACGCGCAGCTCATGTCGCAGGCGTGCTCGATGTTGATGTGGTTGTCCAGCATGGCCTCGCAGATCGAGGTGCCGGCCGGCACCTTGATCTCGGCGCCCTGCGGGCAGTACTCGGGATGGGGGAGTATCTTGATGACGGGCATGCTGCTTCTTTCCGTAAGGGCTCAGACGGCCTCGATGTTCTTGCCAGCCAGGGCCTGCTGGATGCCACGGTTCATGCGCATCGCGGCAAATGCTTCCGTGCCCTTGGCCAGGGCCTCGGTGGCGGCATCGATGACCGCGGCCACGTCTTGCGTGCGTATGTTCTCCAGCGCAGCCATCAGGCCATCGATGGTGTTGCGCTCATCGCTGGACAGCAGGTCGCCATCGGCCGCCAGCGCCGTGCGCGTGGCCATGAGCATGCGATCGGCCTCCACGCGGGCTTCCACCAGGGCACGGGCCCGCATGTCCTCCTGCGCGGTACTGAAACTCTCCTGCAACATCCTGGCAATCTGATCGTCACCCAGGCCGTAGGAGGGCTTGACCGTGATGCTGGCTTCCACGCCGCTGACCTGCTCGCGCGCCCCCACCTGCAACAGACCGTCGGCGTCGATCGTGAAGGTTACGCGGATGCGCGCGGCGCCGGCCGCCATGGGCGGGATGCCGCGCAGCTCAAAACGCGCCAGGCTACGACAGTCGGCCACCAGATCACGTTCGCCTTGCACCACGTGCAGGGCCAGGGCGGTCTGGCCGTCCTTGTAGGTGGTGAAATCCTGCGCCATGGCGGTCGGGATGGTCTGGTTGCGCGGCACGATGCGCTCCACCAGGCCACCCATGGTCTCAATGCCCAGGGATAGCGGGATCACGTCCAGCAGCAGCAGATCGCCACCCGGGTTGTTGCCAGCGAGCTGGTTGGCCTGGATGGCGGCGCCCAGGGCCACCACCTCGTCCGGATTCAGATTGATCAAAGGTTCACGGCCAAAGAACTCACCCACTGTGCGGCGGATCACCGGCATGCGCGTGGAGCCCCCCACCATGACCACGCCCTGTACCTCGTCCACAGGGAGCTTGGCGTCGCGCAGCACCTTGCGCACGGCCGTCATGGTGCGTGCGGTCAAGGCGGCGGTGCAGGCCTCGAACTGGTCACGGTTCAGCGACAGGTCCAGTGCGCCACTCGAAAGCTCGATCTCGGCCGTAACGATTTCCTCATCCGACAGGGCCTCCTTGGCCTCGCGCGCCTCGGCCATGATCCGGGCCTGGTCTTCAGGCGTGTCGGCACTCAGGCCGGCCTCTGCCAGCATCCATTCGGCCAGCGCGCGGTCGTAATCGTCACCGCCCAGGGCCGAGTCGCCGCCGGTGGCGATGACCTCGAACACCCCCCTGGAAAGACGCAGGATGGAGATGTCGAAGGTGCCGCCACCCAGGTCATAGACCGCATAGACACCTTCGCTGGCGTTGTCCAGGCCATAGGCAATGGCGGCGGCGGTCGGCTCGTTGATCAGGCGCAGCACATTCAGGCCGGCCAGCTGGGCCGCGTCCTTGGTGGCCTGGCGCTGGGCATCGTCGAAATAGGCCGGCACCGTGATGACGGCACCGTAGAGGTCGTCGTTGAAAGTGTCCTCGGCACGGTAGCGCAGCGTGGCCAGGATCTCGGCGCTCACCTCCACCGGGGTCTTCTCACCGGCGATGGTGCGCACACGTACCATGCCGGGTGCATCGACCAGGGCATAGGGCAGCTTGGCCGCGTTGGCGATGTCACCCAGGCCTCGGCCCATCAGGCGCTTGACCGAGGCGATGGTGTTGCCCGGGTCGTTGATCTGTTGCGCCAATGCCTCGTAGCCGATCTGCCTGCCATCGGGGTGCAGGTAACGCACCACGGAAGGCAGGATCACGCGGCCCTGGGCATCGGGCAGGCACTCGGCCACACCGCTGCGCACGGCAGCCACAAGGGAATGGGTGGTGCCCAGGTCGATGCCTACCGCGATGCGCCGCTGGTGCGGGTCGGGTGCCTGGCCGGGTTCGGAAATCTGCAGCAGTGCCATCTTTGTCTTTTTCTGGACCCGGGATTGTCACCCGAGCCGGCTTTCCATCGCCTCGTAGCGGGCTTCGATGTCGCGGGCAAAACGCTCGATGAACATCAGCGCCCTCACCTGCGCCACGGCGCTGGCGTGGTCCTGGGCCTGGTCCAGCAACTGCTCACAGCGCTGCAGCAGACCCCTGCGACTGCGGTTGACTTCGTCGTTCAGGGCGTCCAGGGCTGCTATGTCCCGGGCTTCGTCCAGCGCCTCTCGCCATTCCATCTGCTGCATCAGGAACTCGGCCGGCATCGCCGTGTTGTTTTCCGCGTTGACCGGCGCGCCGTGCAGCTCGCAAAGATAGGCGGCGCGCCTCAGTGGGTCCTTCAGACGCTGGTAGGCCTCGTTGATGCGCACCGACCATTGCATGGCCACACGCTGGGCCGCCGCGCCCTGCGCGGCAAACTTGTCCGGATGGGCTTCGCGCTGCAGGTCCTTCCAGCGCGTGTCGATGGCGGCACGATCCTGGGCGAACTGCCGCGGCAGGCCGAACAGTTCGAAATCGTCGGACTGGAGATTCACACCCGGAACGATTCACCACAACCGCAACGATCTCTCTCATTGGGGTTGTTAAAACGGAAGCCTTCGTTCAGCCCCTCGCGCACATAGTCGAGCTGGGTGCCGTCGATGTAGGACAGGCTCTTGGGATCGATCAGCACCTTGACGCCATGGTCTTCAAACACGATGTCTTCCGTGGCGATCTCGTCCACGTATTCGAGCTTGTAGGCCAGGCCGGAACAGCCCGTGGTCTTGACGCCCAGACGCACGCCCACACCCTTGCCTCGCTTGCTGAGGTAGCGGGTTACGTGCCGGGCCGCGGCTTCGGTCAGGGAAACTGCCATATTCGTTTTGCGTGATGCCTTGAGAATTCAGCGTGGACCACAGCGCGAGGCTGTTCTCGCTCAACGCTGAACAACCACCGCGCGTGAGCACATCAGTTCAGGTGCTTCTTCTTGTAGTCCTCGACAGCTGCCTTGATGGCGTCTTCGGCCAGGATGGAGCAGTGAATCTTGACCGGCGGCAGGGCCAGCTCTTCGGCGATTTCGCTGTTCTTGAGTGCAGCAGCCTGGTCCAGGGTCTTGCCCTTGACCCACTCGGTCACGAGAGAACTGGAAGCAATGGCCGAACCGCAGCCGTAGGTCTTGAAGCGCGCGTCTTCAATGACACCGGTGCTCGGGTTCACCTTGATCTGCAGCTTCATCACGTCGCCGCAGGCGGGCGCGCCCACCATGCCGGTGCCTACCGTGTCGTCACCCTTGTCGAAGGAGCCGACGTTGCGGGGGTTTTCGTAGTGGTCTACGACTTTTTCACTGTATGCCATGGTCTTGCTCCTGGGGCCTTAGTGGGCGGCCCATTGAATCGTGCTGATGTCGACGCCGTCCTGGAACATCTCCCACAGGGGGCTGAGCTCACGCAGCTTGGCCACGTTGTGCTTGATGGTCGTGATGGCGTAATCGATCTCTTCCTCGGTCGTGAAACGGCCGATGGTCATGCGCAGGCTGCTGTGGGCGAGCTCGTCGCTGCGCCCCAGGGCCCGCAGCACATAGCTGGGCTCCAGGCTGGCCGAAGTGCAGGCCGAACCGCTGGATACTGCCAGACCCTTGATGCCCATGATCAGCGACTCGCCTTCGACGTAGTTGAAGCTCATGTTCAGGTTCTGCGGCACGCGCTTTTCCAAGCTGCCGTTCACGAACACCTGTTCGATGTCCTTGAGGCCGGCCAGCAGGCGCTGCTGCAACTTGCGGGCCTTGGCCAGGTCCTGCGCCATCTCGGCCTTGGCGATGCGGAAGGCCTCGCCCATGCCGACGATCTGATGCGTGGGCAGCGTGCCCGAGCGCATGCCGCGCTCATGGCCACCGCCGTGGATCTGCGCCTCGATGCGCACGCGCGGCTTGCGACGCACATACAGCGCGCCGATGCCCTTGGGACCGTAGGTCTTGTGGGCCGTCATGCTCATCAGGTCGATCGGCAGCTTCTCCATGTCGATCTCGACACGGCCCGTGGCCTGGGCGGCGTCCACATGCAGCAGGATGCCCTTCTCACGGCAGAACGCGCCGATGGCGGGTATGTCCTGGATCACCCCGATCTCGTTGTTCACAAACAGGATGCTGATCAGGATGGTGTCGGGTCGGACGGCCGCCTTGAGCGCATCCAGGTTCACCAGGCCGTCTTCCTGTACATCCAGATAGGTCGCCTCGTAGCCCTGGCGCTCCAGCTCGCGCATGGTGTCGAGCACCGCCTTGTGCTCGGTCTTGAGCGTGATCAGGTGCTTGCCCTTGCCCTTGTAGAACTGGGCTGCGCCTTTGAGGGCCAGGTTGATGGATTCGGTAGCACCTGAGGTCCAGACGATCTCGCGCGGGTCGGCGCCAATCAGGTCGGCCACCTGGGCACGCGCCTTTTCCACGGCCTCCTCGGCTTCCCAGCCCCAGGCATGGCTGCGCGAAGCCGGGTTGCCAAAGTGCTCGCGCAACCAGGGAATCATGGCGTCCACCACACGCGGGTCGCAAGGCGTGGTGGCACCGTAATCCATGTAGATGGGAAAGTGAGGCGTCATGTCCATACAGGTCTACGAAAACAGGAATCGATACAAAGAACAGTCCGCTCAGGACTTGGAGAATGCGTTACCCAGCGCGAACACCGAATTGGGAGCGTTCACACGTACCGGCTTGACCACCGGGGCGCTGGAGATGGCGCGCTTGACCATGGGCTTGTCCTCGATGGTGATGCCCTTGGCCAACTGGTCGTCGACCAGCTTCTGCAGGGTGACCGAGTCCAGGAATTCGACCATGCGGGTGTTCAGCGAGGCCCAGAGTTCGTGGGTCATGCAACGGCCGCCCTCGCCCAGGCAGTTTTCCTTGCCGCCGCACTGGGTGGCGTCGATGGGCTCGTCCACCGACAGGATGATGTCGGCCACAGTGATGTCGGCCGCCTTGCGGGCCAGGGTGTAACCGCCACCGGGGCCGCGGGTGGATTCCACCAGCTCGTGGCGACGCAGCTTGCCGAAGAGCTGCTCCAGATAAGACAGGGAAATCTGCTGCCGCTGGCTGATGGCAGCCAGGGTCACAGGGCCATTGCTCTGGCGCAGGGCCAGATCAATCATGGCGGTGACCGCAAAGCGGCCTTTGGTCGTGAGGCGCATGGCAAGCTCCTTTTCCGAGTAATTGGCTCAAGTTTACCAAAAAACCCAGTTCGGCGCTCGGGATAGCTGCACTGCAGCGTAAGTGCCTGTCAACACAGGAGTTTCCCTCAATCAGCGGGCCGATGGCACCCCGGCAGGGTGGTCCGGGACGGCCGCGCCGAAAGCCCTGGCCTTGAGCAGGCCCAATTGGTCGCGCACGCGGGCGGCCTGCTCGAACTCCAGGTTGCGGGCGTGTTCCAGCATCAGCTTTTCCAGGCGCTTGATCTCGCGGGCGATGTCCTTTTCGCTCATGTCCTCAACTTGGGCGCGGGCCATGGCCTCCTGCTCCAGGCGCTCGGCCTCGCGGCCGGCCTTCTCACTGTAGACCCCATCGATCAGGTCGCGCACCTGCTTGACGATGGCCCGCGGCGTGATACCGTGCGCCTCGTTGTGCGTCACCTGCCTGGCCCGGCGGCGCTCGGTTTCGCCGATGGCGCGTGACATGGAGTCGGTGATCCGGTCCGCATAAAGGATGGCCCGGCCGTTCAGATTTCGCGCCGCCCGGCCTATGGTCTGGATCAGAGAGCGCTCCGAGCGCAGGAAACCCTCCTTGTCGGCGTCCAGGATGGCCACCAGGGACACCTCGGGGATGTCCAGGCCCTCGCGCAGCAGGTTGATGCCCACCAGCACATCGAAAGCACCCAGGCGCAGGTCGCGCAGGATCTCCACCCGCTCCACCGTGTCCACGTCGCTGTGCAGGTAACGCACCTTGACACCGTTGTCCGTCAGGTAGTCGGTCAGCTGCTCGGCCATGCGTTTGGTCAGGGTGGTGATGAGCACACGCTCGTGTTTCTCGACCCGGATGCGGATCTCCTGCAGCACATCGTCCACCTGGTGCGTGGCGGGGCGCACCTCCACCGCCGGGTCTACCAGGCCCGTGGGGCGCACCAGCTGTTCCACCACGTTTCCGGTGTGCTCGTTCTCCCAGTTGCCCGGGGTGGCCGAGACGAAGACCGCCTGGCGCATCTTGGTCTCGAACTCCTCGAACTTCAGCGGCCGATTATCCAGCGCGCTGGGCAGGCGAAAACCATACTCCACCAGCGTGGTCTTGCGCGCCCGGTCGCCGTTGTACATGCCGCCGAACTGGCCGATCAGCACATGGCTCTCGTCCAGGAACATCAGCGCGTCCTTGGGCAGGTAGTCGGTCAGTGTGGGCGGCGGCTCGCCGGGCGCGGCACCGCTGAGGTGGCGCGTGTAGTTCTCGATGCCCTTGCAGTGACCCACCTCGCTCAGCATCTCCAGGTCGAAGCGCGTGCGCTGCTCCAGGCGCTGAGCTTCCACCAGCTTGCCCATGCTCACGAGTTCCTTGAGGCGTTCGGCCAGCTCCACCTTGATGGTCTCCACAGCGGCCAGCACCTGCTCGCGCGGGGTCACGTAATGGCTGCTGGGATAGACGGTGAAACGAGGGATCTTCTGGCGGATGCGGCCGGTGAGCGGGTCGAAGAGCTGCAGGCTCTCGATCTCCTCGTCGAAGAGCTCGATGCGCAGGGCCAGCTCGCTGTGCTCGGCCGGGAACACATCGATGGTGTCGCCGCGCACGCGGAACTTGCCGCGCCCGAAGTCCATGTCGTTGCGCTGGTACTGCATGCGCACCAGCTGGGCGATCACGTCGCGCTGGCCCATCTTGTCGCCGGCACGCAGGGTCATCACCATCTGGTGGTAGGCCTCGGGCTTGCCGATGCCGTAGATGGCCGAGACCGTGGCCACGATGACCACGTCGCGCCGCTCCAGCAGGCTCTTGGTGCAGCTCAGGCGCATCTGCTCGATGTGCTCGTTGATAGCGCTGTCCTTCTCGATGAACAGGTCGCGCTGCGGCACATAGGCCTCGGGCTGGTAGTAGTCGTAGTAGCTGACGAAATACTCCACCGCGTTCTTGGGGAAGAACTCGCGGAACTCGCTGTAGAGCTGGGCCGCCAGGGTCTTGTTGGGCGCGAAGACGATGGCCGGGCGCCCCATGCGGGCGATCACATTGGCCATGGTGTAGGTCTTGCCCGAACCCGTCACGCCCAGCAGGGTCTGGTAGACCTCGCCGTTTTCCACCCCTTCCACCAACTGGTTGATGGCCTCGGGCTGGTCACCGGCTGGCGGATAGGGCTGGTAGAGCTCGAAGGGCGAGCCGGGGTAGCTGACAAAACGGCCTTCGGCGGCGGGGCTGCCGGCGTCGGCGGACTCGGGGGCGGGTGCTGCTGATACGTCTTGCATGTCGGCCTGATGTGGACGGTTTCCGGAGCCCGTTAAAATTAGGGCTAACCCGAAAGAATACGTCATTCCGGTGCCGGGCGCAGCCCCTGACCGGAGTGGGACGAATCCACCAACTTCACTACTCTTGCAAGGAACCGACATGTCCATGTTTTCCGCCGTCGAAATGGCACCGCGCGACCCCATCCTGGGTCTGAACGAGCAGTTCAACGCCGACACCAACCCCAAGAAGGTCAACCTCGGCGTGGGCGTGTATTTCGACGACAACGGCAAGCTGCCCCTGCTGCAATGTGTGCAGGCCGCCGAAAAAGCCATGATGGACAAGCCCACGGCCCGTGGTTACCTGCCCATCGACGGCATTGTGGCTTATGACGCCGCCGTCAAGAGCCTGGTCTTCGGTGCCGACAGCGAGCCCGTCAAGAGCGGCCGGGTCGCCACCGTGCAGGGCATCGGCGGTACCGGCGGCCTGAAGATCGGCGCCGACTTCCTCAAGAAGCTCAACCCCAGCGCCAAGGTGCTGATCTCCGACCCGAGCTGGGAAAACCACCGCGCCCTGTTCACCAGCGCCGGCTTCACGGTCGAGAGCTACCGCTATTACGACGCCGCCAAGCGCGGCGTGGACTTCGCCGGCATGCTGGCCGACATCCAGGCCGCCCCGGCCGGCACCATCGTGCTGCTGCACGCCTGCTGCCACAACCCGACCGGTTACGACATCACCGCCGCCCAGTGGGACCAGGTCATCGCCGCGATCAAGGCCAAGGGCCTGGTGTCCTTCCTGGACATGGCCTACCAGGGCTTCGGCAACGGCATCCAGGAAGACGGGGCCGTGATCGGCAAGTTCGTCGCCGCCGGCCTGGACTTCTTCGTTTCCACCAGCTTCTCCAAGAGCTTCAGCCTGTACGGCGAGCGCGTGGGCGCCCTCTCCGTGCTGTGCGCCAGCAAGGAAGAGGCCGACCGCGTGCTGAGCCAGCTCAAGATCGTGATCCGCACCAACTACAGCAACCCGCCCACCCACGGCGGCGCCGTGGTGGCTGCCGTGCTGGGCAACCCCGAGTTGCGCGCCCTGTGGGAAAAGGAACTGGGCGAGATGCGCGTGCGCATCAAGGCCATGCGCCAGAAGCTGGTCGACGGCCTCAAGGCCGCCGGCGTCAAGCAGGACATGGGCTTCATCACCAGCCAGATCGGCATGTTCAGCTACTCGGGCCTGAGCAAGGACCAGATGGTGCGCCTGCGCAGCGAGTTCGGCATCTACGGTACCGACACCGGCCGCATGTGCGTGGCCGCCCTCAACAGCAAGAACATCGATTACGTCTGCCAGGCCATCGCCAAGGTGGTTTGAGCGGGTTCTGCCTGAGGAAAAAAAGCCGCCCTCGGGCGGCTTTTTTCATGAGGGCGTCAGAGTTCAAACTTCTGTCGAAATGCGGCGCAAAATTGCGCGCTCCCGCTGAGGACCAAGGTCACCGTATGCCGGATCGGCCCGGCCTGGCCCGGTCGACTGCTGAAACGTCGTGCCACCTCGTCGTAAGCGAGGACGTCCGGCACGCTCCACTCCTGCTGCCCCTCCAGCAGACAATCCCACTCTCCACCCTCCTCCAGCGGCGCACGCTGGCCCGCAAAGGCGGCAAATGCCCAATCCAGCACCAGGGCCATCTCGGCCTGCAGGGCCGACAGGCGTGCTGCAGGCACCGAGGCCATGGCCTCGAAGCTGCCGTGGCCGTGCGCATCTTCGCTGTAGTCGAAATCCAGGTACTGCAGGGTCATGGGCGCGGTGCTCAAAGGGCGCCCATCAGCTTGTCCCGCAGGTATTGCTCGAACTGCACGGCCGGCATGGGCCGGGCAAAGTGGTAACCCTGGACCTCGTCGCAGCCGAAGACGCGCAGGCGGGCCAGCATGTCGGCGGTTTCGACGCCTTCTGCCACGGTCTTGAGCCCCAGGCTGTGGGCCATCTGGATGATGGCGCGCACGATGGCGGCGTCATCAGGGTCCACCGCCAGGTCGCGGATGAAGGACTGGTCTATCTTCAGCTTGTCGATCGCGAAGCGCTTGAGGTAGGACAGGCTCGAATAGCCCGTACCGAAATCGTCGATGGCGAACCTGACACCCTGCTGCTTGAGCCGCTGCACCGTGGCCAGCACGCTCTCCGACTCATGGATCAGGATGGACTCGGTCAGTTCGAGCTCCAGATGCTGCGGATTGAGCCCTGAGGCTTCGAGCGCGTTCACCACCGTCTGCTCGACATCCCCGCGCCTGAATTGCACGGCCGATAGGTTCACCGCCATCAGGAGGTCGGGCAGGCCCGCCCGCCGCCAACGCATGGCCTGGCGGCAGGCCTCGCCCATCACCCACTCACTGATGGGGATGATGAGCCCGCTCTCTTCGGCCACGGAGATGAAGCGCCCCGGCGGCACCAGGCCGCGGTCCGGATGGTTCCAGCGGATCAGGGCTTCGGTGCCCGCGACCAGGCCGGTCGCCAGGGAAATCTGCGGCTGGTAATGCAGCACGAACTCGCCGCGCTCCAGGGCCCGGCGCAGGTCGTTGCGCAGCGCCAGGTGCTCGACCGCCTCCACGTTCATCTGCTCGTCAAAGTAGCGGTAGGTATTGCGCCCGGCGTCCTTGGCCCGGTACATGGCGGTATCCGACTTCTTGAGCAAGGTGGCGAAATCCGCGCCATCGTCCGGATAGATGGCAATACCGATCGACACCGAGGTCGAGAGTTCGTGCCCCTCGACCACAATGGGCTGGCGCAGACGCTCCAGCAGCTTGGCCAGCACGGGCGCCGTGTCGTCGGCGTTCTGCACGTCCGGCAGCACGATCAGGAACTCGTCCCCGCCCTGCCGGCTGATGGTGTCGGTATCGCGCACGCACTCGGTCAGCCCCATCGCAATCTGCTTGAGCATGATGTCCCCCACCGTATGGCCGAGGGAATCGTTGATGGTCTTGAAACTGTCGAGGTCCAGGAAGAGCAACGCAACCTTGCTGCCCGCACGGTCCGCGTAGGCCCTGGCCTGCTCGAACCGGTCCTGCACCAGGGCCCGGTTCGGCAGGCCGGTCAGCGTGTCGTGGTGGGCCAAGTATTCCATCTGGTGTTCGGCCACCTTGCGCCAGACGATCAGCTGGTTGAAGTCATCAATGAGGGTGCCGATTTCGTCCTTGCGCTCCACGGGAATCGGCGCAAAGGGCTCCATGCCATCGCTCATGCGCCGAATGCGCAGGCTCGCCGCCTCTATCGGCGCCCACTGCCTCCCCAGGACATGGCGCAACACCAGCACCATGACCACGGTCAGCAACAGAGCGGCGAGATAGACCTGACGCTTGAGCGTGGCAATGGGCGCGAAGGCTTCGGCCGTCGTGACCCCTGCCATCACGAACCAGTCCGTGGTCTTCATGCCGCGGCTGACCGTGAAGGTCTCGACGCCCAGGGAGGTCGTCGAAATACCCGGCCCCTCGTATCCCTCCTCGACCCGCCGGTCGAACAGCGGGTTCAAGCCCTTGGCCGGCAAGGGTTGCATGACCCGCTTCTGGTCCGTAGCCGAAACGATGAGCTTGTGCCGTGGCGACATCACGAAGAAGTAGCCGGTCTTGCCCAGCTTGGTCGCCTCGAGTTGTCCGAACAGGATCGCATCTGCCGGGTACATGGCGCCAGCCACAAAGCCCCTGACATCGCCCGAGGCATCTTTCAATGGAACGGTCATGATCACAACGACCGGGTTGCCTGGCCCCGCACCAACCCGGGGCTCGCTGATTACCGGCATGCCGGTCGCCATGCTTTCCCTGAAATAGGGTCGATCACGGACGATGCTGCCCAACCTGGTCGGAAGCCTGGGTTGCTCGGCAACGATCACGCCGTCCATGCTCACCAGAAAAATGCCCGTCGGAAAGATGGCTTTGGAAATTTTCTGTTGCTGCAGGTGCGCCTGAAGTTTTTCCGTATCGGTCAGCATGGTGGGACTCACGCCAGCCGCGACTTCTTTCAGCATGTCCTGCCGTAACTTGACCTTGCTGTCCAGATCCGCAGCGACATAGTCCACCGTGGTGGACATCTGGGTCGCCAGCATCTGTTCGAGCTCGACCTGCATCACGCTGGCCACGCGCACGGCCAGCAGCCACAGCCCCGCCACCACCAGGGACAGGATGATGAACAGGAGGCGAGCCTTGAAACTCAGGTCTTTGAAGTGCTTGGTCATCACGGATACCCGAAGCTTTCATTATCCCGGCATGACGCCCGGCCGCCCAGCAAACTCCTCCGTCTGGTCAGCCGTTCAGGCCAGAACGTCGCGCAAATGCGGCAAAACGAACTCGGCAGCGCGCTCCCCCTCGGCGATCGTAGAGGCGGCAAGGTGGTAGTCCATAGGCGCCACGTCGTTGAGCCGCGGACGGATCACCACGTCCGCCGGTTCACCCGCCATGCGGCTTTGCGTGATGCGCATCTGCATGATGTTCAGGCTGGTGGTCAGCACGTCCAGCATGGAGGGCATGGGCGGTCCGTTGTCGCGGCCATTGGCCCCCTTCGCCGGCCGCAAGCGGGTGAGGATGGCCTGCAGCACCCCGCCCTGCGGGGCTTCCTCGGCCTCGGCATCGCGCGCATGGCTGGCCACGCGGCTGTGGTGCAGCATGATGTCCCAGTTCAGGTCCACGGCGATCACGATGTCTGCCCCCAGGGCGCGGCACAGGGACACAGGCACCGGGTTGACCAGGCTGCCGTCCACCAGCAGCCGGCCGTCGTACTGGGCCGGCTTGAACAGGCCCGGCAGGGCGATGGAGGCGCGCACCGCGTCGATCACCGCCCCCTCGCGCAGCCAGATCTCGCGTCCGGTGTAGAGCTCGGTGGCCACGCAGGCATAGGTCTTGTGCAGGCTTTCGATGCCACGGTCTTCATAATGGCTGCGGAAGAAACCGGCCAGTTTGCCGCCCTCGATCAGGCCGCCGTCCATCTTGAAGTCCATCAGGCCCAGCACGGACTTCCAGCTCAGGCTGCGGACCCATGGTTCAAAGCGGTCCAGCTCGCCGGCCGCGTAGACCGCACCGACCAGCGCGCCGATGGAGGTCCCGCAGACGATGTCGGGCACGATGCCGGCGCGCTCCAGCACCCGGATGACACCGATGTGCGACCAGCCGCGCGCCGAGCCACCGCCCAGGGCCAGCCCTATCTTCCGTGCGCGGGGCGGATTCATGCTGTGCTGCACGTCAGTCCTGGGTCGTATCGGCGGAACCATCCACCCGGGCCTTGCGGTGGCCGTTCTTCGCGAGCAGCTCCACGTAGAAGGCGGCGGCACCCTCCTTGGCCAGGGCGTCGATCTGTTCGATGAGGTTGCCGAAATGGATGGGGGCGGCGGTTTCTGCGCTCAGGCCCAACTTGCAGTCGAAGTCCCAGAAATCAACGCCGGCGGGCAAGGCCACGCGTCGCTGCCGTTTCACGTATTTGCGGATGTCGTGCTTGACGGCGTCGAGCACGCGGTCAGGATTTTTGCCCTCGATGATGAGCGGGTAGGTTTTGCGCACGATGGGCCTTGGTAGATTCGCGGGGGCTTGATTATCGTCGCCCCGCCCGCGCAGAGGGTCCAGGGCTTAAACTGGGCCCCCTTCCCCGAAGCTGTTCATGCCATTTTCCTCATTGGGTTTGTCGCCCGCCCTGTTGCGCGCCCTCAGCGCCAGGACCTACACCAGCCCCACGCCCATCCAGGCCCAGGCCATTCCTGCCGTGCTGCAAGGCCGCGACGTGCTGGGATCGGCGCAGACCGGTTCGGGCAAGACCCTGGCCTTTGCGCTGGCGCTCCTGGAGCAATTGACGCAGACTGCGGCCGAAAAACCCCGGCGCCCCCGCGCCCTGGTGCTGGTGCCCACGCGCGAACTGGCGGCCCAGGTCGGCGAAGAGTTCCGCAACCTGGCGCAGCATCTGAGCCAGCCGCTCAAGGTGAGCGTGGTGTTCGGCGGCGTGTCCATCAACCCGCAGATGATGGGCCTGCGCGGCGGCACCGACATCGTGGTGGCCACCCCCGGCCGTTTGCTGGACCTGATAGCCCATAACGCGCTCACGCTGGCTGACGTGCGGTCCCTGGTGCTCGATGAAGCCGATCGCCTGCTGGACCTGGGCTTCGCCGAGGAGCTGGAACGCATCCGGTCGCTGCTGCCCGGCAAGCGCCAGAACCTCTTCTTCTCGGCCACCTTCCCCCCCGCCGTGCAGGCCCTGGCGCACACCCTGCTGCGGGACCCGCTGCACATCAATGTCCTGCCCGCGCCCCAGGACCGGCCCGACATCGTGCAGCGCGCGATTTCCGTCGACGCGGGCCGGCGCACCCAGCTGCTGCGCCAGCTGATCGTCCACGAGCACTGGAGCCGGGTGCTGGTGTTCGTGGCCACCAAACACGCAGCCGAGATCGTGGCCGACAAGCTGCGCAAGGTCGACATCGACGCCGAGCCTTTCCACGGCGAGCTCAGCCAGGGCAAACGCACCCAGGTGCTGGCCGACTTCAAGGCCGAGCGCCTCACCGTGGTGGTGGCCACAGACGTGGCAGCGCGCGGCCTGGATATCGCGCAACTGCCGGTGGTGGTGAACTACGACCTGCCGCGTTCGACCAGCGACTACACCCACCGCATCGGCCGCACTGGCCGCGCCGGTGCCAGCGGCCTGGCCGTCAGCTTTGTCAGCGCCGCCACCGAAGCGCATTTCCGCCTGATCGAAAAACGCCAGGGCCTGCAGTTGCCGCGCGAGCAGATTCCCGGCTTCGAACCGGTGGAAACCGCGCCGGCTGCAGCCGCCACCGGTGGTGTCAAAGGAACACGCCCCAGCAAGAAAGACAAGCTGCGTGCTGCAGCCGGCAAACACTGACCCCCTGAGCCATGCCCGATCTCCTGACCCTGGCCCTGGCCGAACCCGTGATCACGGTCGCGTATGTGGTGTTCGGCCTGGTGGGGTTCGGCTCCACCCTGGTCAGCGCGCCCATGCTGGCCCACCTGCTGCCGGTTTCCACCGTGGTGCCCACGCTGGCCCTGACGGACATGATCGCCTCCTGGTCCAACGGCTGGCGCTTGAGCGAACACGTGGTGCGGCGCGAACTCTGGCGCCTGGTCCCTTGGCTGCTGGCGGGCAGTACGCTGGGGGCCTGGCTGCTCTTCACCCTCCCCATCAAGCTGCTGATGCCCTTGCTGGGCGCCTTTGTGGTGCTGTATGCGCTCAACGGCCTGCGGCCCAGGCGCAAGGTCAGCGGCCCACCGCTTTCCCCGCGCGGGGCCGCGTGGTATGGCAGTGTGGGCGGAGTGTTCAGCGCCTTGTTTGGCGCTGGCGGTTGGGTCTATTCGATCTACCTGATGCGCCGGCTGGACGATGTGCAGCAGATCCGCGCGACGCAGACCGCGGTGCTGATGGTGAGCTCGGTGATCCGCGTGGCGCTCTTCCTGCTCGCCGGCCGCCTGCTGGACCCGGCCCTGCTCTGGCTGGTGCTGTGCCTGTTGCCCGCCGTGGCGCTGGGCCTCTATATCGGACACCATGTCAGCCTGCGCCTGGACAAGCGACGCTTTCTGCAGGTTCTGCATGGGGTGCTGCTGCTCACCGGCAGCAGCCTGATCCTGCGCGCGCTGCTCTGAGCACCCGTTCGCGGACTTGCCGCTACTGAGGGGTGGACAGGCCCAGCAGCGCGTCCTTCAGCGTCCAGTCGGCCGGGTCCTGGCCCAGCCAGATGCGCAGCAGGGCGCCATAGAACTCGGGCTCGGGAAAGGGCGCGCCCACCGGAACACCACGGATGCTGATCACCGTGCCCTTGCCCGGCAGCCAGTCCATGTGGATGACCTCGCCCACCTTCATCTTGCGGGCCTCGTAGAAAACCTGGCTCATGCGCATCACGCTGCCGACGATGCGCGTGTACTCGTCATTCGGTGTGTTGGTCTTGATGCCCTTGATGAACAAGCGCCCCAGTTCCTCGGACGCGATCTCGCGCACAAAGGTCAGTGACAGGCGCTTGGGGCCGGGCTGCGCGATGGCATCGGCCGTGGTACCGGCCTTGCGCCCCAGGTACAGGCCCGCGGTGTAGACCTTGAACACCGCCTTGTAGCGCGTGCCGGCGCCGTTGAGCTGCAGCTTGCTGCCTGCGAGCTCGATGCTCTCCTCGTACAACACACCCTGCACTTCACGGGCGGGCGCTTGCAGGGCCCACAGGGCCAGGGTGCAAAGGAGCAGCGTTTTCAGGATAGGCTTCATTCGTTCCTCAGGTTCTTGTTGCGAAACGCCGCCATTGTCGCTGGCTTACACAGGCTTACAGATGACCCTATGCAAGCATCTTCTTACCCCCAGACCGCGGAGCGCATCGAGATCGAGGCCCCCTGGAAACCGGTGTTGAAGAAACGTGGCACCTCGCCCGGGTGCACGGCACCCGCAGCATGCAGCAGGGGCAGAAAGTGGTCGTGCGTGGGGTGGGCCAGGCGGGCCAGTTCACCCAGCTGCAGGAAATCCGGCAGCGCGTCCAGCCGCCCCTGCGCCATGTGCTCGCCCATACGCTGATCAAACTCGATGGCCCAGTCGTAGGCCTGGTTGTCGGGCAGGCCGCGGCGCATGGTGCGCAGGTTGTGCACGATGTTGCCGCTGCCCACGATAAGCACACCGCGCTCGCGCAAGGACCGCAGCTGCTGGCCCAGGGCGTAGTGCTCGGCGGGCGGGCGGCTGTAGTCCATGCTGAGCTGCAGCACCGGAATGTCGGCCCGCGGAAACAGGGACTTGAGCACCGACCAGCTGCCATGGTCGTAACCCCAGTCCTCATCCAGTCCCAGCGGCTGCCGGCTGCCGGGCTGCTGCAGTCCGGCCGCCAGGGCCCGGGCCACGGCCGGCGCCCCGGGGGCAGGGTATTGCTGGTCGAACAGGGCCTGCGGAAAACCGCCGAAATCGTGGATGGTGCGCGGCTGCGCCATGCCGGTGAGCCACCAGCCACGCGTGAGCCAATGTGCCGAGATGCAGAGGATGAGTTGCGGCCGCGGCCAGCGGGCCTGGGCCCCGGTGCCGAACTCCCTGCCCAGCGCCTCCCACTGGGGCCGGAATGCATTGGGCTCGATCACGTTCATCGGGCTGCCGTGCCCGATGAACAGTACCGGCAAACGCGGACTGGGCTGCAGCGACTGGAGCTGCGTGAGGCTGGTCGCCCCGGCGAGGGTGCTCATGGGTATTCCGGTCAGAAGGCTGGCACCGCTGCCCAGGGCCGTGGTGAGGACAAAACGACGTTGCATGATCAGGATCTGCTTGACACGCCTGATTGTCGCCTTGGCGTCCCTCTGGCTCGGAAACTAGGTGCAATTACCCAGACCGAAGCAGCGCACAACTGCTATATTGCACTGCAGCAATCCGCTGAAAGCGAGAGTTCTCCATGCTGTACCAGCTCTATGAAGCCCAGCGCTCCCTGATGGAGCCCTTTGCCGACCTGGCCGAAACCACGGCCAAGGCCTTCAACAACCCGCTGTCGCCCCTGGCCCACCTGCCCCATGCCCAGCGCATGGCCGCCGGTTATGCCCTGCTGCATCGCCTGGGCAAGGACTATGAAAAGCCCGAGTTCGGCATCCGCACCGTGGGCGTGGACGGTGTCAACGTGGCCATCCACGAACGGGTGGAACTGGACAAGCCCTTCTGCGAACTGCGCCGCTTCAAGCGTTTCACCGACGACCCGGCCACCCTGACCAAGCTCAAGGCCCAGCCCGTGGTGCTGGTCGTGGCGCCCCTCTCGGGGCACTACGCCACGCTGCTGCGCGACACAGTGAAAACCATGCTCAAGGACCACAAGGTCTACATCACCGACTGGAAGAACGCACGCATGGTGCCGCTCTCCCAGGGTGAATTTCATCTGGACGACTACGTGAACTACGTGCAGGAGTTCATCCGCCACATCCAGCACGAGTACGGCAACTGCCATGTGATGAGCGTGTGTCAGCCCACGGTGCCGGTGCTGGCCGCGGTCTCGCTGATGGCCAGCCGCGGCGAGACCACGCCGCTGACCATGACCATGATGGGCGGCCCGATCGACGCGCGCAAGTCACCCACCGCCGTCAACAATCTGGCCATGACCAAGAGCCACAGCTGGTTCGAGAACAACGTGATCTACCGCGTACCCAGTAACTTCCCCGGCGCGGGCCGGCGCGTCTACCCGGGTTTCCTGCAGCACGCGGGTTTCGTGGCCATGAACCCCCAGCACCACGCCAAGAGCCACTACGACTACTTCGAACACCTGCTCAAGGGCGACGACACCAGCGCCGATGCACACCGCCAGTTCTACGACGAATACAACGCCGTGCTGGACATGGACGCCCACTACTACCTCGAAACCATCAGGACCGTGTTCCAGGATTTCTGCCTGGTGCAGGGCACCTGGGACGTGAAGGGCGTGGACGGCCAGAGCGAGCGCGTCAAACCACAGGACATCAAGACCACCGCCCTGCTCTCGGTCGAAGGCGAGCTCGACGACATCTCGGGTTCGGGCCAGACCGAGGCCGTGCACGAGATCTGCAGCGGTGTGCCGCGCAGCCGCCAGCAGCACCTGGAAGCCAAGGGCGCGGGCCACTACGGCATCTTCTCGGGCCGGCGCTGGCGCGACATCGTCTACCCTGCGGTCAAGGCTTTCATCCTGGAACACAACACGGCGACCAAGCCAGGCGGCAAGAAAGCCCTGAAGTCCGCGGCCTGATCGCGCAGGGCATGCCGCGGATAATCGGCGTCATGCCCGCGACTGCCGACCAGATCCTCGCCGCCCTGCCCCAGACCCAGTGCACGCGCTGCGGTTATCCGGATTGCGCGGCGTATGCGCAGGCCATCGCCTCGGGTGAGGCCCCCATCAACCAGTGCCCACCAGGTGGCGCCGAAGGCGTGGCGCGGCTGGCGCAGCTGACCGGCCTGCCCCTGCTGCCGCTGAACCCCGAGTTCGGCACCGAAGGCCCGATGACCGTGGCCGTGATCGACGAGGACTGGTGCATAGGCTGCACCCTGTGCCTCAAGGTCTGCCCGACCGACGCCATCCTGGGCGGCAACAAAGTCATGCACACCGTGATTGCACCGCACTGCACCGGCTGCGACCTGTGCATCCCGGTCTGCCCGGTGGACTGCATCCGCATGGAAAACGTGAGCGGCGGGCGCACGGGCTGGGCCGCCTGGTCGCAGCCGCAGGCCGAAACCGCGCGCCGGCGGTATGCCTTCCACGTGCTGCGCCTGCAGCGCGACCTGGAAGAAAACGATGTTCGACTGGAAGCCAAGGCCCAGGCCAAACTGGCCGACCTGCCGGCCCACTCGCTGCATACCGACCCGGCCGTGCTGGAGAACAAGCGCGCCGTGATCGAAGCCGCCCTGGCGCGCGCCCGGGCACGCCAGCGCTGAGCTGCATCGTCCGGACGTCCACTTCCTGCAGGTGGGTCCGTCTTGCCCTTATCCAACGGGTCAATTCGCCCTGACAAATCACCTAAAGTCTGGCATCCTGCAAATCGAGAATTCACCAGCCTCCCCAGACAGCCCAGACAAAGTTGCACCAATGATGCGGACGGCCTCTAGCCCCAAACAGCCCCAGCCGCTGACCAGAAGCGTCAAGGGTGGTTCCCGGTATCGCTCTCTTCTCATCCTCATGGCAATCACTGCCCTGTTCCTGGCCGGATCCGGGACCAGTCTTTGGGTCGCCCATCAGCTTTTCGTGGAAACCCGGGAGGACGCCAGGGCAAGCTTCGAGGCACAGACCAGTCTGCTGGAAGAGGCGGTCGTCAACAAGTTCGACAAGCCACTACAGGCACTCAAAGGGCTGCAAGCCCTCCATGCCTTGAACCGGGGGTTCGACAAGAAGTGGTTTCGGGATTACTGGGCGGCTCGTGGTTTCCAGCGAGATTTCCCGGGTGCGCACGGCTTTGGCTACATTGTCCATGTCCCGCCAAAGGAGATCGAGCGCTTTGTGGCATCCGAACGCCGGTACCAGTCGCCAGACTACCGTCTCAAGACCCTGGGGCCTACCTCCGAGCGCTACATCATCAAACTGATCGAGCCGATCGAAGACAACCGTTCTGCCATCGGCCTGGACATCGGCTCGGAACGCGTGCGTCGCACCGCGGCCGACGAGGCCATGCGATCAGGTCTTCCGACCCTCAGCGGCGCCATCACCCTGGTACAGGATGGCCGGCAGGGGCCCGGCTTTCTGCTGCTCCTGCCAACCTACCTCACAGGCGTGGACCTGGACACTGAAGCGAATCGCCGGGCGAGCCACGTCGGCTTCGTCTACAGCCCCCTCGTGGCCGAGGATCTCTTCAAACCCCTGTTGCTGCTGGCGCGTGGCTTGGTGCATTTCGACCTCGAGGCGCGTTCCCCCCACGATCTCCCCCAATGGGTTTTTCAGTCCGAGCGCTACGGGCAGGAACCGTCAACGGCTGCCGTGCAGGCCGAGGCAAACGCCCCCCTCTTCACCACCAATCGTCATTTTCTGGTTGCAGGCCTGGAGTTCCGCTTGCAGACCCGCAGCAGCAGGGCCTTCGAGGCCACCGTCGATACCGGGAAAGCCTGGGAAGTCGGCCTTGGCGGCTCCATGCTCAGTGCGATGCTCGCTTTTGTGCTCTGGCTGTTTGTGTCAGGACGCGCCCGCGCAGAAGCCCGCGCCCAGGATCTCACACGGGAGATGTGGCGGCTGGCTCTGGTGGCCGAACGCACCAGCAACTCCGTGATCATTGCCGACGCCGAGCACCGCATCGTCTGGGTCAACCAGGCCTTTACCGCCTTGTCGGGTTATACGCTGGAGGAAGTGCGCGGACGCAAGACCAGTGAATTTCGTGGCGATGTACAGGACCCGCAGACGCTGGAGCGAATTCGGACCGCGCTGCAGAACGGCGAAAACCTGCGCATAGAGACCGTCAACCAGTCGCGCGACGGCCGCATTTTCTGGGTGGACCTGGATCTGCAAACCCTGCGCGACGCCGACGGCGGCTACCAGGGTTACGTTGCGGTGGAGCGTGACATCACCGAGGCCAAACAGCAGCACGAGCGCGAAGCCGAACATGCCGCACAGTTGGCTGCCGCCCTGCGCGAGACCGAAGCCCTGATGCGCACCGTCAATGCGCACGCCATCGTCTCCGAGACCGGGCCCGACGGTCGGATCTTAAAAGTCAACGATGCCTTCTGCCGGATCAGCGGCTACAGCCCGCAGGAACTCATCGGCCAGGATCACCGAATCATCAACTCCGGGGTACAGCCCCCCGAGTTCTGGGCGGCCATGTGGGACACCATCTCGGCAGGCAAACCCTGGCGCGGCCAGACCTGCAACCGGGCCAAGGACGGTTCCCTCTACTGGGTGGACAGTCTCATTGCGCCCAACATGGACGCCGACGGAAAGATCGAGAAGTACACGTCCATCCGCTTCGACATCACCCAGGCCCGGCACACGGAATTGGCGCTGGCCAGGGAAAGGCAAAGGCTCAAGAGCACGCTGGAGGGCACCAATGTCGGCACCTGGGAGGTGAACGTCCTCACAGGCGAAAACCGCATCGACGCCCGATGGGCGGAGATGCTCGGCTACACGCTGGATGAACTCACACCCATCACGCCGGACAAATGGAAGAATCTTATCCATCCCGGCGACGAGAAGCAGGCCCAATCGCTCCTGCTCAACTATCTGCAGGGGGCGTCCGAGATCTATGAGACCGAGCGCCGGCTGCGACACAAGAGCGGCCACTGGATCTGGGTGCTTTCCCGCGGCACGGTATCGTCCCGGCTGGCGGATGGGCGCATCGAATGGCTCGCCGGGACGCACATGGATGTCACCGAGCGCCACAAGCTCTACGAGCAGATTGAGCAGCGCAACAACCTGATGTCGGCCATCATGGACAACATGCCGGGCGGGCTCAGCGCCTTCGATGCCGACCTGAAGCTGGTGGCCAAGAACCAGCTGTTCGCCCGGCTGCTGGATTTCCCGGACGCCTTGTTCGACCGGCCGGTGGTCCGGTTTGAGGACATCATCCGCTTCAACGCCGAACGCGGTGAATACGGGCCGGGCGATGTGGACAGCATCGTCCTGCCCATCATCGAGCGTGCACGCCAGCCCAGTCCGCACGTTTTCGAACGCGTCCGTCCCGACGGCCGGGTGCTCGAAGTCCGGGGCAGGCCCATGCCCGGCGGTGGTTTTGTCACGATCTACACGGACATCACCCAGCGCAAACAGGCCGAAAAGGATGCCCGGCAATCCGACGAAATGCTGCGGCAGGCGATCAACACGCTGGATGAGGCCTTCGTGATCTACGACGACCAGGACCGCCTGCTGATCTGCAACCAGCGCTACAGGGACATCTACCCGGTCGCCGCCGGGGTCATGCAACCCGGCAACACCTTCGAATACATCATCCGCTACGGTGCCGAGCGCGGCGAGTACGCCCAGGCGATCGGTCATGTCGATGAATGGGTCGCCGAACGCATGCGGCAGCACCGCAGCGGCGACACGGACGTCGTGCAGGAACTTGGCAATGGTCGCTTTCTGCGCATCGTCGAGCGCAAAACCTCCGAGGGATACACCGTCGGATTCCGCATTGACATCACCGACCTCATGCGTGCCCGGATGGCCGCCGAAGCAGCCTCCAAATCCAAGAGCCAGTTCCTGGCCAACATGAGCCACGAAATCCGCACGCCGATGAACGCCATCCTCGGGATGCTGAACCTGCTGCACAACACCGATCTGAGTGCACGCCAGCTCGATTACGTGAACAAGACCGAAGGCGCGGCGAAGTCACTGCTGGAACTGCTCAACGACATCCTGGACTTCTCCAAGGTGGAAGCCGGCAAGATGACGCTGGAGTCGGCGCCATTCCGCATCGACCAGCTGCTGCGTGACCTGTCGGTGATCCTCTCGTCCAACACGGGCAGCAAGGACGTCGAGGTGCTTTTCGATCTCGACGCCCGGCTGCCGGATCTGCTGATCGGGGACAGCCTGCGCCTGCGGCAGATCCTGATCAACCTGGCTGGCAATGCGATCAAGTTCACCGAGAAGGGCATGGTGCTGATCCGCATCGAAGTTGTGGATGTCCAGCCTGGGCAGATAGGGCTGGTGTTTTCCGTCCGTGATACGGGCATCGGAATCGCGCCGGAAAACGTGAGGCGCATCTTCGAAGGTTTTTCCCAGGCCGAGGCCTCCACCACCCGCCGTTTCGGTGGGACCGGGTTGGGCCTGGCCATCTCCTCGCGCCTGGTGCACATGATGGGGGGCCAGCTTGATCTGGACAGCGAACTGGGGCGTGGCAGCTGCTTCCACTCCCGCATCGTGCTGGGTGTCGCTGGCGATGCCGCCCCCATGATCCAGCAACCGGCGCTGGCGGACACGCAAAGGCTGCACATCCTCATCGCCGACGACAACCCGGTGGCCCGGCAGGCGCTGCAAGCCATGGTGCAAGCCATGGGCTGGCAAGCCGATCTGGCCGAGAGCGGCGAACAGGCAATCAACCTGATCCGGCAACGCATCGACCAGCGTCAGCGCGCCTATGACGCCGTCTTCGTGGACTGGCAGATGTCGGGCAAGGATGGCTGGGAAACCAGCCTGCAGATCCGCAAGCTGCTCGGTGGCCCGCAGCCCCCCATCGTCGTCATGGCCACCGCCCACGGGCGGGAAATGCTCTCCGGGCGGCCGGCCGATGAACTGGCCCGGCTCAACGGCTTTCTAATCAAGCCGGCCACGCCGTCCATGCTGCTGGACGCCATCATGGAAGCACATCAAGGCCGGGACCAGCGCACCACCGCGACGGTCAGCACACGCCGGCTGCAGGGCATGCGCGTGCTGGTGGTGGAGGACAACAAGATCAACCAGCAGGTGGCACAGGAGCTTCTGGAGCGGGAGGGGGCGCAGGTAAGCCTGGCCGACAATGGCCAGCTGGGCGTGCAGGCCATCGCCACTGCCCAGCCGCCTTTCGATGTGGTGCTGATGGATGTGCAGATGCCGGTGATGGATGGTTACACCGCAACACGCAAGGTCCGCCAGGAGCTCGGCCTTGCCGACCTGCCCATCATTGCCATGACGGCCAATGCCATGGAGAGCGACAGGGAGGATGCCATGGCCGCGGGCATGGACGCGCATGTCGGCAAGCCATTCGACCTGGATGCCCTGGTGGGCAGCATGCTCAGGCACAGCGGCTATGTGGCAGCCCAGGCGCCCCCTGCTGCCACGCCTGCTTCCTCCGAGGTCGCCTTGCCGGCCGTGCCCGGCCAGCCCATCGGCACGCCGGAGCTTGACATCTCCGCCGCCCTCGAACGCCTGGGCGGCGATACCCGGATCCTGGGACGCATCCTGCAGATCTTTGCGCGCGACCTGCGAAGCCAACCCCGGGAACTTGCCGCCATGCTGGCCGGGGGCCAGGCCAACGAATCACTGCGCCTGTTGCACACCCTCAAAGGCACGGCCGCCACGGTAGGCGCCATGCGCCTGTCCGCTGTCGCTGCCGAAGCTGAACACCGGATGAAACAGGGCAGTGCTCCGCTGGGAGACGAAGCGCAGGAGATGCTGGCCCGTATCCAGTCCGCCGTGGACGCGGTCAGCGCCGATCTGGCGCCCGTGTTGCGCCAGCTGCAGGCAGATGCGCCCGATACAGGCGCTGTGGCTCCTGCACCGGATCTGGCCGTGCTGCGGGCCGACCTGCAGGAGCTGCTGGCGCTTCTTCGAACCTCTGATCTCGCTAGTCTGGATACCTATGCACGACTGCGCGACCAGCATGCTGCTGCACTGCAGCAGCAGCTGGATACGCTGGACGAGGCTATGGCGGGCCTCGATTTTGCGCAGGCCGCCAGCCTGTGTGAAGCACTGCAACAGCGCTACACTGCCTGATCCCATGTTCAGCCCAAACACCCCGTTTGCCGCCCTGCCGGGCTGGACACCAGACCGCAAGCCGCGCCTGCTGCTGGTCGACGATCAAGCCCTCAACATCCAGGTCATGCACCGGGCCTTCGCCCATGACTGCCAGGTCTTCATGGCCACCAGCGGCAGCCAGGCCTTGCAGCTTTGCCAGGAGCAGACCCCCGACCTGGTGCTGCTGGACATCGAAATGCCGGAGATGGATGGCTTCGAGGTCTGCCGTCGACTCAAGGCGGCTGAGCTTACGCAAGATATCCCGCTGATCTTCGTGACCGCCCATACCGATGCCGCGCAGGAAACCCGCGGCCTGGCAATCGGCGCTGTGGACTTCATCGCCAAACCGGTCAACCCGAGCGTCTTGCGCGCCAGGGTGCGCACCCACCTGCTGCTCAAGTTCCAGTCCGATGCACTGCGCGGCCTGGTCTACCTGGACGGCCTGACCACACTGCACAACCGGCGCTACTTCGACCAGCAGCTGGAGCTGGAATGGACCCGCTCGGTTCGCCAGGGCACCCCTCTGTCACTCATACTGGTGGATGTGGATTTCTTCAAACGCTACAACGACCACTACGGCCACCAGGCCGGCGACGACTGCCTGCGCGAGATCGCCACCCTGCTCAAGGGCAGCCTCAAGCGCGGCACCGACATCGTGGCGCGGTACGGCGGCGAGGAATTCGTCTGCCTGCTGCCCGACACTGCACACCAGGATGCCATGCGGCTCGCCACAGAAATTGCGCAAGGCGTGCGCGATCGAGCCCTGCCGCATACGGCCTCGGATGCGGCCCCCGTGGTCACGATCAGCCTGGGTGTGGCCACCGGGAGCGGATCGCAAGGTGATGCACAGCAGTTGCTGGCACTGGCCGACCAGCAGCTCTACAGCGCCAAGAGCAGTGGCCGTGCCCGCGCCTGCGGCGCGGAACTGGCTGCCAAACCGGCCCCCCCGGGCTGACATTCACGCCCTGGCATCAGTCCAGCTCTTCGCTGATGGCACTGCGATAGGCGCCGCAGCCCAGCAGCAGGTCATCGCCCACGGGAATCATGAACGACGACTTGCCGCGTACGTCGCCCGTGACCGGGTTGACGATGTTGTATTCGACCCAGCCGCCGCCCTGGTCGGCGCGGTACCAGGCATCCTTGACCAGCTTGGCCCCGTCCACGCCCTGGGCCTGGTGCACCGACGTGCCCACCTTGCCGAGGTCGGCCCCCATGATGCGGTAGGTGCCGGCACGATCCAGGCCAAAAATATAGAGGTCGCGGTCCACATAGGGGCCGGCCTTGTCGTGGAAATCCCGGCTGGCCCGGTCAAAGCCCACGGCCTTGAAGTGCTCGGTCGCCTTCTTCACCAGGATGAAGGCCTCGTCGGCAGTGCCCTCGCGCAGCTCTATGTGTGAGACCGCCTCCAGCAACTGGCGCGAGCGTTGCGTGAGCCGGTTGGAGCGATGTGCCGTGCGCTCCACGAGCGAAGAATTCTGGCTGGTCATGCGATCCAGATCACCCACCGCCTGCACCACCTCCTGCAGGGCCACGCTCTGACGGGAGCTCACCTCGGCTATGCCCTTCACACTGGCCGCCACCTCCCGGATGCCGGAGACCAGGCTGTCCATCAGCTGCCCCACCCGGTCGATGTCGGTGACGGTCGTGCTGACGCGGATCGACGACTCGGCAATCAGTTGCCGCACTTCGGCCGCTGCCTGCTGCGTACGCCCGGCCAGGCTGCGCACCTCGGACGCCACCACGGCAAACCCCCGCCCCTGCTCGCCAGCGCGCGCCGCCTCCACTGCGGCATTCAGCGCAAGGATATTGGTCTGGAAGGCGATGCTGTCGATGGTGCCTATGATCTCTGACATGCGCGCCGTGGTCTGCTGCAGCGGCCCCAGGCTCTTGACCGTCGATTGCATCAGCGTGCCTGCCTGCTCCGCCTCCTTGTGCAGGCTGTTGGACATCAGGCTGACCTTGCCGGCCGCTTCCGAGTTTTTGGTCACGTCGTCACTGATGTTGCCGACATTGGCCGTGGCCTGCTCCAGGCTGGCCGCCTGCGACTGGGTGCGGTCGGAGAGGTCGTGCCCGTCCGCCACCAGCATGTCACCCACATGGGTGACCAGGGCCGCGGCGCTGCGCACGTCGGCCACCAGCGATGACAGCATCATCAGCATCTTCTCGAACTCGCGCGCGATGTCCGACACTTCATCGCTGCCCGCGACGAGCACCCGCTCTGACAGATTGCCGGCGCTGCCTTTTTGCATCACTTCGCGCATGTTCTCCAGGCTGTTGACCGTGGCCAGGTAGAAGCTCGTGATCAGGTAGAGGGTGACGGCCACCGCCAGCGCAGCCAGCAGGGCCAGTATCACGATGAGCTGGCGATTGGCTGCAGCCCGCTCTTGCAGCAGGAGCTCCAGTCGGGTTGACATGGTATGGCGGTACTGGATGGCAGCCTCGATGGCACGGGTGCCGGCCGCAAAGAACGAGGCCGGATCGCCCTTGGGAACGCCGCTGCCCAGAGCACCCCGGACCTGGGCGGTGAAATCCTTGACGGCCGCCTGCGTCTGCGGCCAGTCGGGAGGCAGCCTCTCGCCGGCCCGCTCCATCGCCTGCATGGTCTGATTCAGTCGCAATGCCTGGGCCTCAATGGTGGAGGCACGCTCCGCCACCGGCAGCACCTGCTGCGTCGTCGTGTCGCTGCGCGCCAACAGGCCTGCGCCGGCACCGCGCGCCAGCCCCATCTGCTCTATCCACGGAATCAGCTGCTCCACCAGAACGGTCATGATGAAATAGGTGTTGGCCTCCGGGTCCAGCAGCAGACCCGAGGTCTCCCCGGCGTACAGCACCAGCTCGCGCAAGGCGTCGACCTGCGCGCTATGGCTGGCGAACACCGCCGCACGGTCAGCTCCCGCCCCCACCTGCAGCAAGCCCTCCAGGCCGGGCTTGAGATCCTTCCAGGGTCTGTCAAGCTGCAAGCCAGGCTCGGCACGGACCTGGGCGTCCAGCGCCGCAATGGCGCCGGCCAACTTGCGGCGGGTATCCTCGCGCGCGGCGCTGGCACCAGCGTTGCCGGACAAAATGACATTGGTCTGGCCGCGGTGCGTCTGCACCTGCACCACCACATCGGTGGCACGCTTCACCAGTTCGGCACCAGCCAGCTCGGAACGGGCCAGGGTCAGGTTGGCATTCAGGGTATGGAACAGGTACCAGCTCATGACGGCCAGAGGCACCAGCAGGATGGCCGCCAGCGCGTACAGTTTGACCGGCATGGACAGTCGTTGCATGAGCGCAACCCCCGGGCGCAGCAGCGCGTTGAGCTGTTTGGACGTGCCTGTCGTGGTCATATGGTCAGCGCGCTCCGTCTGGGGCCTGTCTGTACGACAGCATCATAGGCGGGGTGTCCAGCCTGTAAAGGTCAAGAAGCGCCCAGAACCCGCCGAATTTCCAGATTCAGGACTTCCACGTCCACCGGCTTGGCCACGTAGCCATCTGCGCCTTTCTGCTGGAAGCGCAGGCGGTCGCCCGGCAGGTCGTTGGCGGTGACCACGATGACCGGCATGTGCGGCTTCCCGGCCAACTCCTGCGCCCGGATCTCGGCCAGGGCCTGCAGGCCGTCCATCACCGGCATCTGCACGTCCAGCAGCACCAGGTCGAACTGCAGCTGGGCCAGGCAGCGCAGCACCTTTTCACCGTCGTTGACCACGACACCGGTGTGTCCGAGGGACTTGAGCGCAGCGATCATGAGCTTCTGGTTGACCGGGTTGTCATCGGCGGCCAGCACCTTCAAGCTTCTGGTATGGGCGGCATTCATGCGCCAACTATGGCACAAGGCCGCAGGCTTGCGAACCCGGCACGCCGTGAAATGGCGTGTATTTCACCGGCATTTCCGGCGCCCCGGCGAATTGGTTGAGCAGCAAACTCCGATTTCATTGCTGCGGGTTGGGAATCAACGTAAAGTAAGCATGAATATCAGTAGCCGATCGAACAACCAGTCCAAACAACAAGCCCGCTCAGGGCGTACAAATCGAGACTCCTTGATGAGCCAGAACCAATTGACCCCCCACCAGCCTGCGAACGACCTCCCGGCGCCTCCCAGCCAGCCAGCCCCGGCCGGTCTCTTTTACCCGCACGGGCTGTGGGCGCCGGGCGTGAAGCTGATGCGCAATCTGAATTTCGCCGCCAAGGCGATCATCATCAGCCTGATATTCCTGCTGCCGCTGGCGCTCACCGCCTACCTCTCGCTGAACTCCCTGCAGCAAAGCATATCGTTCACGACCAAGGAGATCGCCGGGGTCGACACGCTGCAGCAATTCAGCCCGGTACTCCAGGGCCTGAATACCTTGCGCGGCGCCATGCGCGCCAAGATGGGGGGCTACACGGGTGCCGACGCCAGCTTCGAGGCCGGGCGCCGGCAGATGGACACCGGCCTGAAAGAGTTCGACACCTTCCTCAAGCGCACCGGGGACCCCATGCAGGTGCGCCCCGAGTTCGACAAGCTCATGGAAGCCTGGGGCAAGGCGGCACCCACGACCAAGACCACCGGCGATACCGGTTACGGCGATGTGTCCCGCACCATCATTCCGTTGATGCGCAAGCTCGGTGACGAGTCCTCCCTGGTGCTGGACCCGGACCTGGACGCCATCTACCTGGTGTTCACCCTCGTGATTGAGGCTCCCAAGGCCATCGAAGACCTGGACCAGATGTGGGGCTGGAGTGTGAACGCACTGGCCACGGCCCAGCTCGAGGAACGCAATGCCAGGCGGTATGTGGTCTGGCAGGCCAACTTCCTGAACAGCCTGGCCAGCATGCGGGACAGCCTGCAACGGGCAGGCGCGGCCAACCCTGCCGTCGCCGCCAAGCTGCCGAGCAGCTCGCTCGATGCTCTGGCGAACTACCACCAGCAGTTCCAGAACCCGGATCAGCTGATGGCAGCCAACATGCCGCCTGCGCAGGCCTACGCCAGCGGCGAAAAGGTCCTCAAGGACGCCTTCGCCTTCTACGACACCGGCCTGGCCGAGTTGAAGCGGCTGCTGCTGGCTCGCCAGGGATCTTTGACGACAGAGCGCAACGTGATTGCAGCCCTGATCGCCCTGTCAATCCTGCTGGGCGGCTATTTCTTCTACAGCTTTTTCCTGGTCACGCGCGGTGGCCTGCGCCTGATCAGCCGGCACCTGCAGGACATGTCGGTGGGCGACCTGCGCCAGGCCCCCAGCCAGCCCTGGGGCAGGGACGAGCCGGCGCAGGTGATCGTCGACCTGCGCAAGACCTATGACGCCCTGCACCAGCTGATCCGCCGGGTTCGACACTCTGCGCGCGAGCTCAACCTCACGGCCAAGGAGATCGCCTCGGCCAGCACCGACCTGTCGGCGCGCACCGAAGCAGCAGCCGCCTCGCTGGAAGAGCAGGCCGCCGCCATGGAGGAAATTGGTTCAACGGTAAGCGCCTCGGCTGAGCGCGCGAAGGGCGCGTCACAGTTCTCGGGCGAAAACGCGGCGGTGGCCGAGCGCGGCGGCTCTGTGATCGGCCAGGTGGTGCTCACCATGCAGGACATCCAGAGCTCGTCGAGCAGGATCGGTGACATCATCGGCGTGATTGACGGCATTGCCTTCCAGACCAACATCCTCGCACTCAACGCCGCGGTGGAAGCGGCGCGGGCCGGCGAGGCTGGCCGCGGCTTTGCCGTGGTGGCGGCGGAGGTGCGCACCCTGGCACAACGCAGCGCCGAGGCGGCCCGCGAAATCAAGGCATTGATCACGGAAAGCACGGGCAAGGTCCAGGGCGGCACCCAGGTCGTCGAAGAGGCCGGCCAGACCATGGTCAAGGTGGTAGCAAATGCAAAGCAGATCAGCACCTACCTGGGCGAGATCGCCACTGCGGCGCGCGAGCAGGCTTCCGGCGTAGGGCAGGTGGTGCAGGCCATCCAGGCGCTGGACCATGACACCCAGCAGAACTCGGCCCTGGTGGAGGAAACCACCGCTGCGGCTGAGGCGCTGCGCAGTCAGGCCGACCTGCTGATGCAGGAGATTGCCAACTTCAGGGTCGTTTGACCGAGCGGCTCAGGAGGCCACCAGGTTCTTGTAGACGCCGCAACCGATGTAGGCATCGTCGACCTGCTGCACATAGGACATCTTGGTCTGCACCGCACCCGTGGCCGGATTGGTGATGTCGTACTCCACCCAGCCCGGCTCACGCTCGGCCTGCGCGACGATGGACTCGAGCAGGCCCTGGCCATCAATGCCCGGGATGTCCTGCACGCGGGTGCCCACCTTGGCCGGGTTGCCACCGAAGGCCAGGTAGGCGCCGCCGCGGTCCAGCGCAAACACATACATGTCGCGGTCGTGGAAACCCTGGGCGGTCTCCGTCAGTCCGCGCAGGAAGCTGTCGCGGCTGGTCTGCTGCCGAAAGGCGATGGCGCGTTGCACCAGCGCAAGCGCCTCATCGGCCGTGCCCTGTTGCAGTCGGAAGGCCGCCACCGCCTGGGCCAGGGTGGAGGCGCGCTGCTCCAGCTGTTCCGCCTGCGCAACGGCATGTTCCACCATGGCCGCATTGCGCTGGGTGATCTGGTCGAGCTGGCGGATGGCCGCCGTGATCTCGTCGAGCGAGGTACTCTGCTCCGCGCTGGACACAGAGATATGGGACATGCTCTCGGCCACGCCCCGGATGCCCGGAACGATTTCCCCGATGCTGTCGCCCGCGGCACGGATCTGCGTCACGCTGCTTGCCACTTGGCTGGACGACGCACCGATGAGCTGGCGGATCTCCTTGGCCGACTCGGCCGAGCGCTGAGCCAGCGAGCGCACCTCGGCCGCCACCACGGCAAAACCGCGCCCGGACTCGCCGGCCCGCGCAGCCTCGACGGCAGCATTGAGCGCCAGGATATTGGTCTGGAAGGCCAGGCTGTCGATCACGCCGATGATCTCGTTCATGCGCTGCGTACTGCTCTGGATCGCCTCGACCGACTGCACGGCCTGCACCATGCCCTGGGCACCGCGGTCGGCCACGTCGCGCACCTGGGCGGCCTGGCTGTTGGCCTGCTGCGTGGTACGCGCGTTGCCCTGCACCGTACTTGAAAGCTCCTGCACGCTGGCCGAGGTCTGCTCCAGATTGGCCGCCTGCTGTTCGGTTCGGTCCGACAGTTCGCGGTTGCCGGCGGCCAGGCTCTGGCCGGCGTGCGCCACCAGGGCCGAGTTGCTGCGGATGCTGGCCACCATGCCCGAAAGGCTGGCCACCATGCTCTGCATGGCCTGGGCCATGGCGCCGAGCTCGTCGCGCCCGCGGATCTCCACCTTCTCGCGCAGGTTGCCGTGCGCCGTCTGCTCCATGAAATGCATGACACGGCGCAAGTCGGCCATGAAGCTGAAATAGAAGGCCAGCATCAGGTAGAGCAGGAGTGCAAAGGCGCAGACGCCGGTGATGACACCGGCCCACTCCATCGCGACGTAGGCCAGCATCATGACCACGATCAGCAGGCTCAGCTTGCCGGCCAGGGGCAGGCGGCGCATGAGCCATGCGCCGGGCCCAAAAATCTGTTTGATGGTTCCCATGACGTATCCCGGTCAAATGAGGTGGGTCTGATCGCAATTCAAGATCGACCCCATCGAACCAGAACTGATGCGCCCCATACCCTCACAAGTATAGGGACAGGGTCTACAGGAACCTTACGGGGTTTGCCCCTATCAAGTCAGGGCGGCCACCACCTCGGGCGGTGCCTGCACCAGCTCGATCAGCACACCTTCCCCGGCAATGGGGAACTCCTCGTTCGACTTCGGGTGCAGGAAACAGATGTCGTAGCCAGCCGCTCCCTTACGGACGCCGCCCGGTGCAAAGCGCACGCCTTGCGCCGTGAGCCACTCCACGGCCCTGGGCAGGTCATCGATCCAGAGCCCCACATGGTTGAGCGGTGTGGTGTGCACAGCCGGCTTCTTCTCGGGGTCCAGCGGCTGCATCAGGTCGACCTCGACCTTGTAGGGTCCCTGCCCCATGGCGCAGATGTCCTCGTCCACGTTCTCGCGTTCGCTCCTGAACGTGCCCGTGACCTGCAGGCCCAGCATCTCTACCCATAGTCTGCGCAATCGGGTCTTGTCCGGCCCGCCGATGGCGATCTGCTGGATGCCCAGCACCCTGAAGGGACGCTGGCTCATCACTGGAACTCCACGATGGGTTGGTCGACCGTGAGCGACTCGCCCTTGCTCGCCAAGACCTTGCCCACCACGCCATCGGCTGCGGCGAAGAGCACGTTTTCCATCTTCATGGCCTCGATCACGGCCACACGTTCGCCGGCCTGCACCTTCTGGCCGGGCTGCACCGCCACGTCGACCAGCAGGCCGGGCATGGGCGAAAGCACATACCGGCTCATGTCCGGCGGCGCCTTGTGCGGCATGAGCTGGTGCAGTTCGGCCATGCGCGGCGAGATCACCAGCGCCTCGATCAGCGTGCCGTTGTGCTGCAGCTTCAGGGCCAGCGGATTCCTGGTCGTGCCGCGCTCGACCTGGGTCGTGAACGGCCGGCCGTCCACCGTACCGGTGATGATGATGTCGTTCAGTCGCGAGGTGCTGCAGATGTCGTAATTGCGGCCATTGACACTCACCCGCGCCTTGCCGGTCTCGCCCACGAACTCGTCGACATGCACCGGCGTATGCACATGCTGACCGTCAGCCCCCAGGGTGATGACCACATAGTCCTTGCCTGCATCCACGGTATACCCCGGCAACTGGCCGGAAATGGTGGTCGTGCGCTCGCGCGACTTGCGGCGCACAAAGGCAGCCAGGGCCACCAGGAAACCCGGATCCTCGTGCGGCACATCCTCGGCCGAAAAGCCCTTGCCGTAGTGCTCGGCGATGAAACCGGTGTTGAAGTCACCTGCCACAAACTTCGGATGGGCCAGCAGCGCGGCCTGGAATGGGATGTTGGAGCTGATGCCGCGGATCACGAAACCGTTGAGCGCCTCGCGCATCTTGGCGATCGCTTCCAGCCTGTCCTTGCCATGCACGATGAGCTTGGCGATCATCGAGTCGTAATACATGGGGATCTCGCCGCCATCCTGCACGCCGGTGTCCACACGCACGCCCTGCAGATGCTGCGTATTGGACTGCCACATGCTCTGCGCCGGCGGCGTGAAACGCACCAGACGGCCCGTGGAAGGCAGGAAGTTGCGGAAGGGGTCTTCCGCATTGATGCGGCACTCGATGGCCCAGCCATTGCGCTTGACGTCAGCTTGCGCCAGCGGCAGTTTTTCGCCCGCGGCGACGCGGATCATCAGCTCCACCAGGTCCAGGCCGGTGATGCATTCGGTCACCGGATGCTCGACCTGCAGGCGGGTGTTCATCTCCAGGAAGTAGAAGCTCTGGTCCTTGCCGACCACGAACTCCACCGTGCCCGCGCTCTGGTACTTCACGGCCTTGGCCAGGGCCACGGCCTGCTCGCCCATGGCCTTGCGGGTCGCATCGCTGATGAAGGGCGACGGCGCTTCCTCGATGACCTTCTGGTGGCGGCGCTGGATCGAGCACTCGCGTTCGTTCAGGTAGATCACATTGCCATGGCTGTCGCCCAGCACCTGAATCTCGATGTGGCGCGGCTCCTCGACGAATTTCTCGATGAAAACGCGGTCATCGCCAAAGCTGTTGCGCGCCTCGTTACGGCAACTGGTGAAACCTTCCAGCGCCTCCTTGTCGTTGAAGGCCACGCGCAGGCCCTTGCCACCACCGCCGGCCGAAGCCTTGATCATCACGGGGTAGCCGATGTCCTTGGCAATCTCCACGGCGCGCTCGGCCGATTCGATGGCCTCGTTCCAGCCCGGGATGCAGTTGACCTTGGCCGCCCCCGCCAGCTTCTTGGAGGCGATCTTGTCGCCCATGGCGGCGATGGAATAGTGCTTGGGGCCGATGAAGACCAGGCCCTCTTCTTCCACGCGTTTGGCGAAGTCCTCGTTCTCGGACAGGAAGCCGTAACCCGGGTGGATGGCCTGGGCACCGGTCTGCTTGGCGGCGGCGATGATCTTGTCCGCGACGAGGTAAGACTCGCGGCTCGGCGCCGCACCCAGCAGCACGGCCTCATCGGCCAGCAGCACATGGCGCGCGTCGCGATCGGCCTCGGAATACACCGCCACGGTGGCGATGCCCATCTTCTTCGCCGTTGCAATCACGCGGCAGGCAATTTCGCCGCGGTTCGCGATCAGTATTTTCTTGAACATGTTGTCGTCCTGTTCTCTCTTAATGTTGTGCGGCCAGCAGCGCCTTGCGTCGGGCCGTGAAGTTCCACCACGGCTGGCTCGGCCCGCCGTTCATGAAGTCGTGCGCGGCCAGAAAGGTGTCCAGCACGCAGGGGTCGTGGCGCTTGCCCATGGGGTCGCGCAGTTGCTCGTAGGCCGCCAGCGGATCCATGTCGCGCACCTGTTGCGGTGTCGTCAGCCCCAGGCCGCGCAGATCGGCCGCCAGCGACTTCCCGATGTTCGGGATGTCGGTCAGCGTGCGCGCCTGTTCGGCGTGAAGGGCTTTGGGCATGGCCAGACTCGTCAAAACCGGTTCAGAGCGGGATGTTCCCGTGCTTGCGCCAGGGGTTGTCCAGCTTCTTGTCCTTGAGCATGACCAGCGAGCGGCAGATGCGTTTGCGGGTCTCGTGCGGCAGGATCACGTCGTCGATGTAACCCCGCGCGCCGGCCACAAAGGGGTTGGCGAAGCGGGCCTTGTACTCGGCTTCCTTGGCTGCCAGCTTGGCCGGGTCGCCCTTGTCCTCGCGGAAGATGATTTCCACCGCGCCCTTGGCGCCCATCACCGCGATCTCGGCATTGGGCCAGGCGAAGTTGACGTCGCCGCGCAGGTGCTTGGAAGCCATCACGTCGTAGGCGCCACCATAGGCCTTGCGCGTGATGACGGTGATTTTGGGCACCGTGCATTCGGCGTAGGCGTAGAGCAGCTTGGCACCGTGCTTGATGATGCCGCCGTACTCCTGTGAGGTACCGGGCATGAAGCCGGGCACGTCGACAAAGGTGATGACCGGGATGCTGAAGGCATCACAGAAGCGCACGAAACGCGCAGCCTTGATGCTGCTCTTGATGTCCAGGCAGCCCGCCAGCACCAGGGGCTGGTTGGCCACGATGCCCACGGTCTGACCGTCCATGCGGGCGAAGCCGATCAGGATGTTCTTGGCGTACTCGGGCTGGATCTCGAAGAAGTCGCCGTCGTCCACCGTCTTGACGATGAGCTCCTTCATGTCATAGGGCTTGTTGGGGTTGTCCGGCACCAGGGTGTCCAGGCTGCGCTCCATGCGGTCGATGGGGTCGCCGCTCTTGCGCACCGGGGCCTTCTCGCGGTTGTTCAGCGGCAGGTAGTTGTAGAGGCGGCGCAGCATGAGCAGCGCTTCCACGTCGTTCTCGAAGGCCAGGTCGGCCACGCCGCTCTTGGTGGTGTGGGTCAGCGCACCGCCCAGTTCCTCGGCCGTCACTTCCTCGTGCGTCACCGTCTTCACCACGTCGGGGCCGGTGACGAACATATAAGAAGAATCCTTCACCATGAAGATGAAGTCGGTGATGGCAGGGCTGTACACGGCGCCACCCGCGCTGGGGCCCATGATCATGCTGATCTGCGGGATCACCCCCGAGGCCATCACATTGCGCTGGAACACCTCGGCATAACCGCCCAGCGACGCCACGCCCTCCTGGATGCGGGCGCCACCTGAATCGTTGAGGCCGATCACCGGGGCGCCGGCCTTCATGGCCTGGTCCAGGATCTTGCAGATCTTCTCGGCATGGGCCTCGGACAAGGCACCGCCAAAGACCGTGAAGTCCTGGCTGTAGACGAAGACCAGGCGGCCGTTGATCATGCCGTAGCCCGTGACCACGCCGTCACCCGGGATCTTGTTCTCCTCCATGCCGAAGTCCACGCAGCGGTGCTCGACGAACATGTCCCACTCCTCGAAGGTGCCCTCGTCGAGCAGCACTTCGATGCGTTCACGCGCGGTCAGCTTGCCCTTGGCATGCTGCGCGGCGATGCGTTTCTCGCCGCCGCCGAGCCGGGCTGCGGCGCGCTTCTGTTCCAGTTGTTCCAGGATGTCGTGCATGGTGGGTCCTCTGTGGTCTCGGTATTGTCAGGTCTTGTGTTCGTAGGCCTGCAGCAGCTGCCGCGCGGCGGTGGAGGCAGCCAGGCGGCCGGCCGTGACTTCGGCGCCCAGCTGCGGCAACAGCTTGCGTACCTGCGGGTGCGTGCGGAAGGCCTGCTTGAGCCCGGATTCGATGCGCTCCCACATCCAGGCCTGGGCCTGGCCTTCGCGGCGGGCCGCCAGCTTGCCGCTGGCCGTCTGCAAGGACCGAAAATGCGTGACGGCCGCCCAAAAGCCATCCACGCCCTGGCCCAGCAGGGCACTGAGCTGGACCACCTTGGGGTGCCAGATTTTTTCGTCGTGGTGCGCGTGCTCGGGGTTGCCGTGCAGCCCCAGCAGGCGCAAGGACGAGGTGATCTGCGCCTGCGCGCGCGTCGCCGCCGCTGCATCAATATCGGCCTTGTTGATCACCACCAGGTCGGCCAGTTCCATCACGCCCTTCTTGATGGCCTGCAGGTCGTCGCCGGCATTGGGCAGCTGCATGAGGCAGAACATGTCGGTCATGCTGGCCACCGCGGTCTCACTCTGGCCCACACCCACGGTCTCGACGATCACGATGTCGTAGCCTGCAGCTTCGCAAACCAGCATGGCCTC
>JBEIPS010000030.1:0-32179 GCA_040376915.1 Hylemonella sp.
GGCAGCAGCAGCACCTCGCAGTCGCCGCCGTGCTTGTTGACCACCTCGCAGAAGGTCCTCGCGTTCTTCAGATGAATCGACCAGGTCGGGTGCGTGGTGGCGTAGTCGCCGAAAACCATCTGCATCGGGAACTTGGTCAGCTTCATGAATTCCGCCAGCGGCACGGCGGTGGGGCCGAAGGGCGCCTTGGGGGCGGGCGGTACGCCCTCGCCCTCGGGGAAGACGAAGCCCGGGGTTTCGTAAGCGACGAGGCCCTTGAGATTGCCGGTCTTCGCGTTCAATGCCGACAGCAGCGCGCGCCAGCCGCCAGCCGAGTTGGTCACCGCGACCACGGGCCCCAGCTTGTCGATCGCCTGGCCGCCCGCCTCGCCCTGCAGCAGCGCGTTGTCCAGCGTGTCGAACTCGTCGTAACGGGCGCGCGTGGCCTGGTTCCAGGCCTCGGCGTTGCCGGTGGGGAACTGCACGCCCGGGTGCCAGTTCATGAACGAGGGGCCGAAGCGCCACGCGAAGTAGTTGCGCTGGTCGAAGTAATCCGGCTTGTAGTTGATCGGCTCGCAGCTCCAGTTGGCGCGGCCCACGCGCGGGCCGTCCCACAGGTAGACCGGGTAACGCTGGCGCAGGAAGAGGCTCTTGTAACCCTCGCCGCCGTCCCAGCGGTTTTCCCAGACCTTGGTGCTGGAGCTGTGCCACAGGATCAGGCCGACCTGGCGCCGGTTCTGCGGGATGAAGTACTCGACGTAACCGTGGTCGCAAGAGAGCGTCTGCGCCGGGTTCTCGGGGTTGCGGATGACCTTGCCGCCCACTTCGTAGGCGCCTGTCGATTCCAGGATGATCGGCGGCTTGGAGCCAGTGGAAGCGGGAGAAGCAGACGGGCGCGGGGCTTGCGCGAGGGCCGTGGCGGCGCACAGCCCGGCCAGGCCCGCGATCGCGAACCATCTGCCTGATGCGTGCCAGCCGCTGGAGGGTGTCTTGTCGCGGTTCATGGGCTTGTCTCCTTGTGTGTTGCTTTAGGGTGACCCGGACCTGTGTCTTGAGTGTCGGACGGGTGCAGGATGGCGCGCGCCCTGGCCCCGCACAAGCGCGATTTGCGGACTTTCCGTGCAACAGAAAGATGCGCGGTTAGCCGAGGGCCGGGGATCTGCACCCGAAACAGAGATTCCGTCTCACGGAAAGCTCGAAATGGCGAATTGTTGGCGGGTCCGTTTCTACGGACACTGTGCGTACAAAACTTGGAGACAACCATGACATTCGCCGCGTTCTTCCGCACCCTTGCGACGGTCCTCGGGGCGTTCCTCGCCCTGCAGGGGTCGGCCCATGCCCAGCAAGGCAACTGGCCCAACAAGCCGGTGCGCATCATTGCCATCTTCGCCCCCGGCGGCAGCTCGGACTTGGTGGCGCGCCAGATCGCGCAGCACCTGAGCACGCGCTTCGGCCAGCAGTTCATCGTCGAGAACCGGGTCGGCGCTGGCGGCAACATCGGGGTGGACTTCGTCGCCAAGTCGGCACCGGACGGCTACACCCTGGCCCTGGCCACCTCGGGGCCCCTGGCGAACAACAAATGGCTCTACAAACCGATGCCTTTTGATGCACAGAAGGATCTGACGCCGGTCGCGCTGGTTGGCGAGATTCCCCTGGTGATCGCCGTCAACCCCTCAGTGCCGGCGAACAATCTGAAAGAATTTGTCGCCCTGGGCAAGTCGCGGCCCAACCCCCTGCTCATCTCGAACCCGGGCAATGGCACCATCGGCCACCTGGCCACCGAGTACCTGCGGATCAACACCAGCACCCAGCTGAGTTCCGTTCCCTACAAAGGCGACTCGCCGGCCATGACCGACGCGATCGGCGGCATCGTCGATGGCGTCTCGGCGCCGGTCACGGCACTGGAGCCCAACATCAAGGGCAATCGGCTCAAGGCCCTGGCCGTCACGTCGAAAACCCGCTACCCGGGTCTGCCGGATCTGCCCACCGCGGCCGAGCAGGGCATCCCGCTGGAAGCCACCGTCTGGAGCGCCCTGGTCGGCCCGGCCGGTCTGCCCAAGAGCATCGTCACAGCGCTGAACCGCGAGATCAACCAGTACACCAGTTCCGCGGAAGGCAAGGCCAAGCTGGCGACGCTTGGCCTGGTGCCGCTGGCCGGCACGCCGGCCCAGCTTAGCGAACTGATGACGACCGAATCGGTGAAGTGGAAGCGCGTCATCGACAGCGCCAAGATCACGCTCGAATGAACCGCCGCGCCCCCGCGCGTTACGACAGAAGGACCCATGGATTCATTGAAGTTTTACATCGACGGGGCCTGGGTGCAGCCGGCTTCGCCGTTGCCCCTCGGCGTCCTCAATCCCGCGACGGAGGAGACCTTTGCGCACATCAGTCTGGGTTCGCGGCAGGACGTGGATCGCGCCGTGCAGGCGGCGCGGCGCGCCTTCCCCGCCTACGCCGAGACCAGCGTCGCACAGCGCCTGGAATGGCTGAACAGAATCATCGCGGGCTTCCGGGCCAAGCTGCCGGAGTTGGCGCGGACCATGACCCTGGAAATGGGTTCGCCCATCACCTTCGCGACCGAGCGCCAGGCCACCGTCGCGCTTTTCCACTTCGAGGAAGCCGCGCGCGTGCTGGCGCAGTACCCCTTCGAGGAGCGCATGGGCAAGGGCATCGTGCGCCGCGAACCCATCGGCGTCTGCGGGCTGATCACGCCCTGGAACTGGCCGCTGAATCAGGTGGCTTCCAAGGTCGCGCCTGCGCTGGCCACGGGCTGCACCGTAGTGCTCAAACCCAGCGAGGTCGCGCCGCTGAGCGCCCTGCTGTTCGCGCAGATCGTGCACGAGGCCGGCCTGCCGGCGGGTGTGTTCAACCTGGTGAACGGCGACGGCCCGACGGTGGGCGAGGCCATTGCCTCGCACCCCGGCATCGACATGGTGTCTTTCACCGGTTCGACGGGGGCCGGCGTGCGGGTCGCCAAGCTGGCGGCCGACACGGTCAAGCGCGTGGCGCAGGAACTGGGAGGCAAGTCGGCCAACATCATCCTCGACGATGCCGACATCAAGGTCGCGGTGATCCAGGGCGTGCACGCCTGCTATACCAACGCCGGTCAGAACTGCCAGTCACCCACCCGCATGCTCATTCCACGGGCGCAGCGCCAAGCCGCCTTCGAAGCCGCGCGTGAGGCCGTCGCGGCCATTCGCCTGGGTGACCCGTTGGACCCGGCCACCACCATGGGGCCGCTGGTCAGCAAGGCGCAGTTCGACAAGGTGCAGACCCTGATCCGCTCGGGCCAGGACGAGGGCGCAACGCTGGTGGCTGGTGGCATGGGGCGTCCGGCGCAGACCACGCGCGGTTATTACGTTCGCCCCACGGTCTTTGGCGACGTCACTCCCCAGATGCAGATCGCGCGCGAGGAGATCTTCGGCCCGGTGTTGTCCATTCTCAGCTATGACAGCGAGGAGGAGGCTATCGAGATCGCCAACGACACGCCCTTCGGCCTGGCTGGTTTCGTGCAGTCCGGCGACCCGCGCCGCGCCCGCGCCGTGGCCAATCGCATCCGCGCGGGCCGCGTCTACCTCAACGGCGCGCCCTTCGACCGCAGTCTGCCTTTCGGCGGCTACAAGCAGTCCGGCAACGGCCGCGAATTCGGGGTGTTTGGTTTCGACGAATATCTCGAGGTGAAGGCCTTGCTCGGCTGGGAAGACTGAAGTCACCTGATTCTCGCCATGGCTACAAGATGGATTCAGACTGACCTGCAGATCGCCCAGATGGCCTATCACCCGCCAGCGATGCTGCGCCATCAATTCCAGGAACTTGTGCTGCTCAGGCGCTGCGTCACGCAAGGTATCTCCTCCTTTGGGCTGAGCGTGTCGAAGCCGTTGTATGCGTGCTGATTCAAGCCAGGCGTTCTGACGCGCACAACACAAAAGGACTTGCTGGCAAATCCTTCATCGCCAGGGAGAGCCAACAGATATGAAATTTCCATACAAAGGTTCAACGGTATGAAGTTTCTCGTTCCTGCCCTCGTGGCGCTGGCGGTCACGGCCACCCCTTGGAATACGCACGCCCAACTGCTCATTGGCCAGTCCACTGGACTGACTGGCCCCATTGCCGCCGCTTCCAAAGAGGCGTTAGCCGGCATCCACCTCTACCTTGACAGCATCAACGCCAAGGGTGGCGTCCATGGTGAGAAGATCGAGTTGATCGTTATCGACGACAAGTTCGATGTCAATCTCGCGGCCTCCAACGCTGAAGTGCTCATCAAGCAGAAGAACGTACTCGCACTGTTCATGCACCGCGGCACCGAGCATGTTCAAGCCATCTTGCCAGGCATGGTTCAGGGGGGCGTACCGCTGATCGCGCCAACCTCGGGCGCCATACTGCTGCGGGAGCCGTCACACAAGCTCATATTCAATCTGCGAGCTCCTCACCGGCTTGAGGCCGAAAAATCCATCGCCTACTTAAAGGTCGTGGGCATTACGCGCATCGCCGTGGTCTATGTGGACAATGCCTTCGGCGCCGAAATCGTCGACGGCGTGCGCCGCGGTTTTGCGACACAGGGCATCTCGCCGACGGCTATTGTCAAGGCCAGTGTCGAGAACCCCGACATTCCGGGCATCGTAGGCACTATCATCAAGTCGGATCCCCAGACCTTGATCTGGATCGGCGCATCGACCGTAGTCTCCGCGGGTGTCAAGGCTTTGCGTGCCGCAGGATCGGATGTGCAAGTCTTGACATTTTCGAACAACGCCTCAACTGGATTTATCAAGCAGCTTGGCGATCACGCTCGTGGTGTGATCGTGACGCAGGTGATGCCATCCGAACGCAACGTTGCCTATAGCGTGATCCGCGAAGCCCAGGAGTTGGCCAAAGCCGCTAATTTCAAAGATCTGTCGCCGACCTCTCTCGAGGGCTTCATGGGCGCGAAGTTGCTGGTGGAAGCTCTACGCCGCGCTGGACCACGCCCTACGCGCGAAGGTCTGGTAAAGACGCTCAACAGCATGCGCCGGTATGACCTCGGCGGCCTTGAGATCACCTATAGCCCGGAAGACCATCAGGGCTTGAGCTTCGTCGAGCTTTCGATCCTTGGGGGCGACGGCAAGTTCAAGCGGTGAGCCAGATACTTCACTGATGCAAAGCTGACACACTTCGCCGTCGCTGCGCCAATTTTTAGTTCCTTGGCGATCGTCGCCCACTCATGCACCCTTGCGCGGCGGATCCCTGTGTGTTGATTCATTTCCAAACTTGAGCTATTTTCTGGCTCAGTTTGGGTGATGAATCAACAAAGAAGCAGCTGTGGTCGGAGGAGAGTGAGCCCACATGTGCAAGACGGCGTAGCTCGGGCGGGCGATCTCTATGCGGAGAGGCAGATCGACACGAGACGACTGCTTTACTTCGTTAGATACCCCATCCACGACCAGTACGTCGCCCCCAGCAGCAACACCAGCCCGAACCCGATCACCGTGAGCACCAGGCCCGTGCGCACGAAGTCCTTCACCGCAAAGGTGTCGGTGCCATAGGCCACCATGTTCTGCGGCGCGTTGACCGGCAGGATGAAACCGAAGCTCACCACGAACTGCAGCAGCATGGTCATGCCCACCAGGTTCATGGGCGCGGCGTTCGGGCCACCGGCGATCTGCTGCAGCACGCTGATCATGATGGGGATCATGGCCGAGGCCAGGGCGGTGGCGCTGGCAAAGCCCAGATGCACCACGATCAGGAAGAGCGAGAGCAGGGCCAGGATCATGAAGGCCGAGGCGCCAGCCAGGCCCAGGTTGGCCACGATGATGTTGGCCAGCCAGGCCGCGGCCTTGGTCTGCAGCAGGGCCGTGCCCAGGCTGATGCCGGTGCCGAAGAGCACGATGGTGCCCCAGGGGATCTTCGATTGCGCCTGCTTCCAGCCCATGACACCGATGCCCGGGGTGAACATGAGCGCGATGGCGGCGATGGTGGTAGACGAGGTGTCGAAGGGGTGCAGCACCTTCTCGGTGGCCCAGAAGGCCAGCAGGGCCAGGGTGATGAACAGCAGCTTCTTCTCGGCCCAGCTCATGGGGCCCAGGGCATGCAGGGCCAGGCGTATGGTTTCCTTGCCGCCGGCGATCTCCTTGGTCTCGGGCGGCATCATCCTGATCATCACGAAGTACAGCGCGATGGACATGAGGATGGACCAGGGTGCGGCGGCGATCAGCCAGTCGCTCCAGGTGATGGTCTGGCCGTAGGCCTTCTCGATGAAACCGATGGCCACCATGTTCTGCGCCGCCGCGGTCTTGACGCCCACGTTCCAGATGGACGCGGATTGTGCCGTGGCGATCATCAGCATGCCCGCGAAGCGCGAACGCTGGTCCACGCCGAAGGCCAGGATGATGCCCATGATGATGGGCACCAGGCAGGCCACGCGTGCCGTGGTCGAGGGCACCAGGAAGGACAGCACGATGCCGACCAGGATGGCGCCGATCAGCACGCGGTTGGTCCGTGCTCCGACCTTGGAGAGGATGAAGAGGGCGATGCGCTTGTCCAGCCCCGTGATGGTCATGGCCGCCGAGAGGAAGCAGGCCGCGGCGACGAGGGCCAGCGCCGTGTTGGCAAAGCCGCCCAGGGCCAGGGTGAGCGCCGGCCCGGTGCCCAGCATGGCCTCAGGCTTGGCGGCGTTGGGCGCCAGGCCCAGCATGAAAGCCATGAGGGTGGTGATGAGCACGGCGCTGATGGCGTAGTCCACCGCCTCGCTCACCCAGAGGATGACGGAGAACAGCAGCAGGCCCAGCATGATCTGCCCAGCCACCGGCAGGCCGGCGGGCTGGGGCAGCAGCATGACGCCGACGAGGCCGGCCAGCGCGGCCAGCAGGCCGGCGACGTGGACGGATTCCTTGGAGCTTTCCTGGGTGGCCATGCTGTCTCCTCCTTGTGATGGGGTGACGCCATGCTAGGCGGCTGGCCCTGGTCCGTTTTGATATGGATCAAGCCCCGGCGCCGTGGCCGGGCCTTTCAGAGCAGGCCGGCCTTGTCCAGCCCATAGGCTTTGTCCATGGACCCGGGCACCGCCGCGAAGCCGATGGCCAGGCGGTTCCAGCCGTTGATGCCCACGATGGCAAAGCTCAGGTCGGCCAGTTCCTGCTCGCTGAACGCGGTGCGCGCGGCCTGGTAGTCGGCCTCGCTCACGCCGTGGGCGGGCAGGCGCGTGAGCAACTCGGTCCAGGCCAGGGCGGCGCGTTCACGTGGCGAGAACAGGGGGGACTCGTGCCAGATGGCCACGTGGTGCAGGCGCAGCTCGCGTTCACCGTCGATGCGCGCTTCCTTGACGTGCATGTCCACGCAGAAGGCGCAGCCGTTGAGCTGGGAGGCGCGCAGGGTGACGAGGTGTTGCAGGCCGGCTTCGAGCGAGCTCTTTTTCAGCGTCAGGCTGAAATCGAGGTATTTGCGGAACAGTTCGGACGAAAGGCGGGCGTAGTCGAGGCGTTGGGTCATTGAGGGGCTCCGTGATGAGGGTGGTGAAAAACGATGTTTCCACTCCTCAAGACGAGGCACCCCCCGTTTTTGTGACAGCCCAAGCTTCAGCCAAGCGGCGCAGCTTGTCCGGATTGCGCTGCACATGGATGCGGGTGATGCGCAGGCCGTCGCTCTCGAAGCTCTGTGCCGATTCGAGTTGCCCGTCGACAAAACGCAGCAGGCCCCATCCGCCGTTCAGGTGCGCCAGTTCCAGACGCAGGGACAGTTCGCCCTTGTCGCCGCGCAGCCAGGTGGCCAGGTAAAGCTGGGCGATGCGCGCGCCGCCGGCCAGCACCTTGCCGAAACTCGGCACCTTGCCGCCGCCGTCACCGATGAGCTCGGCGTCCTCGGCCAGAAGCGCCTGCAGGGCTCCAAAATCGCCGCGCCGGGCAGCGTCGGCAAAACCGCTGAGCAGCTTGTAATGGGTGTCGGGTGACACGGGCTGGCGCACCCGGCCTTCTTTCAGCTGGGCCTTGGCACGGGACACGATCTGGCGGCAGGCGGCCTCGCTCTTGTCCAGGGCCCGTGCCACCTCTTCATAGTCTGCGTCGAAGACCTCGCGCAGCAGGAAGGCTGCGCGTGCCTCGGGCGCCAGGCGCTCGAGCAGGGCCAGGAAGGCCATGGAAATGTCGTCGGCGCGCTCCAGCACCTGCTCGGGGCTGGCGGGCCCGTCCTCGGGCGTGAGCTGGGGTTCGGGCAGCCAGAAGCCGGTGTAGTGCTCGCGCTGGACCTTGGCCGCGCGCAGACGGTCGATGGTCAGGCGCGTGGTCACGGTGACCAGCCAGGCTTCGGCGTTGTCCAGCTCGGCCTGGTCGGCCTCGTGCCAGCGCAGCCAGACGTCCTGCACCAGTTCCTCGGCCTCGGCCACGGTGCCCAGCATGCGGTAGGCGATGGCCTGCAGGCGCGGGCGCAGGGCGTTGAAAAAGCGGGTGGTCTCGTCCATACCGCTTTAGACGGATGAGCCCCGTGTTTTGTGACAGTCCGGCGTCAGCGCCCCGGCCAGACCGGCTTGCGTTTTTCCTTGAAGGCGGCCTGGCCTTCCTTGGCGTCCTCGGTCAGCGTGAAAAGCGCGATCTGGCTTTCGGTGAAGGACATGGACTCCTCGAAGGCCATGCTTTCGATCTTCTTCATGGTGTACAGGCCGCGGCGGATGGCGGCCGGCGATTTGTCGAGCAGGCGCTCCAGCAGCCATTGCAGGCGGGCATCGACATCGTCGTCCACGTAGTTCACCAGGCCGTACTCCAGCGCCTCGGCGGCTGTCAGCGGCTCGCCGGTCAGGCACAACTCGGCCAGCTTGCGCCGCGGGATCTGGTGCTGCAGCACGCTGAGCACCTGGGCCGGGAACACGCCGACCTTTACTTCCGGCAGGCCGAAGCTGGCGTGGCGCGCGGCCACGGCCAGGTCGCACATGGCCAGCAGGCCCATGCCGCCGGCCATGCAGGCGCCGTTGACACGCGCGATCAGCGGCACGGTGCTGGCCTTGGCGGCGCGCAGCACGCGCGCCACGTGGCCCTGGGGTTCGGAGTAATCGGTGGTGAAGGCCTGGCCGGCCTGCAGGTCGGCACCGGCGCAGAAGGCCTTGCTGCCGGTGCCGGTGATGACGATGGCGCGCAGTTCGCGCTGCTGCTGCGCGGCGTCTATGGCGCCGGCCATGGCCGCCAGCACGCCGTGGCTGACCGCGTTGCGGCGTGCCTCGCGGTGGATCGTCAGCCACAGCACGGGGCCGCGCTGCTCGACCAGCAGTTCGTCGGTGGCGGGGTTGGCGCTCATGGGCTCTCCTGGGGTCTGTAGCTTATGCCGCTATTGTGGCGGTGAAATCCCGCTTACCATCAGGCCCTGGCCCACAACAACCGTATAAAGCGCTGACATGGCCGACCTCCAGCCCCGCATCAGCCGGCAGCCCTTCGCACAGGGTGCCGGGGCTGTGCTGCAGGGTCAGTGGACCGCCGCGCAGCTGGCCGAACCGCAGACCTGGAAGGCCTTGCAGGGCATTCTGCAGGACCGTGCGGCGCTGCAGGCCTGGGACCTGCGCCAGATCCAGCGCCTGGACCATACCGGCGCCCAACTGCTGTGGAACAGCTGGGGCCGGCGCTGGCCGGGCCAGCTCGAGACCCTGCCGGCCCAGCGCGCCATGCTGGAGCGTGTGGCGCGTTACACCGTGGCCATGCCGCCGCGCGAACACCATGGACCCGTCTACCTCTGGCAGCGCCTGGGCGGCCAGGTCCTGCTGGTGCTGGGCCATCTTCAGGGCATGCTGCGCCTGGTCGGGCAGCTGGCGCTGGACCTGTTGCGCCTGCTGCGCGCGCCGCGGCTCGGGCCCTGGCGCGATTTCTCGGGGCACCTGTACCACATCGGCGCCACGGCCCTGCCCATCACGGCGCTGGTGGGCTTCCTGATCGGCGTGGTGCTGGCCTATCTGATGGCGCAGCAGCTGCAGCTCTTTGGCGCCGACCCCTACATCGTCAACCTGCTGGGCATCTCGGTGATCCGAGAACTGGGGCCCGTGCTGGGCGCCATCCTGGTGGCCGGGCGCTCGGGCTCGACCATCACGGCGCAGATCGGGGTGATGCGCGTCACCGAGGAGATCGACGCCATGCGCGTGCTGGGCATCGCGCGGGGCTGGCGCCTGGTGCTGCCGCGCGTGCTGGCCCTGGCCGTGGCCATGCCCCTGATCTCGGTCTGGACCACGCTGGCGGCCCTGCTGGGCGGCATGATCGCGGCCGATCTCACCATGGGCGTGTCGCCGGCCTATTTCCTGCTGGCCCTGCCCGACGCGGTGCAGGCCTCCAACCTGGGCCTGGCCACGGCCAAGTCGATGGTCTTCGGCGTCTTCATCGCCCTGGTGGGCTGCCATTTCGGCCTGCGCGTCAAACCCAATACCGAAAGCCTGGGCCAGGGCACCACGGCCTCGGTGGTGGTGTCGATTACGGTGGTCATCCTGGTCGACGCCCTGTTCGCCGTGGTGTTCAGGAACATCGGGATATGAGCGCCGCACGGCCGCCCGAAGGCGCGAGGGCCCCCTTGGGGGGCAGCGAGGACATGCAATGCCGAGCGTGGGGGCAGACATGAGCAACCCACCGGTGGTCGAGATCGAAGGCCTGTCCTCGGTGTTTCGCAGCGCCGGGCGCAAGTCCGTGGTGCACAACCGGCTGGACCTGCGCATCGACAGCGGCGAACTGATGTCCATCGTCGGGGGCTCGGGCAGCGGCAAGACCGTGCTGTTGCGCCAGATCCTGGGGCTGGAGCGGCCCGCGCGCGGACGCGTCAATGTGCAGGGCCGGCCGGCCAGCGAGCTCGGCGCCCCCGGCGCCGCCAGCCGCGTGGGCATGCTGTTCCAGCACGGTGCCCTGTTCTCGGCCTTCAGCGTGCTGGACAACATTGCCTTCCCCCTGCGCGAGCTGCGCACCCTGCCGGCCGACCTGGTGCGCGACGCGGCGCTGGTGAAGCTGCAGATGGTGGGGCTGGACCCGTCGCAGGCGCACAAGATGCCGTCCGATCTCTCGGGCGGCATGGTCAAGCGGGTGGCCCTGGCGCGCGCCCTGATCATGGACCCGCCCCTGCTGCTGCTGGACGAACCCACCGCCGGCCTGGACCCCGACAGCGCGGATGACTTCTGCGAGCTGCTGCGCTCCCTGCACCGCGAGCTGGGCCTGACCGTGGTGATGGTCACGCACGACCTCGATACCATCTTCGAACTGAGCACGCAGGTGGCGGTGCTGGCCGAGCAGCGGGTCATCGTCAGCGGCACGCCGCAGGAGGTCATGGCTTTCCCCCATCCCTTCATCCGCGACTTCTTCCTTGGCGAGCGCGGACGGCGGGCCCAGACCCTGTTGCATGATTCGTCGAAATAGGTAAAAAGCAGCTTATGGAAAACAAGGCTCATGCCCTCGCCGCCGGCGCCTTCGTGCTGGTGGTCGCCGCACTGCTGGTGGCCCTGGCCGTCTGGCTCACGCGCGAGGCGGGGTCGGTGCGCAGCTACGAGGTGTCCACACGCGATGCCGTCACCGGCCTGCAGTCGCAGGCCTCGGTGCGTTTTCGCGGGGTCAAGATCGGCAAGGTGGCCGACATCGGTTTCGACCCGCTGAACCCGGGCCAGGTGCTGGTGCGTCTGGACCTTGACGCGGGCGCCCCCATCACCCGCTCGACCTACGCCACGCTGGGTTACCAGGGCCTGACCGGCATCGCCTTTGTGCAGCTTGATGACAGCGGCGAATCGCGCGAACCGCTGGCCGTGGCAGGCGGCCAGACGCCGCGCATCCCCATGCGCCCGGGCTTGATGGACCAGTGGTCGCGCCAGGGCGAACGCATCCTGGGCCAGCTGGAGGAGACCACACGCCGCGTCAACCAGCTGCTGGCCAGCGACAACCAAGGGGCCCTGCGCAAGAGCATCGATGCGCTCAGCGAGGCCGCCGCCGCCGTGCCGCCGGCCATGCAGGAGGCACGTGTGTCTTTCCGGGCCATGCGCGAGTCGGCGAACACCGTGGGTGCCAGCGCCGACCAGGTGCGCAAGACGGCTGACGAATACGCGCGCCTGGCGCGGCGCCTGCAGCAGCCCGGAGGCACGCTGGACCAGTTGCAGCAGGGCGTGGGCGCGCTGGCGGGCACCGGCCAGGCCGTGCAACAGACCAGCCTGCCCCGCCTGAACCGCACGCTGGAAGACGCCAGCCGCACGGTGCGCCAGCTGGGCCGCACGGCCGCCGCCCTGGACGAGAACCCCCAGGCCCTGATCTACGGCCCCGCCCTGGCCCTGCCCGGTCCGGGCGAGCCCGGCTTTTCCGTGCCGCGAGGTACAAGATGAGGAGCATCGATGTGTCTACCGTGACGCGCTGGTCCTGGCTGCTGACAGCCACCCTGCTGAGCGCCTGCGCCCTGCCCGAACGGGCCCCGGCGCCCCAACGCTACGATTTCGGCCCGCCCCTCGCCACAACTTCCGTGAGTTCGCCCAACCTCCACCCGGTGCTGGCCCTGCGTGTGCAAGGCAGCCCGGCGCTGGACAGTACGGCCATGCTGTACCGCCTTGGCTATGCCGATGCGCAGCAGCTGCGCGCCTACAGCCAGGCGCGCTGGGCCATGGCGCCGGCCGAGCTTTTGCAGCAGCGTCTGCGCGAGGGCCTGGGGCGTTCGTTTGCGCTGCCGCCTTCGGGCGAGGCGGCGCCCAGAGTCCTGCACATCGAACTCGAAGAGTTCAGCCAGCTGTTCACTGCGACGCAGGAAAGCAGCGGCCTGTTGCGCCTGCGTGCCAGCCTGCTGCAGCGCACGGCGGGCGGTGAGCAGCTGTTGGCCCAGCGGGACTGGCAGGTGCAGCAGCCGGCGCCCAGCGCCGATGCGGCAGGCGGTGTGCGGGCGCTCAACGCGGCAACCGGGACGATGGTGACCGAATTGGTGCAATGGCTGCAGATGCAGCGTTGATGCACGACCAATAAAAACCAATGACGCCAGCTTGGTGCGTGATCGCGCACCATGAGTGTTCTGAATCAGGCACGCACCTTGCACACAAGGAAGTATTCCTCAACACACAGGAGCTTCCTCATGAAACTGGATCGTCGTTCATTTGTTTCCAAGAGCGTGGCCGGGACGGCCGCTGCCGGCGCGCTGGCCTTTCCCATGGTGGCCAAGGCGCAGCAGAGCTTCAACTGGAAGATGACCAGCGCCTACGGCAAGGGCTCGCCCTTCTATATGGATGGTCCGGGCAGCGCGACCGATCTGGCCAAACGCATCCGCGAGATGTCGGGCGGTCGCCTGAACATCCAGGTCTTCGGCGCCGGTGAGTTGATCCCGGCGTTCGAGGGTTTTGACGCCGTGCGCGCCGGCACCGTGGAGATGAACCACGCCAACAGCTATTTCTGGACCGGCAAGACCTTTGCGGCCCAGTACTTCACGGCTGTGCCTTTCGGCCTGAACTTCCAGGGCATGAACGGCTGGCTGTATGACGGGGGCGGCATCGAGCTCTGGAACGAGGTCTATGCGCCCTTCGGCATGGTGGCCATGCCTTGCGGCAACACCGGCGTGCAGATGACGGGCTGGTTCAAGAAGGAGATCAACACGGTTGCCGACCTCAAGGGCCTGAAGATGCGCATTCCCGGCCTGGCCGGCAAGGTCTACGCCAACCTGGGCGTGGACGTGAAGGTGCTGCCGGGCGGCGAGATCTTCCCCGCGCTGGAACGCGGCGTGATCGATGCCGCCGAGTTCGTGGGTCCCTTCCAGGATCGTCGCCTGGGCCTGCAGAAGGCGGCCAAGTACTACTACACCACGGGCTGGCACGAGTCGGCCACGGTGTCGGAGCTGCTGATCAACAAGGCGGCCTGGGACAAGTTGCCCAAGGACCTGCAAGCCATCGTGCAGAACGCCTCGGCCGCCTGCAACGTGATCAGCGAAGGCTGGTGCCAGAAGGCCAACTCCGAGGCCATGGAGGACCTGGTCAAGAACCAGAAGGTCATCGCCAAGCCCCTGCCCGACGCGGTGATCGCGGCCCTGCGTGCCGAGACCGGGAAGGTGCTGGCCGAGGCCGTGGCCAAGGACCCGCTGGTCAAGAAGGTGCACGACTCCTACTTTGCCTTCAAGGCCAAGTACGACCGCTGGGTCGAAGTCAGCGAAGAGCAGTACCACGTGAAGATTCGCGGCTGATCCCGGAGGCTCCTCATGAAAAAAGCGATCACCGCCCTTGCGGGCGGGATTGAGTCGCTGATCGATGCCGTCGGGCGGGCCACCCTCTGGGTGGCTCTGGCCATGATTGCGCTGGTCGCCGTCAATGTCCTGCTGCGGTATGCCTTCAGCTACGGTTCGGTCTGGGCCCAGGAACTGGAGTGGCATCTGCTGGCGGCGCTCATCCTGCTGGGCATGAGCTACGCCCTGCAGCGGGGCGAGAACGTGCGCGTGGACCTGTTCTACGCGCATTACTCGGCGCGCAAGAAGTTTGTCGTCGACGTGATCTCGGTGCTGCTGATGCTCATCGTCGCGCTGATCTTCGTCAAGCTGTCCATCAGCTACGTCGGCCAGTCCTACTCGATCCAGGAAAAGTCACCTGATCCCGGCGGCATCCCGCTGCGCTGGATCGTCAAGTCGCTGATCCCGGTCGGCTACAGCCTGCTGGCCCTGCAGTCCGCCGCGGCCCTGCTGCGCCTGTTCCACGAGCGTGCCCAGGCGCAGGAAGGTCAGCATGTTTGAGCCGTCGACCTATGCCATCCTGATGCTGGTGGCCTTTTTTGCCCTGCTGATGATCGGCATCCCTGTGGCCACGACCCTGGCCGTGGTGGGTTTCATCTTCGGGTACCTGGGGTTTGGCGACAGCCTGTTCAGCCTGCTGCCGGCGCGTTTTTACGGCATCGTCGCGGGTTACCAGTGGATGGCGATTCCGCTCTTTGTCTTCATGGGCGTGATGCTGGAGAAGTCGCGCCTGGCAGACGATCTGCTGGACGTGATGGGCCACATTGCCGGCGGCGTGCGCGGCGGCATGGGCGTGGGCATCATCCTCTTTGGCGTGCTCATGGGCGCGACCACGGGCATCGTGGGCGCCACGGTCATCACCCTGGGCCTGCTGACCCTGCCCACGCTGATCAAGCGCGGCTACAACAAGAGCATCGCCTGTGGCGCCATCTGTGCTTCGGGCACGCTGGGCCAGATCATCCCGCCCAGCCTGATCCTGATCCTGCTGTCCGACATCATGCAGCTCTCGGTGGGTACCCTGTTCGCCGCCGCGGTGGGGCCGGGCCTGCTGCTGTCCGGCGTCTACATCATCTTCCTGCTGGTGCTGGGCTGGCTCAAGCCCGAGCTGATGCCGGCTTTGCCGCAGGAGGAGCGCGACGGGGTTTCGCGCCGCCAGCTCTGGATCCGTTTCTGGAAGGTGGTGGTGCCACCCATCATGCTGGTGGTGTCGGTGCTGGGTTCCATCGTGGGGGGCATTGCCGCGCCGACCGAGGCGGCCTCCATGGGGGCCGTGGGCGCGGTGATCATCACCGCCATTTCGGGGCGTTTCACCCTGAAGGTCCTCAAGGCCGTGGCACTGGAGACCAGCAAGATCACCGCCATCATGATGCTCATCCTCATGACGGCCCAGGTCTTTGCCCTGGCCTTCCGCGGCCTGCATGGCGAGGACCTGATCACCCGCATGTTCGAGCTGCTGCCCGGCGGCGTGAACAGCGACATCTGGTTCATGATGGTCCTGATCTTCGTGCTCGGCTTCTTCATCGAGTGGATCGAGATCAGCTACATCGCCGTGCCGCTCTTCCTGCCCGTGCTGCTCAACCAGGGCGTGGACCCGGTCTGGCTGGCCATGCTGATCACGGTGAACCTGCAGTCCTCCTTCCTGACGCCGCCCTTTGGCTGGGCCCTGTTCTATCTCAAGGGTGTGGCGCCGCCAGAGGTCACGATCAAGGACATCTACAAGGGGGTGGTGCCTTTCATCGCCATGCAGTTCGTGGCGCTGCTGCTGCTCTTCTTCTACCCGCAGATCGCGCTGTGGCTACCCAAGGCCATCGGCTGGTAGGATGGCATGACTCTTGGGAAAGGCGCCGGTTGGCGCCTTTCCCTTTCTTGAGGAATCCCTGATGGCTCAATCTGTCTACGGTCGCCGCGGCATCGCGGTCGCCCCCCATTCCCTGGCCGCCGAGTCGGCCGTGTCCGTGCTGCGCGAAGGCGGCAATGCGCTGGAGGCCATGATCGCCGCCGCAGCCACCATCGCCGTGGTCTACCCGCACATGAACTCCATTGGCGGCGACAGCTTCTGGGTCATCAACGGCCCGGGCAATCGCCCCGGTGGCATCGACGCCAGCGGGCGCAGTGCCGCCGCCGCGAGCCGCGAGTGGTACGCGACGAAAGGCATCACGGGCAGCATCCCTTTTCGTGGCGGCACGGCTGCGCTCACCGTGGCCGGCACGATCTCGGGTTGGGGGGCGGCGCACAAGCTGTCTTCGCAATCGCTGGGGGGGCGTCTGCCGCTCTCCCGTTTGCTTGATGACGCAATTTTTCTCGCCCGTGAGGGCATTCCCGTCACACGCAGCCAGGCCAACCTCACGCAGGCCAAGCTGGTCGAACTCAAAGACCGCCCGGGCTTTGCCGAGACTTTCCTTACGCAGGGTCAGGTGCCTCAGGAAGGCCAGCTGTTCAAGCAGATACGCCTGGCCGACACGCTGGCGCTGATCGCGCGCAAGGGCACAGAGGAGTACTACCGCGGCGCGCTGGCGAAGCAGATGGCCGCCGAACTGGCGGCCGTGGGCAGCCCGCTGACGCTGGCCGATTTGCAGGCCCACCAGGCCAAGCTGATCGACCCGCTGACGGTGCCGGTCGGCGGTGCCCAGCTGCACAATATGGTGCCGCCGTCACAGGGCCTGGTGTCCCTGCTGATCCTTGCCCTTATGGAGCGTTTCCCGGGCTGGAAGCAGGCGGGGCCCGAGAGCGCGGCCTTTGTGCACGCGCAGGTGGAAGCCACCAAGCTGGCCTTCCGTGTGCGTGACCGTTACCTCACCGATCCCGATTTCATGGCCCTGCCCCCGGCCGAGCTGCTGAGCTCGGCGCGCATCAATGCGCTGGCGCAAGAGTTCAAGCTCAACACGGCCCTGCCCTGGGGCAAAAAGACCGATCCGGGCGACACGATCTGGATGGGCGTGATCGACAGGAACGGCATTGCGGTCTCTTTCATCCAGAGCATCTACCACGAGTTCGGCTCGGGTGTGGTGTTGCCTACGAGCGGTGTGAACTGGCAGAACCGCGGTTGCAGCTTCTCGCTGGACCCTGCGCACGTGAACACGCTGGAGCCGCGCAAGAAGCCTTTCCACACCCTCAACCCCGCCATGGCCCAGCTGGCCGACGGCGGCACCATGGTCTACGGCACCATGGGCGGCGACGGCCAGCCCCAGACCCAGGCCACCATCTTCAACCGCGTGATGCGTTTCGGTGACCACCCGCAGCAGGCCATCGAGCGGCCACGCTGGTTGCTGGGCCGCACCTGGGGCCAGTCCAGCGACTCGCTCAAACTGGAAAGCCGCTTTGATCCGGCCGTGGTGACGCAGCTGCGCGCCATGGGCCATGAGGTGGAAACGATAGGCGCCTGGGACGAAGGCGTAGGCCACGCCGGCATGTTGCGGCGCCATCCCAACGGTGTGCTGGAGGGCGGTTACGACCCGCGCTCCAACGGCGCAGTTGCCTCTTACTAGCGACCGAGGGCCGGGAACAGTTTCACCAGGCCGTCGGACATCACCTCCACGGCCAGGGCCGCGAGGATCAGGCCCATGAGCCGGGTCATCACATTGATGCCGGTCTTGCCCAGGACACGCGCAATCGGTTCGGCCAGTGCGAAACAGATGGCCGTGGCCAGCGCCACAACCACACCATACCCCACGAGCGTGCCGAGCTGAAGGAAGTCCTTGGCCTTGTCGGCATAGATCACCACGGTGGACATGGTGGCCGGACCGGTCAGCAGCGGGATGGTCAGCGGCACCACGGCGATGCTGGCGCGCGCGGCCGAGCGTTCAGCGGCGCTCTGCATTTCCTCGGCATTGGACTTTGCCTCGGCCGGCTGCGCATTGAGCATGGCCAGGGCCGAGGTCAGCAGCAGCATGCCGCCGCCCACCTGGAAGCTGGCGAGTGAAATGCCGAAGAAGGCCAGGATCTGCAGGCCCAGCAAGGCGCTGATGGCGATGACGGCAAAGGCGCTGAGCGAGGAGATCCAGATCGTGCGCAGGCGTTGCTCGCGCGTGAAGCCCTGGGTGTAGTGGATAAAAAACGGCACGATGGCCAGCGGGTTGACGATGGCCAGCAGGGTGACGAGTGGTTTGAAGTCCATCCTCAGTCCTTGCCTGCCGTCGCTGCGGCCGGCGTGCGCCGGCGGAACATGCCCCAGCCTTCCATGTGCAGCACCTTGTCGCCCTGCTGGTTGTGCATTTCCCAGACCGTGCGCACCAGGCCCACGTCGGGCCGGCTGGCCATGGGGCGGCTGTCCACGACGATGTGGCGCAGGCTCAGCACATCACCCGGAAAGACGGGCTTGGTCCACTTCAGGCTCTCCAGCCCGGGCGAGCCCAGGGCCGCCGCATCGGAGAGAAAATTGTCCACCATCAGCCGCATGGCCATGGCGCAGGTGTGCCAGCCGCTGGCGCACAGTTTGCCGAACACCGAGGCCGCGGCTGCGGCCTCGTCCAGGTGAAAGGGCTGCGGGTCGAACTGGCGTGCGAAGTCCAGGATCTGTTCGCGCGTCGGGCTCACGCTGCCGAGTTCGCGTGTGCTGCCCACGGCCAGGTCTTCCCAGTAGTACTTGAAAGTCTTGGTGCTCATCAGCGTCCTCCGGTCACGTCCAGCAGGGAGCCGGTCGCGTAGCTGGCCTCATCCGAGAGCAGCCAGACGATGGCGTTGGCGATCTCCTGCGCCGTGCCGGGGCGCTGCAGGGGAATCTGGGGGGCCAGGCGCTGCGCGCGGCCGGGCTGGCCACCGCTCGCGTGGATTTCGGTGTCGACGATGCCCGGGCGCACCGCGTTGATCCGGATGCCTTCGGCGGCCACCTCGCGGGCCAGCCCCAGGGTGAAGACGTCCACGGCGCCTTTGGCGGCCGCGTAGTCCACATACTGCCCGGCCGCGCCGTGGATAGACGCCACGCTGCCGACGTTGACGATGGCACCGCCCGTTCCGCCATGCCGGATGCTCATGCGACGCACCGCCTCGCGCGCGCACAGCATGGTGCCATAGACATTGATGCCGAACATGCGCTGCCAGCGCGCCAGGCTCTGCTCGTCCACTCGCTGGGTGGTGTCCACCACGCCCGCGTTGTTGACCAGGGCGCTCAGGCGGCCCATCTTGGCGTCGACCTGTCCGAACATGGCCAGCACCTGGGCCTCATCGGCCACATCGGCTTGCACGGCCATGGCCGTGCCGCCACTGGCGCGAATCTGCCGCACCACCTCGTCGGCGGCCAGCGAATTGGCGGTGTAGTTGACGGCGACAGCGTAACCGCGCTGCGCGGCCAGCAAAGCGGTGGCGGCGCCAATGCCACGACCGCCCCCGGTGACCAGTAGAACCTTGTCCAAATCCCAGCTCCTGCAAGTGTGATGACGACAAGATACCATTGCCGCAGAAACAGCCAGATCACGCAAGAGGAGACACGATGAGCCGCACAGTGGACTACTATTTCGCGCCGCAAAGCCCCTGGACCTATCTGGGCCACGCACGTTTTGCGGCCATGGCCCAGGCCGCTGGGGCTACGGTCCGCGCGTTGCCGGTGGACCTGGGCGGCAAGGTCTTTCCGACCTCCGGCGGCCTGCCTTTGGCGAAACGCGCACCGCAGCGCCAGGCCTACCGTCTGCTGGAAATCAAGCGTTTCAGCGAGCAGCTGAAGATGCCCATGCACCCGCAGCCCAAATATTTCCCGGTCGGCGGTGACGACGCGGCCTGCCTGATCATCGCCGTGGACCAACACGATGGCAGCGCCGCCGCGATGAAGATCACCGGCGCCGTGCTGTCCGCCGTCTGGGCCCAGGAGCGCAATATCGGCGACGACAAGGTGCTGGCCGAACTGCTGGCCGAAAACGGCCTGGACGCCAAACGCCTGGCACAGTCCGACAGCCAGGAGGTGCGTGAACGCTACGAGGCCTACACGCAGCAGGCCATCGCTGCCGGTGTGTTCGGCGCTCCCAGCTACGTCATCGATGGCGAGATTTTCTGGGGCCAGGATCGGCTCGACTTCGTGGCCCGCAAGCTGGGCGTATCCCTCTGAAAACAAACCAGGAGAACCTTGCATGGGACAGTTCATCGATCTGAAGGCCGCCGACGGTTTCACGTTCCCGGTCTACGTGGCGCAGCCGGCGACCAAGCCGCGTGGCGGCGTGGTGGTGCTGCAGGAGATCTTCGGCGTCAATGCGCATATCCGCGCGGTGGCCGACAGTTATGCGGCCGCCGGTTACCTGGCGGTGGCGCCGGCCACCTTCCACCGCGTCAAGCCCGGTGTTGAACTGGGTTACCAGCCCGATGACATGAGCGCCGGCATGGCACTCAAGGCCACGGTCGAGGCGCTGCCCGCGCCAGGTGTGCTGCAGGACATCCAGGCCGCGATCACCCATGCGGCCCAGGCCGGCAAGGTGGGCGTGGTGGGCTACTGCTGGGGCGGTCTGCTGACCTGGCGCACGGCCTGCCTGTTGAAGGGAGTGAGCGCGGCCGTGCCCTATTACGGTGGTGGTGTGACCACCGAGGCCGAGATCGCGCGCACGCCCAAGTGCCCGGTGCTGGCGCACTTTGGCGAGAAGGACCACTGGATACCGCTGGAGGGCGTGGCGGCCTTTCAGAAGGCCCACCCGGAAGTCGAAGTGCACGTCTATGCCGCCAACCACGGCTTCAACTGCGACCATCGCGGCGCCTGGGACGCCACGGCGGCTGCGCTGGCGCGTGAGCGCAGCCTGGCCTTCTTTGCCAAACACCTGGGCTGACGCATGAGACGCCTGCTGGTTATTCTGTGCGCGCTGGCCTGCACCGGCCCGGCCCAGGCGGCGGACTACAGCGGCCCGCTGTTCGACGCCCACCTGCATTACAACGAGGAGGCCTACCAGGGCCCGCACCCGCTGGCCGATGTGCTGGCGCGCATGCAGCGCAACGGTGTGCGCGCCATCGTCGCCAACAGCCGGCCCAACGAGGGTACCAAGTCCCTTGCCGGGGCCCAGGCGCAGACCCAGGCTGCAGGAGTGACGGTGGTGCCTTTCATCCGCCTGTACCGCAACCGGGCCGATTACGACAACTGGTTCCGCGACGAAAGCATCTACACCATGGTGCAGACCGAGTTTGCGCGCGGCACGGCGGCCGGGCCCTACCGCGGCATCGGCGAATTCCATCTGTACGACAGCGCCAATGCCAATGGCCCGGTGGCGAAGAAGCTCATGCAGTTTGCTGCAGAGAAGCAGCTGGCCGTGTTGGCCCACGTGGACGATGCGGCCATTGACCTGCTGATGGCCCATGCGCCTGGCGCGCGCCTGATCTGGGCGCACACCGGCATAGGCGGCGCTCCGGCGGCGCGGGTGCAGGCCCTGCTGGACAGGTATCCCAGGCTCATGGGCGAGTTGTCCTACCGGCCCGGACTGACCTGTGGTGAGGGCAGCCTGTGCCCGGAATGGCGCGCGCTATTGCTGAAGTACCCGGACCGTTTCCTGCTCGGCTCGGACACCTGGGTCAACCAGCGCTGGCAGTACTACGACGAGTTGATGCGCGCTTACCGCCGCTGGCTGGGTGATCTGCCGCCCGAGGTGGCGCGCCGTATCGCCTGGGACAACGGAGCGGGCCTGTTCCAGCTGAGCAGACCTTGAGATGAGTTCGACTTTCCAACTGCCCCTGTTTCCTCTGCAGACCGTGCTGTTTCCCGGCACGGTGCTACCACTGCGTATCTTCGAGGTGCGCTACCTGGACCTGATCCAGCGTTGCCAGAAGGAGGGCGCGCCCTTTGGTGTCGTCTGTCTCAGCAGTGGCAGCGAAGTGAAGCAAGCGCCGCGTGCTGGCGACGCGGCGTTCGGGCCCGAAGTGTTTCATCTCGTGGGCACGATGGCGCACATCACCTCCTTCGAGCGGCCACAGCCGGGGCTGATGCTGATCCGCTGTCGCGGGGGAAGGCGCTTCCGCCTGCTGCGCAGCGAACAACTGAAACATGGTCTGTGGACCGGCGAGGCCGAATACCTGGAGGATGACACGCCGGTGCCGGTGCCGGCGGACCTGGTCCATGTCCGCGTCGGTCTGGAACGCCTGTTGCAACACATGCAGGCGCAAGCCAAACCCGGTGACGAGTTGCCGATCCAGCCGCCGCTGCAGTGGGACGACTGCGGCTGGCTGGCCAACCGCTGGTGCGACATCCTGCCGGTGAGCCCGCAGCTCAAGCAGCAGTTCCTCGCGGTGGACAGCCCCCTGGTCAGATTGGAACTGGTGGCCGACCTGCTGGTGCACCTGAAGATCGGCACCGGACCGGAGGCCGAGGCGGGCCCGGGCCCGAACTAGCTAGCGCCCGCTGCGCTCGAGGTAGCGCTTGCGCCAGAACAGCAGGACCAGGGCCACGGCGGTCAAGCCCATCGACCCCATGGCCCACCAGAAACCCTCGTCGTTGTGGATCAAGGGTATGAACTCGAAGTTCATGCCGAAGATGCCGGCAATCAGATTCAGTGGCAGGAAGATGGCGGTGAGCACGGTGAGCGTGCGCATGATGTCGTTGGTGCGGTTGCTCTGGGCGTTGAAGTGGATCTGCACGGCGGTCTCCACGCTCTGCTCCAGCCGGCGCACATGGTGCACCACACGTTCGATGTGCTCCAGCAGGTCGCGGCTGCGCACCAGCAGCAGGTCGCGGTCGCGTTGGGCCGTGGGCGTGTCGGCCTCGGGCCAGGTCTTGACGGCTTCGATCCAGTCCTGCACGGCCGAACGTTGGTCTTCGCAGATTTCGTCGAGCTGGTGCAGGGCCAGCCGTGTGCTCAGCAGAGCGGTCCAGTTGTTGAAACGCGTGCGGGGGTTGAGCAACTCGGTCTGCCAGTGGTCGAGCTGGCGCGTGAGTTCGCGCCGCAGCTCCAGAAAACCGTCGACCATCTGGTTGACGATGCGCAGCATCAGGTCGGCCGGGGAGGCGGGCAGTCGGCTGTTGGCGGTACGCACGTCGTTGGAGACGACCTGCAGCAGCCGCGAGGCATAGGCGTCGCGCGCCGCGCAATCGGCGGGATGGACCGAGAGCAGCACCCGCTCGAAGACCGCAAAGCCCACCGGGCTGGTGTCGATGTGCCTCAGGATGGGCGGGCCGCCGCGTCGGGATGCGCCTGGGGCGTCGCCTTGCGCGGCCCCGGGATGGCTGGGCCCCGTGGCCAGGCGGCGAAAGACCAGCAGGTCGTACTGCGAGGTGTAGTCGAAGTGCGAGGGCAGTTGCGCGTTGAGCAGGTCCGAGACGTGCAGGTCCACGAGCTGCAGGCCGCACAGTGCCTGCAGCGTGGTCTGCAGCTGCGACCAGCCGGTCTCGAATTCCTGGCGTGTGCAGGCGATCCAGACATGACCGAGCGGGGGCAGCTGCTGGGGCGGCGTGCTGCTTTCGCTGACACCGCCGGGGCTGATGCTGAAGACGCGCATGCCGGCGCGCTCAGCGCTTCAGAAGGCGCGCAGCCGCCACGGCGAAGTAGGTCAGCACCCCGTCGGCGCCGGCACGCTTGAAGCCCAGCAGGCTTTCCATCATCACCGCGTCGTGGTCCAGCCAGCCGTTCTGCGCCGCGGCCTTGAGCATGGCGTATTCGCCCGAGACCTGGTAGGCGAAGGTCGGCACGCGGAACTCGTCCTTCACGCGGCGTACCACGTCCAGGTAGGGCATGCCGGGCTTGACCATCACCATGTCCGCACCTTCGGCGATGTCCATGGCCACTTCGCGGATGGCCTCATCCGTGTTGCCCGGATCCATCTGGTAGACCTTCTTGTTGCTCTTGCCCAGGTTGGCAGCCGATCCCACTGCGTCGCGAAAGGGGCCGTAGAAGGCGCTGGCGTATTTGGCGCTGTAGGCCATGATGCGTGTGTGCACCAGGCGGTTGGCTTCCAGCACGCTGCGGATGGCGCCGATGCGTCCGTCCATCATGTCGCTGGGCGCCACGATGTCCACACCGGCCTGCGCCTGCGTGAGGGCCTGCTTTTCCAGGATGGCCACCGTCTCGTCGTTCAGGATGTAGCCGCTCTGGTCGAGCACGCCATCCTGGCCGTGGCTGGTGTAGGGGTCCAGAGCCACGTCGGTCATGATGCCGAGCTCCGGGAAGCGCTCCTTCAGGCCGCGGACGACGCGGGGGACCAAGCCCTCTGGGTTGTGGGCCTCCTTGCCGTCCAGACTCTTGAGCTTGCTGTCAATCACAGGGAACAGGGCGATAGCCGGGATGCCCAGCTTGACGCACTCCTCGGCCAGGGGCAGCAGCAGGTCCAGGCTCAGGCGCTCCACGCCCGGCATGGAGGCCACGGCTTCACGGCGGTTCTGGCCGTCGAGGACAAACACTGGATAAATCAAGTCGTTGACGCTGAGTGCGTGCTCGCGTACAAGGTTGCGGGTGAACTCGTCGCGGCGTAGCCGGCGCGGCCGGCCCATGGGGTAGGGGGCATAGGGTGTCATGGTGAAAATTGTGCCCGATTCCGCTGGCCCCCGGATGGCTGCGTAAAAGCGCCAAAAAGGACCGTTCCCCCCAGATTTGGGGTGCCGGCTTGCTTTTGGCAAACGTTTTTGTTAGATTAGAGCTTGGGTAGTTCGCTACCCCCCGCTTTTCCTCCCTGAGCGGGGCCTTGATGTGTGACAGCAAAAAAGGCTTGCAACCCCGGCTTTTGGCCGGGGTTTTTTTTGTCTGCGGCCGCTGCGCTTAACTTTGTCCTTTGGACAAAGTTAGTCTGCGACGCAACCAGCCGTGCTGGTTGTGGCTCCGCTAGCTCCCGTGCGCGACTAAACTCGGGCCATGCTCTGGGTCAAAGCTTTCCATATCGTCTTCGTTGCCAGCTGGTTCGCCGGCCTGTTCTATCTTCCGCGCATCTTCGTGAACCTGGCCCTGGTGCCAGCTGACTCGATCGCCGAGCGGGAGCGTTTGCTGCTGATGGCGGGCAAGCTGATGCGTTTCACCACGGTGCTGGCCGTGCCGGCCCTGGGCTTCGGCCTCTGGCTCTGGCTGGGCTACGGTATTGGCCAGGGCCCGGCCAGTGGCTGGCTGCACCTCAAGCTGGTGGTGGTGGTGCTGGTGCTGGGCTATCACCACGCCTGCGGCGTGCTCCTGAAGAAGTTCCGGCGCGGCGAGAACCGGCGTGGTCATGTCTGGTACCGCTGGTTCAACGAGGTGCCGGTGCTGTTGCTGCTGGCCGCCGTGGTGCTGGCGGTCGTCAAGCCATTCTGATCCGGACGGGCGCGCCATGTCGGTGCACAAGACTTCCGCCTGGCCTTTGAGCCTGGTCTATGTGGGGCTGGTGGTATACGCCAGCCTTTATCCTTTTGGGGGTTGGCGCGACCAGGGGCCTTTGCCCTGGGGCTTCCTGATTGCGCCCTGGCCGCACTATTGGACTGTCTTCGATCTTTTTTCCAATGTGCTGGGTTATGCACCGCTGGGTTTTCTGTTGGCGCTAGGTGCCCTGCGTACCGGACTTGGCGGGCGCGCCGTTGGCCTGGCAACGCTGGGCGCTGGCGGGCTGTCCCTGCTGATGGAAACGCTGCAAGGTTATCTGCCGGCTCGCGTGCCCTCCAATGTCGACTTGCTGCTGAACCTTGGTGGCGCCTGGCTGGGGGCTGTGATGGCGACCCTGCTGGAAAAGATGGGTGCTCTCGACCGCTGGATCCGTTTCCGGGAGCGCTGGTTCGTGCCCGAGGCCCGTGGCGCCCTGGTGCTGCTGGCCTTGTGGCCCCTGGCCCTGCTGCTCCCGGCAGCCGTGCCCCTGGGGCTGGGCCAGGTCTTCGAGCGGGCGGAGGCCGGGCTGGCCGAAATACTGCTCGACACGCCCTTGCTGGAGTGGTTGCCGCTGCGCGCCGTGGAACTGCAGCCGCTGGTTCCTGGCGTGGAGATGAGTTGCGTGCTGCTGGGCGCCCTGATCCCCTGCCTGCTGGGCTTCAGCATCATTCCGTCCCGGGTTCGCCGCGCTGGTTTTGTGCTGGTTGTTCTGGTCGCGGCAATAGGTGCCACGCTGCTGTCGGCCGCTCTGAGTTACGGGCCGGCGCATGCCTGGGCCTGGCTGAGTTTGCCGGTCAAGGCCGGCCTGGTGCTGGCGGGCGTGATGGCCCTGCTGTTGTCGCGTGTTCCCGCCCGCGTCTGTGCGGCCCTGCTGCTGCTGGGCCTGGGCCTGTACCTGGTCCTGATCAACCAGGCGCCGGCCAGCCCCTACTTTGCCCACAACCTGCAGGTCTGGGAGCAGGGGCGTTTCATCCGCTTTCACGGCGTGGTCCAGTGGCTGGGCTGGTTGTGGCCCTATGCCGTGCTGCTCTATGTGCTGATCCGTGTCTGGGGGCTGGGCGGCCTGGACAGGCCTGCCCCTAAAATTCAGGCATGAGCACTCCCACCGCACCCGAGATCCCCGTCACTTATTACAAGCGGCATGTCTTTTTCTGTCTCAACCAGCGCCCCGCGGGAGAGTCCTGCTGCGCCAACCACCAGGCCGAGGCGGCTTTCGAGCGCTGCAAGTCCCAGGTCAAGGCGGCTGGGCTGGCCGGGCCCGGCAAGGTGCGCGTGAACCGTGCCGGCTGCCTGGATCGCTGCGCCGGTGGCCCGGTGGCAGTGGTGTACCCGGACGCAGTCTGGTATTCCTATGTGGACCTGGCCGATATCGACGAGATCGTCGAGTCGCATCTCAAGAACGGCAAGGTGGTCGAGCGTCTGGTGACGCCGCCACATCTGGGGCGCTGAGTGAATTCGCAGACTGAGCGCCTGCTGCTGGCCGGCCCGGCGGGCCGTATCGAAGTGCTGCGTGATGCTGCTGCCGATGGCGTCAGCCCGCGTGGAACCGCCCTGATCGCCCATCCGCACCCCCTGTTTGGCGGCACCATGGACAACAAGGTGGTGCAGACCCTGGCGCGCGCCTTTGTGTTATGCGGCTGGCAGGCTGTGCGTTTCAATTTCCGCGGCGTCGGGGCCACCGAGGGTGTGCACGACGAAGGGCGGGGCGAGGCCGAGGATTTCCTGGCGGTGGTGCAGCAGTGCGCGACTGAAGGTCCGCTTGCGCTGGCCGGTTTTTCTTTTGGCTCTTTCGTGATGAGCCAGGCCCTGAGTTCCTTGTGGCCGGCGCGCCAGATCGACAAGCTGGTGTTCGTCGGGGCGGCGGCCAGCCGTTTCCAGGTGGCCCGGGTGCCACCGGAACTGCACGAACGTACGCTGGTGATCCACGGCGAACACGACGACACGGTGCCGCTGGCGGCCGTGATGGACTGGGCGCGACCCCAGGTGTTGCCGGTGACGGTGGTGCCCGGCGGCAGCCATTTCTTCCACGGACAGCTGCCCCTGCTCAAGAGCCTGGTGGTGCGGCACCTGACTGCTGCGCCATGATCAAGACAGTCCTTGCTTTCTTGGCCGCAGCCTGCGGTCTGTTCTGGGGCAGCGTCGCGGCACAGGGCCTGCCGCAGCCGCCCGAGATTGCGGCCCGGGCCTATCTGCTCCTGGACCTGACCAGCGACCAGCAACTGGCGGCCAAGGAGGCGGATGCGCCGGTCCAGCCGGCCTCCCTGGCCAAGCTCATGACGGCGTACCTGGTGTTTGATGCCTTGCGCTTGGGGCGGCTGGAGCTGAAGCAGACCCTGGCGGTCAGCGAGCGTGCCAGACGGCAGCCTGGATCGCGCATGTTTCTGGAGGCCGGCATGAAGGTGCCGGTGGAAGATCTGATCAAGGGGCTGCTGGTGCAGTCGGGCAATGACGCCGCCGTCGCGCTGGCAGAAGGTGTGGCGGGCAGCGAGGAGCGTTTTGCCCAGCTCATGAACGAACAGGCCCAGGCGCTGGGCATGAAGGCGACGCGCTTTTTCAACCCGACCGGTCTGTCCCAGCCCGGCCAACTGAGCACGGCGCGTGACCTGGCCACCCTGGCGACACGGCTGTTGCGCGATTTCCCGGACAGAACCCACTTTCATGCCATCCGCAAGTACCGCTACGAAGGCACCCCACCGGCCAACGACAGCAATCGCAACCTGTTGCTGTTTCGCGATCCTTCGGTGGACGGCCTCAAGACCGGGCACACCGAGGCCTCCGGCTACTGCCTGATTGCCACGGCACAGCGCGAGTTTCCCCATCTGGGGCTGGCTGGCGCGCCGGGTGCCCGGCGCCTGCTCGCCGTGGTGCTGGGTACCGACAGCGAGAACGCGCGCGCGACCGAAACCCAGAAACTGCTGAACTGGGGCTTTGCCGCCTTTGAAGCCGTCAAGCTGTTTGAGGCCAACCAGCCGGTGCTGACCCCGGCGATCTGGAAGGGGCGGTCGGCCCAGGTCCGCCTGGGGCGCCCGCAGGCTGTGGTGGTGACGGTGCCGGCCGGCCAGGCTGGTCAGCTGCGTACCCAGGCCTTGCGGCCTGAGCCGCTGGTTGCGCCGCTCAAGAAAGGCCAAGCCAGCGGCTCTCTGAAAATATACATAGGTGAGCGCACACTCTCAAATATTCCATTGCTTGCGCTGGAATCTGTAGAAGAGGCTGGCCTGATCGGCCGGGCCTGGGACGCCTTCAGGCTCTGGGTTCAGTAAGCTGCCCCACCCGGTTGCAGGGCGCCTGCTCCCGTCGTTTCCCGAGAGTTCCGTTGCGAGCCAGGGGGCGACCTGATATACTCGAAGGCTTTTCGGAATTTCCGAAGGGTTTCACGTTTTCGTTTTTATCAAACGTTGAGGGACGTTTTTAAATGCCAACCATTAACCAGCTAGTGCGTCAAGGCCGCGAGGTCGAGACCATCAAGTCGAAGAGTCCTGCCATGCAGAACTCTCCGCAGCGCCGCGGCGTGTGCACCCGTGTGTACACCACGACGCCCAAGAAGCCGAACTCCGCTCTGCGTAAGGTCGCCAAGGTGCGCCTGACCAACGGTTTCGAAGTCATTTCCTACATCGGCGGTGAAGGCCACAACCTACAGGAACACAGCGTGGTGCTGGTTCGCGGCGGTCGTGTCAAGGACCTGCCGGGTGTGCGTTACCACATCGTGCGTGGCTCGCTTGACCTGCAAGGCGTGAAAGACCGCAAGCAGTCGCGTTCCAAGTACGGCGCCAAGCGTCCCAAGAAGGCTTGATTCTCAAGTCTTGATTTTTCGGTGTTCAGGTCGTCTGGCAGACGGTTTGAGCGTAGTGACCCGAAGCTCGGAATTGTCCGGGTGGGTCGAGTAAGTGAGAGTTCTGTATGGCTCTCGCGGTGTCTGAAAAGATGCCAACTGAAGCAGTATGAGGTGAAAAAATGCCACGTCGTCGCGAAGTCCCTAAACGTGAAATCCTGCCGGATCCCAAGTTCGGCAATGTCGACCTTTCCAAGTTCATGAACGTGATCATGGAAGGCGGCAAAAAGGCGGTAGCCGAACGCATCATTTACGGTGCCCTCGAAACCATTGGACAGAAAACAGGCAAGGATGCGCTGGAACTGTTCACGGTCGCCATCAACAATGTGAAGCCCATGGTCGAGGTGAAGTCCCGCCGCGTCGGTGGTGCCAACTACCAGGTGCCGGTCGAAGTGCGCCCGGTGCGCCGTCTGGCCCTGTCCATGCGCTGGATCAAGGAGGCCGCCCGCAAGCGTGGCGAGAAGTCCATGGCCCTGCGTCTGGCCAATGAAATCATCGAGGCCACCGAAGGCCGTGGCGGCGCCATGAAGCGTCGCGATGAGGTGCACCGTATGGCCGAAGCCAACAAGGCTTTCAGCCACTTCCGCTTCTAAGCATCGTCCCCATCTAGTGGTTCAGGCCCGCTACAAGCGGGCCTTACCTGTTTAACGAAAGACCATCATGGCACGCAAAACGCCCATTGAGCGATATCGCAACATCGGTATTTCCGCTCACATTGACGCCGGCAAGACGACCACGACCGAGCGTATTCTTTTCTACACCGGTGTGAACCACAAGATTGGTGAAGTGCACGATGGCGCCGCCACCATGGACTGGATGGAGCAGGAGCAGGAACGTGGCATCACGATCACCTCTGCTGCGACCACCTGTTTCTGGAAGGGCATGGAGCTGTCCTATCCCGAGCACCGCTTCAACATCATCGACACCCCCGGCCACGTGGACTTCACCATCGAGGTGGAGCGTTCCATGCGCGTGCTGGATGGTGCCTGCATGGTGTACTGCGCCGTGGGCGGCGTGCAGCCGCAGTCGGAAACTGTCTGGCGCCAGGCCAACAAGTACAAGGTGCCGCGTCTGGCGTTCGTGAACAAGATGGACCGTACCGGTGCCAACTTCTTCAAGGTCTATGACCAGATGAAGCTGCGCCTGAAAGCCAACCCCGTGCCGATCGTGATCCCGATCGGTGCCGAAGAGCACTTTACCGGCGTGGTCGACCTGATCAAGATGAAGGCCATCATCTGGGACGAAGCTTCCCAGGGCATGAAGTTTGAATACAAGGAGATTCCCGCTGAACTGCTGGAATCCGCCAAGAAGTGGCGCGAAGGCATGGTCGAGGCGGCCGCCGAAGCCAGCGAAGAGCTGATGAACAAGTATCTTGAGGAAGGCGACCTGAGCGAAGCCGAAATCAAGCTGGGCATCCGCACCCGCACGATCGGCGCCGAAATCCAGCCCATGCTGTGCGGCACCGCCTTCAAGAACAAGGGCGTGCAGCGCATGCTGGACGCCGTGATCGACTTCCTGCCCTCGCCGGTGGACATCCCCCCGGTGGGCGGCATGGACGAAGACGAGAAGGAAACTTCCCGCAAGGCCGACGACAGCGAGAAATTCTCTGCTCTGGCCTTCAAGCTGATGACCGACCCCTTCGTCGGCCAGTTGACCTTCGTGCGCGTCTACTCCGGCGTGCTGACCAAGGGCGACACGGTCTACAACCCGATCAAGGGCAAGAAAGAGCGTATCGGCCGTATCGTGCAGATGCACGCCAACAACCGCCTGGAAGTGGACGAAATCCGCGCAGGTGACATCGCTGCATGCGTGGGCCTCAAGGACGTGACCACGGGTGAAACCCTGTGTGATCCGGATGCCATCCTGACGCTGGAGCGCATGGTGTTCCCCGAGCCAGTGATTGCACAGGCCGTGGAACCCAAGACCAAGGCTGACCAGGAGAAGATGGGTATCGCTTTGCAGCGTCTGGCTGCCGAAGATCCTTCCTTCCGCGTCAAGACCGACGAAGAGTCCGGCCAGACCATCATCGCCGGTATGGGCGAGCTGCACCTCGAAATCATCGTGGACCGCATGAAGCGCGAGTTTGGCGTGGAAGCCAACGTGGGCAAACCCCAGGTTGCCTACCGCGAAACCATCCGCAAGAAGGTCACCGACGTCGAAGGCAAGTTCGTGCGCCAGTCCGGCGGTAAGGGTCAGTACGGTCACGTGGTGTTCACGGTCGAGCCGAACGAAGCCGGCAAGGGCTTTGAGTTCGTCGACGCCATCAAGGGTGGCGTGGTTCCGCGTGAATTCATTCCGGCCGTCGAGAAGGGCGTGATCGAAGCCATCAACTCCGGCGTGCTGGCGGGTTTCCCGGTGGTGGACGTCAAGGTCACGCTGACCTTCGGCTCCTACCACGACGTGGACTCGAACGAAAACGCCTTCAAGATGGCCGCCATCTTCGGTTTCAAGGACGGTTGCCGCAAGGCCAACCCCGTGATCCTGGAGCCCATGATGGCCGTGGAAGTCGAGACGCCTGAAGACTACGCCGGTACCGTGATGGGCGACCTGTCCTCGCGTCGCGGCATGGTGCAGGGCATGGAAGACATGGTCGGTGGCGGCAAGGCCATCAAGGCCGAGGTGCCCCTGTCCGAAATGTTCGGTTATTCGACCACGCTGCGTTCTGCCACCCAGGGCCGCGCCACGTACACGATGGAGTTCAAGCACTACAGCGAAGCTCCGCGCAACGTGTCTGAAGCCATCGTGGCTGCACGCGCCAAGTAAGTTTCAAGCTGTCTGCGACGGTGTGCCGCCCTGTTCCCGTGCGGGGCGAACCAGCAACATCGTGCAGACATTAAACCTGTACACGGGAACCTGTTCTTTGGAGATTTGAAAAATGGCAAAAGAGAAATTTGAGCGGACCAAGCCGCACGTCAACGTAGGCACGATTGGCCACGTGGACCATGGCAAGACCACGCTGACGGCGGCGATCACGACCGTGCTGGCGGCCAAGTTTGGCGGTTCGGCCAAGGCCTAC
>JBEIPS010000124.1:0-4931 GCA_040376915.1 Hylemonella sp.
GGGTCTTCGGTGATGCCCACCGGTGCGGCGAAGGCGCGCACCTCCAGGTCAGGCTCGGCCAGATGCGGCGCATCGGCGGCGTGTTCGGCGAAGGCGCGGGTTTCGCGGCTGCTGCGCGCGATCAGCTGCACGGCGCCGCTGCCCTGCGTGAGCGCGGCCACACCCACCTTCTGGCCCAGTTCGTGCAGGCGCTGATGGTCGGGCTCCAGCGCGAGCACGGTGTCCACGCTGTCCAGCAGGAGGCCCAGCCAGGACGGGCCGTTGTCCAGCAGCTGCGCGGCGAGGATCTGTTGCACCGTGATGCCCAGGGCCTGTGCGATCTGGGCCAGCAGCTCGGGCACTGGCGTGCTGCGCTTGAGCGGTGGGGCAGCAAAAGCCAGGTGCTGGCCGGCGCGGCGGATGTTGACCAGGCCTACGGCGCATTCCTGCACGATGAGGTCCTTGTTCTTCGGCGCGCCGCCGGCCTCCAGCCAGGCGTGGCAACTGCCCAGCGTGGGGTGGCCGGCAAAGGGCAGCTCACCGCCCGGTGTATAGATGCGCACACGGTAATCGGCGCCGGCCTGTGTGGGCGGTAACAAAAAAGTGGTCTCCGACAGATTGGTCCAGCGCGCGAAACGCTGCATCTCGTCGTCCGTCAAGCCCTGGCCGTCCAGCACCACGGCCAGGGGATTGCCCCAGTAGGGTGTGGTCGTGAAAACGTCGACCTGCTTGTAGGAGCGGTGAATGGTCATGCCATGTGCTCCCGGATCACTGCTGCCAGCGCACTCACGCCACGTTCGATTTCTTCGGCGCTGGCCGTGACGAAGGACAGGCGCAGGGTACGTGCGTCGGGCGCGCCGGCGTAGAAGGCCGCGCCCGGCACATAGGCCATGCCGCGCGCCACCGCCTTGGGCAGCAGGGCGGTGGCGTCCAGGCCGGCGGGCAGGCGGGCCCAGAGGAACATGCCGCCCACGGGCCGGTTCCACTCCACACCGGCGGGCATGTGCCGGGTCAGCGCGGCCAGCATCGCATCGCGCTGCGATTTGTAGAGCGCGCGGATGCGCGGCACGTGGCGGTCGAGGAAACCGTCTTTCATGACCTCGGCCACCACACGCTGGTTGAAACCCGGGCTGTGCAGGTCGGCCGCCTGCTTGGCCTGCAGCAGCTTGGGGAACACCTCTTTCGGTGCGACCAGATAACCCAGGCGCAGGCTGGGCGCGAGCACCTTGGAAAAGGAACCCAGGTAGATGCAACCCTGCGGGTTACGAGCGGTCAGCGGCGCGGGTGGCGGCTGGTCGAACCAGAGTTCGCCGTAGGGGTTGTCCTCCAGCAGGGGCAGGGCCAGCTCGGTGGCGGTGGCACTGAGTGCGGCGCGCCGGGCTTCGCTCATCATGCGGCCGCTCGGGTTCTGGAAGTTGGGCAGCATGTACATGAAACGCGCGGGCGTGCCGGCGGCCTGGGCCGCGCGCAGCGCAGCGATGTCCACCCCCTCGTCGTCGCTGGCCACGCTGTGCACCTGCGGCTCCATGGGCGCGAAGGCCTGCAGGGCGCCGAGGTAGGTGGGCGTTTCCACCAGGATGCGGCTGCCCGCATCGATCAGTACCTTGGCGGCCAAGTCCAGGCCCTGCTGCGAACCGGTGGTGATGAGCACCTGGGCCGGGTCCACCTTCCAGGGCAATCCGGCGGCCACCATCTCGCGCAGCGGGCCGTAGCCTTCGCTGGCCGCGTACTGCAGGGCGGCGTCGGCGTCGTCGCGCAGCACGCGCGCGCAGGCCTGCTCGAATTCGGCGACCGGGAAGGTCCTGGGCGAGGGCAGGCCACCGGCAAAACTGATGATGCCGGGCTGCTCGGTGAGCTTGAGCAGCTCGCGCAGCACCGAGGGGTTCATCAGCGCGGCCCGCTCGGACAGCACCCAGGGCGAGGTGGAGGGGGTGCTCGGTTTCATGGTGGGCTTCCTTCTTGTTCGGGGGGACGGGCCTGGGCCCTGCCGACTGGCATTTTGCGCCCGGCAAAGACCACCGCGATCACGGCCAGGCCGAAGCCCAGCGTGAGCGCGTCGAGGGTCTCGCCCAGCAGGGGCACGGCGAAGAGCATGGAGAGAAAGGGTTGCAGCAGTTGTGTCTGGCTCACGCGCACCGTGCCGCCCAGGGCCAGGCCTTTGTACCAGGCGAAAAAGCCCAGCCACATGGAGAACACGGCCACGTAGGCGAAACCGCCCCAGGCGGCGGCCGAGACCGCCGTGGTGGGCCAGCTCCATAGCGTGAGAGGCAGTGTCAGGGGCAGGGACAGCAGCAGGGCCCAGCAGATGACCTGCTCTGCGGGCAGGTGCTGCGCCAGGCGCGCACCGTAGCCGTAGCCGACCGCAGCGGCGAGCATGCCCAGCAGCAGAAGCCCGTCGGCCGGGTGCAGGGTCAGCCCCGCGCTGCCCGAGCGCAGGAGCGCATAGCTCAGTACCAATGCCGTGCCGGCCAGTGCGCAGAGCCAGAAGCTGGCCGAGGGTCGCTGGCGTTGCAGCAGCGCGCCCACGGCGGCCGTGGCCAGGGGCAGCACACCCACGATCACGCTGGCGTGCACGGCCTCCACATGGCGCATGGCGATCGAGGTGCAGATGGGGAAACCGAAGACCACACCGAGCGCGACCAGGGCCAGGGGCTTCCAGTCGGCGCGGCGCGGCAGCGGGGCGCGCAGGGCGAGCAGGAAGAGGGCCGAGAGCAGGGCCGCCACCACGGCGCGCCCCACGGCGATGTACAGGCCCGGAAGCTGCGGGGCCTCGGGCGTGCCCGTGGCCAGGCGGGTCATGGGCAGGGTCAGGGCGAAGACCAGGACGCCCAGCAGGCCGAGGGCCAGGCCGGTGCGCGCAGCGTCAGGGTGGGGGGAATGCATGAACTTGACTTTAGCCCGCGAGGCAGCACACTTGCAGTACAGTTTTATGAACAATCAGCCAAACTGTATTGCTGACCCAGGCAGCACAGTGCGGTGTCGCAGGAGGACGCATGCTGACCCCGGGAGCTTCCCTCTCACTGGCCGAACAACTTGCCGGCCGTTACGCCCAGCGTATCCGTGACCGGCTGCTGGCGCCGGGCAGCCGCCTGCCCTCGGTGCGGCTGTGTGCCGAGCAACAGGGCGTGAGCCCGTCCACCGTGGTTGCAGCCTATGACCAGCTGCTGGCCCAGGGCCTGGTGGAAGCGCGGCGCAACCGCGGCTTTTTCGTGCGTGAAGCCGCGCCGGCCTCGCGTCGGGTGGCCCTGGCGCAGGGGGCGGCTGCGCCGGCACCGGTGGATGCGACGGCCCTGATCCGCGCCATGTTCCAGGGGCGTGGTGACCGGCCCCAGCCCGGTACCGGCGTGTTCCCGCCCGACTGGCTGGAGACGCCCTTCATGGCCGCGGCCGTGCGCCGTGTCACGGGGCCGGCCTCCCTCAAGGCACTGTCCCTGCAGTACGGGGACCCGGCCGGCGACGCCGGCCTGCGCCAGGCCCTGGCGCAGAAGCTGGCCGGCCTCAACATCCAGGCCACGCCCGCGCAGATCATCACCACGGTGGGGGCTTCGCACGCGCTGGACATCGTGAGCCGTACGCTGCTGCGCCCGGGGGAGCCGGTCATGGTGGAGGAGCCGGGCTGGGCCATCGAGTTCGCGCGCCTGGGCGCCCTGGGCATGCGCATCCTGCCGGTGCCGCGCGGCCCCGAGGGGCCGGACCTGGCCGTCATGGCGCGGTATTGCGAGGCGCACCGCCCGCGGCTGTTCGTGAGCGTGAGCGTGCTGCACAACCCCACGGGCTACAGCCTCACGCCGGGCAGCGCGCACCGCGTACTGCAGCTGGCGGCCGCGCACGACTTCCACGTGGTCGAGGACGACACCTACAGCCACCTGGCCCCCGAGCAGGCCACACGCCTGTGCGCGCTCGACGAGCTGCAGCGCACGATCTACGTCAGCGGTTTTGCCAAGATCCTGGCGCCGGGCTGGCGCATCGGCTACCTGGCCGCGCCGGTGCCCCTGGTCGAGCGCCTGCTCAACACCAAGCTGCTGTCGACACTGACCACACCGGGCCTGCTGGAACAGGCGCTGGCCTGGTGCATCGACCAGGGGCAGCTGCGCCGCCACGCCGAACGCGTGCGCGCCCGGCTGGACCAGGCGCGTGCGCGCAGCGTCAGGCTGGCCCAGGCCCACGGCTGCACCTTTGCCGCGCCGCCGGCCGGGCTCTTCGGCTGGGTGGACACGGGCATGGACACCGACCTGCTGGCGCAGCGTTTGCTCGATGAAGGCTATCTGCTGGCGCCGGGTGCGCTCTTCCATGCCGGGCGCCAGAGCAGCACGCTGATGCGCATCAATTTCGCGACCACGCAGGAAGCGGCGTTCTGGAAGGTGTTTGCACGCGTGCGCGAGGAGCTCGCGGCACGAGGGGGCTCAGCTGCCTAGCCCGGCCAGCGCACGCAGCAGCGCGCGGTTCACGTCCTGCGGCGCATAACCGTAGCTTTCGCCCAGCAGGCGTGCGCCGCGCGGGTCGGCCGATGCGAGGGCCCGTGCCAGCTGCAGGGCAGGGTGGTAAGGGCCGCCGTGTTCCAGCAGGGCTTGCAGGATGCGCTGCGACAGGGGCAGGCGCGACAGGGCCGTGGCCAGGGGTTCGCCCAGCAGGCGATCGAGCTGCGAGTACAGACCGCAGAGGTAGACCTCGCGCCGCAGATTCTCCTCGTCACCCGGGTCGAGCAAGTGCTCGACCAGGCGCGCCCGCGCCACCATGGCCAGGCGCACAGGCTGCAGATCGCTTTCGTTGCCGGCCTGAGCCAGCTGCTCCAGCAGCCAGGCCTGCACATGGCGCAGGCCCCAGACCTGCAGGCCCTGGGACAGGGTGTCGATCTCGCCGCGCTGACGCGGTGCCGTGGTGTTGACCTGCTGCAGGAAGCGGTAGCTCAGCACGGGCTCGGCACACAGCAGGGCTTCGATGCGGTCCAGCGA
>JBEIPS010000109.1:0-6485 GCA_040376915.1 Hylemonella sp.
GCAGAAGGATGCCGACGCGCAGGCACCCATCGCCATCATCCTGCCCAAGGTGCCGGCAGCACTGGACAACGGACGCCTGGGCACACACCAGGTCACACCTGATGCCGACGGCATCATCCGCCGTTACCCGACCTGGATCGAGCACGCGGGCTGGCGCATTCCCTCGATGCCGCAGCGCATCGCCGAGGAGTTCGGCTTTCCTGGCGCCGATCAACCCGAGGTGCTGATCAACTGGCGAGGTAAACCCTTCACCTACCAGTTCGTCTCCTTCGTCGATGTCTATCGCGATCTGAAGGCGCAGAAGAAGCAGCGCCCGGCCGACGAGTTCAGGAACAAGATCATCATCATTGGTTCCACGGCGCCCAGCCTGTTCGACATCAAGGGCACACCGATGGCGCATATCCATCCGGGTGTGGAGATCATGGCCACGGCCATCGACAACTTCAAGAATGGCGATTACCTGCGTGAGCGGCCCAAGTGGGTGATGAAGCTGGCGGCCCTGCTGCTGATCTGGTGCATGGCCATTGCCCTGTACCGCCAGACCCGCATCGAGGTGTTCGACACGGTGTTCGGCGCCTTGCAGGGCGCGCTGGTGGTGCTGGCTTTCGCCGTGGTCAACCTGACGGACTGGTACCTCGATGCCTCGGCACCCCTGTCACTGGGGCTCTCGTACTTTGCGCTCTCACGTGTCTATTACGGCCTGGCCCGGAACTGGCTGGCCAACAGCCGCGTGCAGGACATGGAGAGTCAGGCCCAGGGCCGTCGCCTGCTGGCCGTGCTGGCGGTGCGGCTGGAGGGCGCCACGGCGACGCAGCGGCGCCGGCTCAAGGGAGACCTGGACCATCTGGTGGCGCGGTCCCGGCACGAGGCGGGACGCATCGTCGACCTGATCGAGGATCCGGGTTTTGTCCAGAAAGTTTTTTCTGACGTGATGCTGGTCTACTGGCTGCTGGAGGATCCGACTGACAACTGGCAGGAAGACGCCGTGATGATCGAGCAGGGCCTGGCACTCACGCGCGCAACAGATGTCACCGGGGGCAGTCTGCGCTTTGCGCGCAGGCACGAACTGATTTGTTGGGAAACGACAAACGGATGGACAGCCTCTGCCTTTGCCACTATTCTCGCCGCGATGAACGACACCGTCAGCGTGGCCGCTTCACTTCCAACCGTGCAGGGAAAAGTTTGATGAAATTAACCAAGCAATTGGCTCTGGGCCTGGCTGCCGCGGCCCTTGCCTCGATGGCAACACTGGGCCATGCCGCTGATCCGGCCACTGACAAGAAAGCCGCGGCCAAGCCGCTCAGTGGCGCGGCGTTGCTGCAACTCGATGATGGACGCAGCGGGCGCGGCAACCTGATCGCCACCACCGGCATCCGCGGCTTCAGCAAACCACAGGCGGTGGCTGCGCATGCGCTGATCATGACCATCGGCGACTACCAGGGCAATATCCCCAAGCTCAAGGGCGTGCCCTTCGACACCGCGACGGCCACGGAGATCGCGCGCCGCATGGGTGTGCCGCAGGCCAATATCCACGCGCTGAGTGATGGGCAGCTCACGCTCGAAGGCATGCGCAAGGCTTTCGATGAGCTCGAGAGCAAACTCGGCGGCGATGACCAGGTTTTCATCTATTACTCGGGCCACGGCGGGCGCCAGCTGGTGCAGGAGGCGGGCGTCGAGCGCTGTGCCGAATCCCTGATCACCGTCGAAGGCCAGCCCTTCACCGACGCCGAGATGGAAGACCGGCTCAAGCGCCTCTCGGCCAAGTCGCAGAAGACCATCGTCTTTCTCGATGCCTGTCATTCCGGTGGCGTGACCACCCGCTCCGTGGGCGCAGCCAATGCGCTGTTTGCTCCCAAGTCCTATACCGCCGGGCAGAGCTGCGTCAAGCCCACCAATATGCTGACGCGCAGCATCAACGCGCCCAAGCCCGCGGGCAGCGGCGGTGCCAACTTTGTGCACATTGCGGCGGCCCGCGACAGCGAGGTCTCGCTGGACCAGCCCGGTCGCGGCGGCGTGGCCACGCAGGCCTGGCTGGCCTGCCTGGCCGGTGCCGCGAAGGACACGGATGGCAGCGGCGGTCTGTCGGCCGGCGAGATCCAGGCCTGCGCGCAGGATCGCATCAACGACAAGCTCAAGAATGTGCAGGGCTTTTTGCCGCACCATGTTTCGGTCAACGGCAACCCCTCCATGGTGCTCAGCTATGCCGCCAAGGAAACCGTTGCAGCCCAGGCTGTCCCGGCGCCGGTGCCCGTGTCGGCACCCGCCCAGGTCGCCGTGCCGGTTGCTGCAGTTGGCGCCGTGACGATGCCGGCTGCCGCGGTCCCAGCTCCGGCAGCAGCAGCGGTCGCCAAGCCCTCGACGCTGGCCGCGCTGCAGGACATCTACAACAGCCGTGACGACCGTCGCCTTGTGACGCTGACAGCGGCCAAGCCGGCCCTGAAGATCGGTGTCGACACCGTCGATTTCACGCTGACCTCGCGCGAGGGGGGCTACGTCTACCTCGTCATGGTGGGCTCCGACGGTGAGACCTTCGACCTGCTGTTCCCCAACCAGATCGATCGCAACAACATGATCGAGCCGGGTGGCACCATGCGCCTGCCGCGTCCCGCCTGGCAGCTCTCGGCCGAAGGCCCTCCGGGCAAGAACACCCTGCTGGCCATCGTGACCGACAACCCGCGCGACTTCAGTTCGGCCGGGCTCAAGCCCGCCGGGCCGTTCTCGGTGGTGGACGCGGTGGCGGCGAAAGACATCCAGCTGGTGACCGTGGGGGCGGCCCGTCCGGCCGATGCGGAATGCGCCAACCCGGCCAGCACGCGCAATCTGTCGATCAAGAAGCGCTGCTCCACCGGTTACGCCGCCGCCCTGCTGACCATTGAAGAGGTGCGCTGACTGTGCGCTGGGAGGCTGAACGCCGGCAGCGTCAGCTGTGCCTGCGCCATGGAGGCAAGGCCGTGCTGAGCCTGCCGCTGGACCAGGGCGGACGCTACCGCCTGGTGGCGCCGGATCTCGCCAGCATCGATGCCGCCCTGGCTGCGCTGGAAGCGTTACCCGGTGTGGCCGTGCTGCCGGCAGAAGGTGGCCTGCTCGGGGCCATGACGGTGTCGGCCAATCTCTCGCTGGCCTTGAGTTACGGCATGGAGGTCGACGCCCAGGCCAGGCGCGACTGGGACCAAAGGCTGCGGCTTGCGTTCAGACTCTGCGGCATCAGCGAGGAGCGCCAGCGCAGCCTGGCCCGTGAGCAGCCCATGCGCATGGAGCGCCAGGAGCGCTGGCTGGCCGGCTTCATGCTGCAGCTGATGCGCCCGCCCGAACTGCTGGTGTTCGACCGCGCTTTTGCAGGCCTGTCACGGCGCCAGGCCGAGACGGTGATCGCGCTGGCGTCGGTCTATCATGAATTTCATCCCTTCCGCCCCACGCTGTTCGTCGATCTCGACGCGCATGGCCTGCCGGCGTTGCCGCAGTGCCGCGGCACGGTAGAACTGGGGGCCGAGTCCCCCGAGGTCCAGACATGTCCATCCTGATCGAACAGGACAGCGAAGTTGCCCTCTTGCACCGGGGGACGCGGCGTTTCCTGCTGGCCGGTTTGCTGGTCACCCTGCTCATCATCGCGGCCATCTTCGTGCGTCAGGGCCTGCTGCGTCAGACGGCCGTGCTCACCTTCGTGACCGAATCGGCCCAGGACATCAACAAGGGCCAGTCGGTCAAGATTGCGGGCTTCAAGGTGGGCGCGGTGGACACGGTGACCCTGCGGCCCGATGGCCAGGTGGAGGTGGAGCTGGAGATCGATGCCGACTCGATGCGCTTTGTCACGCGCGACGCCGTGATCGAGCTGCGCAAGGAAGGCCTGGTCGGCTCGGCCGTGCTCGAAATCATGCCGGGTGCCGACCGCACGCGGCTCGCGGCCAACGGCGCCAAGCTGGCCTTCACGCGCGCCGACGGACTGACCGCCATGGCCAACAGCCTGCGCGACAAGATCCTGCCCATCCTGGGTGACATCAAGATCATTACCGGCACGCTGGCCGACTCGCGCCAGGGCCTGCCGGCCACGCTGGGCCAGGTGCGTGAGGCCACGGCTTCGCTTAATACCCTGCTCAAGACCGGCAACCAGCAGCTGGGCGACGTGGGGCAGGCCGCCACGCGTGCGGTGGGCAAGGCCGAGGCCAGCCTGGTGCAACTGGACAAGACGCTCACGACGGTCAACAACCGCCTGCCGGGTCTGCTGGACAAGGCACAGGGCATCGTCGAGCACATCGAGAAGATCACTGCGGAAGCCGAGAGCTCGGTGCCCCCGCTGCTGCAGGATGGCCGGGCCGTGGCCGGCGATGTGCGCGAGATATTGACCGGGGCGAAGACAGCCTGGCCGATCAAGAACCTGATCGATGCACCGGCTCCGTCCTCACTCAAGGCGGACAGCGACCCGCGCGCGGAGGGCAGCCGTGCGCCGCGTTGAGCCGTGGCCTTACGGCGTTCTGCTGGCCGCCTTGTTGTTGGCCGCCTGCGGCTCTTCGCCCAAGCCGCCGCCCGAACCGCGTCTGCGCGTGCAGGCGCAGGAACTGGAAACCAGCGGTGCGCGGCGTTATGCCCAGGGCGATTACGCTGCAGCCGCCAGACATTTCGCCGAGGCAGCCCGACTGCGCCGCAGTTTTGACGATGCAGGCGCTGCTGCGCGCAACCGCCTGCAGCAGGCCCAGGCCGAGTTGGCAGGGGGGCAGGCGCAGCTGGCGCTGGACCATGCCGGCGAGGTCCGGGAAGAAGCCATGCAAATTCAGGCCCTGCTGCTGCAGGTGCAGGCCCTGCTGGCGCTGGAGCGTACCGAGGCGGCAGCAGGCTTGCTGGCGCGCCTCACCGCTCTGTGCGAGGCACGTTGTGCCGAGCGCGGCCGGGTGTTGTTGCTGCAGGCACGCACGGCCTGGGCCCAGGGCAAGGCGGCGCAGACTGCGGTGCTGGCCGAGGCCGCCCTGCCGCTGTTGCGTGAGCAATCCGAAGAGCGCGAAGTGGCCAATGCCTGGCGCTTGCTGTCCGCTGCGCGGCTGGCACAGGGCGAGGGCGCCGCTGCCCTGCAGGCCGCACAGGCGGCCCTGGCCATTGATCGACAGCTGGCTGTGCCGGAGAAGATCGTTCGTGACTGGCTGCTCATCGGCGACATCCAGCGCCGTGCGGCCCCTTCCGAAGCGCGCGGGGCCTACCTGCGCGCGTTTGCCGTGGCGCAGGCGGCCGGATTGAAAGAACTCGCCCAGCTTGCAGATCAATCCATCAAGGAGACTTCACGATGAAGAAAAATGCCAGCCGGCTATTGGCCGGCCTGCTCTTGTGCTCGCTGCTGATGCCTGCGCACACGCAGACCTTGCCGGCAGCGCCCGGTGCACCCGCCGCGCCGGCCACGGGCAACCCGGAGGAGGTGCAGCCCAAATTCTTCATCTGGGGGCTGTTGCTGAACATCGCTGTCAAGTTCGCCATGTCGGCTTTCACGGAATGGCGCCAGAACAAGCTGACCAATGATCTGTCCAATCCGATCGACTACAAGAAACTGCTCTTCAATTCGGCGAAAGCAGGGTTTGTATCGACGGCGGGTGGCGCGGTCGGCGGGCTGTTCGGCTTCAAGTCGGTCGGTGCCGAGGAGAACACCGTGGCGAACCTGCCGACCAAGCCGATCGAAGTGCAGAACGGCCAGCCCAATTACCAGGGCGCGCACGTGGCCGTCGTCGCCTTCGACAAGGCCGGTGCCGTGACGGGGCTGCGGCCAGTGACCGCAGGCTTCCGCAGTGGCGATCGCATCAAGATCAAGCTGCTGCCGACCTTTGACGCGCTGATGGTTATCGAGAACATCAACCCCCAGGGTGTGCGCAAGCAGATCTACCCGCCCAGTGCCAGCGAGGCGGTCGCCTTGAAGGCCGGCGTCGAGGTGCTGGCGCCCCTGGGGGCAGACCAGTTCTTCGAGTTTGCCGGCGTCACCGGCGACGAGCAGCTGGTCATCACGCTGCGCGATCCCCGCGCCTCAGGTGCCGCCGAGTCCAAGGCGGAAGTCAGCCGCAAGGACGACGACAACGGTTCCAGTTTTGTGCAGGAAACGGTGCCCGGAACCTACCCCGTGATCGCCCAATCGTTGAAGCTGCGCCACGAACGCTGACTCCCGCAGCCGTGGCTGTCTGATCCGGGGACGCCGCGGATCTGGCTTCGCCAGTCCGCTGGCGTCGTCCCCTTGGGGGGAAGCCGCGCAGCGGCTCAGGGGGGATTCACTACCTCCCCGGATCCCCATACAGCGCATAAGGCGCCCAGAAGGCCGGATGGGCATAAGCCATCACCGCCTGGCCACGGCCATCGGTGGCCACATCCGTATCGATCAGATCCAGCATGGCGCGGCGCAAGGCCTGCGCCCGGGTCAACTGCGGGTCCTTGGTGTAACGCTCGAACAGATGCGTCACCAGCTCCCGGGCCGACACCGTCTCCACCGGCCAGTGCGTGGCCAAGACTGAGCGCGCGCCCGC
>JBEIPS010000202.1:0-1921 GCA_040376915.1 Hylemonella sp.
CGCACGGCCCCGGGGCTGCAGGTGCTCCCGGTTATAGTGCCGCGATCATCCTGTCCTGCACAGAGGGAAAACCGCAATGTCCAGTGCCGCTTTGCGCCAGCTCCGCATGCTCACACGCTACAACGCCTGGGCCAATGGGCGCCTGTACGCGGCACTTTCCGCGCTGCCGCCGGGCGAGGTGACGGCGCGGCGCAACCACGGCACGCACAGCATGGTGGGCACGCTGGGCCAGGTGGACCGGATCTGGCAGGCCCATCTGCAGGGCCGGCCGCATGGCTACAGTTCGCGCCAGCCTGAAAGCGAACCCGCACTGGCCCAGCTGCAGCAGGACCAGGCGCAACTCGACCAGTGGTACATCGCCTACGCCGACGGGCTCGATGCGGCGGCGCACGGCGTAGTGGTGGATTTCCACTTCGTTGACGGCGGTGCCGGCGCCATGACACGCGGCGACATGCTGCTGCACGTGGTCAACCACAAGACCTACCACCGCGGCTACGTCGCCGACATGCTCTACCAGGCCGGCAGCCGCCCTCCGGGGATGGACCTGCCGGTCTTCCTGCGGGACGTGCCGCAGCCCCAGGACGCCAGGAGCTGATAGCCATGTTCATCGGTCACTTCGCCGTCGGCCTTGCCGCCAAGTCCCTGGCACCCCGCGTGTCGCTGGGCACCCTGTTCCTGGCCGCCCAGTTCATCGACCTGCTCTGGCCCACCTTCCTGCTCATGGGGCTGGAGCGGGTGCGCATCGACCCGACGGCCACCGCGGTCACGCCCCTGGTCTTCGAGCATTACCCCTGGTCGCACAGCCTGCTGGCCGTGCTGGGTTGGGCCGTGTTGCTGGGCGGCCTGCATTTCCTGCTGCGACGTGACCGCCGCAGCGCCGCCGTGCTGGCCGTGCTGGTCCTGAGCCACTGGCTGCTGGACCTGCTGGTGCACCGGCCGGACCTGCCCCTGTGGCCCTGGGGCGGCGCTGTGCTGGGCTTGCGCCTGTGGTCTTCCCTGGTGCTCACGCTGGCTCTGGAGGTGCCGCTGTTCATGCTAGGGGTGTGGCTGTACAGCCGCAGCACGCGGGCCCTGGACGGGGCCGGCCGCTGGGGGCTGGTGGGCCTGGTGCTTTTCCTGTTCGTGGTCTATGCGGGCAATGTGCTGGGCAGCCCGCCGCCCCATGTCGAGGCCATCGCCTGGGTGGGCCAGCTGCAATGGCTGCTGGTGCTCTGGGCCTACTGGGTGGACCGGCACCGGCGGGCACTGGCCCCGGGCTGATACACAGGGGGCGGGCAAGCTGTTAACCTAGAAAGGCACATCACAAGGAGCAGGCATGGATCTGGGTCAGCTATTGCAGGGGCGCAGTTCGCGCGCGGCATCCATCCTGCTGGCCATCGTGTCGGTGCTGCTGGTGACGCTGCTGTACTACAGGCAGAACGCCTTCATCGAGGGTTTCGAGGCGCGCACCTACGACCTGCGTTTCAAGAGCCTGCGCGGTCCCATTCCGCCGCACCCCGACATTGCCATCATCACCATCGACGACAAGAGCATCACCGAGCTCGGCCGCTTTCCCTGGAGCCGCACCCAGTACGTGCGCCTGCTCGATCGCCTGGCGGCCGTCAAACCCAAGGCCATCCTCTTCGACGTCTTTTTCCCTGAGGTCGAGACCCCCGAGGTGGATCAGGCCCTGGCCGAGGCCATCCGGCGCGCCGGCAACGTGGTGCTGGCCACCACTTTCGAATTCGACCGGCAGTTCCGCGTCAGCGGCAGCACCGGCAGCCTGCCCGGCCTGGAGCGGGCGGCGGCCGGCATCGGCCACATCAACCTGATCCCCGAGGAGGACGGTGTCAATCGGCGCAACCTCCTGCAGATCGAGCACGATGGCAAGTCCACGCCCTCGCTGGGCCTGATGGCGGCCATGCTGGCCCTGGGCGAGAAG
>JBEIPS010000214.1:0-1596 GCA_040376915.1 Hylemonella sp.
CCTACACCCGCCTGATCGCCGGCCTGCTCAATGTGGTGTTCGAAGCCGCCGACAGTGCCACCGACCCCAAGATCTCGCGCGCCCTGGTCGCCCTGTTCCATTTCCTGCAGGGCAAGGAATACGCGGGCCAGGAGCGCGCCTTCGGCGGTGCCGCCTACGCCTCGGGCCAGATCGACCCGGCGCAGCGCCAGCAATGGCAGCACCTGATCGAAGCGCAGGAGGCCTGCCTGCAGGTCTTCATGGATTTCTCCGACGAGGCCGTGCGCAGCGCCTGGCTGGCCCACCCGCCCGCCGAAGCCCTGCTGGTGCAGGAGCGGCTGCGGCGCGTCGCCGCCGCCACCCATGCAGCCGGCGTGCTGGACCCCAACGCCAGCCAGGCCTGGTACGAAGCCTGTACCCAGCGCATCGACGCCATGAAGACCTTCGAGGACCAGCTGGCGGCCAACCTGCGCGTACTCTGCGACCAGCGCATCGCCCAGGCGCACGCGGACCTGCGCGACCAGCAGGCCATCGTCGACGCGCTGCAGCAGCAGGCAGAGCAGCCCGACAACGAGCCCCCGGCCCTGCTGGGCCCCCATCTGGAACGCTCCATCCTGGGCATGGTGCAGGAACAGTCGCGCCGGCTGCAGGCCATGAGCGACGAACTGGAAACCACACGCGCCGCGCTCACCGAACGCAAGGTGATCGAACGCGCCAAGGGCCTGCTCATGGCCTCGCGCAAGCTCAGTGAGGACGATGCCTACAAGATGCTGCGCCAGACCGCCATGAACCAGGGCCGCCGCCTGGTGGACGTGGCCAAGACCGTGCTCACCATGTCCGACTATCTCTAGAGAGAGCGTCGGACCACGCCTGCACGCAATTCATGGTGCGATGCACAATAAAGGTGCCTCGCGCACCCCTCCAGCGGTCCCTGCGTCGCAGGAACATCGCCTCAAGTCATTGATTTTTAATGACTTTTATCCAACCTCCAAGCCAAAATCGGCAGCTGGCACGGTATCTGCTTGATGCCTAGCAAGTCGGGCCAATGACGGCCTGACCCAGGTCTCACCGAGACATCTCTGGACAACGGCGTCCATTCCCTGCAACCCAAATGGGCGGTGGTGGAATGGGTGCCGTTTTTTGTTTGTGCTTCGCCTTTAGCCCGTAACTGGAGTTCATCATGCAAGACCCCGTGATCGCCAACGTCGCCGGTCCGTCCCGCCGCACTGTCCTGCAAGCCGCCGCCGTGGGCGCCGTGGGCCTGACCCCCGCCCTGCGTGCCGCTGTCTACGCCGCCGGCTCCGACGCCCCCGAGAAAAAGGAAGTGAAGATCGGCTTCATCCCGCTGACCGACTGCGCCAGCGTGGTCATGGCCTCGGTGCTGGGCATCGACCAGAAATACGGCGTAAAGATCATCCCCACCAAGGAAGCCAGCTGGGCCGGCGTGCGCGACAAGCTGGTCAACGGTGAACTGGACTTCGCCCACGTGCTCTATGGTCTGATCTATGGCGTGCACCTGGGTGTCTCCGGCCCCAAGAAGGACATGGCCGTGCTGATGAACCTGAACCACAACGGCCAGGCCATCACCCTGTCCAAGAAGCTGGCCGACAAGGGTGC
>JBEIPS010000078.1:0-9988 GCA_040376915.1 Hylemonella sp.
GGCCCTGTGTTCGTTTATGCTGCAGATGGCGGCCTGCAAGATATGTCATTTTGCTATATCTATCAGTCCGAAACTTGACTTGCGTGTCATCTGGTTTGAGGCGAAAGTAATGCACCTTCACGTCCGAAGACCGGGCTTGCTCCTGCGAGCTGCGGGCCGCGTGAGTGGGGTGATAAAACCTATTAGGAGTCTTACATGAAAAAGCGTGTGTTTCTGAGCGCGTCCGTTCTGACATTGGCGGTGGTCGCTTCCTCGGCCGTGCTGGCCCAGGACAACACCTTCAAGATCGGCCTGATCCTGCCCATGACCGGTCAGCAGGCCTCCACGGGCCGCCAGATCGAGGCGGCGGCCAAGCTCTACATGGCCCAGCACGGCGATACAGTAGCCGGCAAGAAAATCCAGCTCATCGTCAAGGACGACACCAGCGTGCCTGATGTCACCAAGCGCCTGGCCCAGGAACTGGTGGTGAATGACAAGGTCAACGTGCTGGCCGGTTTCGGTATCACGCCCTCGGCCTTTGCCACGGCGCCGATTGCCACCCAGTCCAAGACCCCCATGCTGGTGATGGCCGCCGGCACGTCCAGCATCACCCAGTCCTCTCCCTACATCGTGCGCACCAGCTTCACGCTGGCGCAGTCCTCGGTCGCCATGGCCGACTGGGCGGTGGCCAAGGGCGGTATCAAGAAGGTTGTGACCCTGGTCAGCGACTACGGCCCGGGCCACGATGCCGAGAAGTACTTCAAGGAACGCTACCTCTTCAATGGCGGCACCGTCGTCGACACCCTGCGCGTGCCCATGCGCAACCCCGACTTCGCCCCCTTCCTGCAGAAGGTGCGTGACGCCAAGCCCGACGGCCTCTTCGTCTTCGTGCCCTCGGGCGCCGGCGCAGCCGTCATGAAGCAGTTCCTTGAGCGCGGCATGGACAAGGCCGGCATCAAGCTGATCGGCCCGGGCGACATCACCGACGACGACCAGCTCAATGACATGGGCGACGGCGCTCTGGGCGTGGTGACCTCGCATTTCTACTCGGCCAACCACCCCTCGCCGACCAACAAGAAGTTCGTCGAAGCCTTCAAGAAGGCCAACAAGGGCATGCGCCCGAACTTCATGGCCGTAGGCGGTTATGACGGCATGCGTGTGATCTATGAAGCGCTCAAGGCCTCCAAGGGCCAGGGCGGCGGTGACGGCCTGCTGGCCGCCATGAAGGGCCAGGTCTGGGAAAGCCCGCGCGGTCCCATGTTCATTGACGCCCAGACCCGTGACGTCGTGCACAACATCTACCTGCGCAAGGTGGAGAAGGTCGGCGGCGAACTGCACAACGTGGAATTTGACGTCATCAAGGACGTCAAGGACCCGGGCAAGACGAAGTGATGTCCCTCCCATGGATGCCTCCGGTCAGGGGGTGTCCATGGGTTTTTTTTTGTCCTGATCTGACCAGAGCCATTCATGCTGACGATTCTGTTTGACGGCATTGCCTACGGCATGCTGCTGTTTATCCTGGCGGTCGGCTTGTCCGTGACCATGGGTTTGATGAACTTCATCAACCTGGCCCATGGCGCCTTCGCCATGGTCGGTGGTTATGCGACCATCATCCTCATGCAGCGCATGGATGTGCCTTTCCTGCTCTGCCTGCCCATCGCCTTCATCGGCGTGGCCCTGATCGGTGCCGTGCTCGAGCGCACGCTGTATCGACCCATGTACAGCAGGCCGCACCTGGACCAGGTGCTGTTCTCCATCGGCCTGACCTTCATGGCCGTGGCCGCCATGGACTACTTCATGACCTCCAGCCAGCAGATCATCCAGTTGCCCGAGTGGCTCAAGGGCCGCACCGAGATCGGTGACAGCCCCTGGATGCTGGGTATGGGGCACTACCGTCTCTTCATCATTGCCATCTGCGCGGCCCTGACCATTGCCCTGCAGTACATCCTGGCGAAAACCCGCTTCGGCAGCCGTCTGCGCGCTTCGGTCGATGACCAGCGCGTGGCCGCCGGCCTGGGCATCAATGTCAACGTCGTGTTCCTGCTGACCTTCGCGGTCGGCTCCGGCCTGGCCGGCCTGGGTGGCGCGCTGGGCGCCGAGGTGCTGGGCATGGACCCGAGCTTCCCCCTGAAGAACATGATCTATTTCCTGATCGTGGTGGCTGTCGGCGGCACTTCGTCCATCACGGGTCCGCTGCTGGCCGCACTGCTGCTGGGCATCGCCGACGTGGCCGGCAAGTACTACATCCCGCGCTTCGGCGCCTTCATCGTCTATTTCCTGATGATCGTGATCCTGATCTGGCGCCCGCAGGGCCTGTTCGTGCGCAAGGGGGGCAAGGCATGAGTCGCCGGGCCGCTCCCAAGACGAATACCGCAGCGCAGCGCGCGGAGGTCTCCGAATGAAAAACGCAATGCAATCCCTGCACGACCTGGAGCGCTGGAAGCTCTGGGAGCCCGTGCTCTGGCTGCTGGCCCTGGCCTCGCCCTGGCTGCTGTCCACCCATGCCCTGATCATCAATGAGATCGCCATCGTGGCGCTGTTCGCCGTCTCCCTGGACCTGATCCTCGGTTACGCGGGCATCGTCTCGCTGGGCCACGCAGCCTTCTTCGGCATGGGTGCTTACGCGGCGGCCCTGTTCGCCAAGCTGGTCATGCCCGACCCCCTGGTGGGCCTGGCCTTTGCCATCGTGATCTCGACGGCGCTGGGCGCTGTGTGTTCGCTGACCATCATGCGCGGCACCGACCTCACGCGCCTCATGGTGACCATGGGCGTGGCCATGATCCTGATGGAGCTGGCCAACAAGCTGGACATCACCGGCGGCGCCGACGGTCTGCAGGGTGTGATCATGGGGCCGCTGCTCGGTCGCTTCGAGTTCGACCTGCAAGGCCAGACGGCGGCCTGGTATTCGATCAGCGTGCTGCTGCTGCTTTTTGTCCTGGCGCGTCGCCTGGTGCACTCGCCGCTGGGCGGCACCCTCAAGGCCCTGCGCGACAACCGCCTGCGTGCCATGGCGATCGGCATTCCCGTGACGGCACGTCTGGCCGTGGTCTACACCATCGCCGCAGGCGTGGCTGGTGCGGCCGGCGGCCTGATGGCGCAGACCACGAGTTTTGCGTCCGTGGACCTGTTTGCCTTCGACCGATCGGCCGACCTGATGCTGCTGGTGGTCATCGGTGGTACCGGCTGGCTGTATGGCGGCGTGGCCGGTGCCATCGTCTTCAAGCTGCTGCAGGACTGGATCTCCTCCATCACCCCACAGTACTGGACCTTCTGGATCGGCCTTTTCCTCGTCGTGCTGATGCTGGTCGGCCGTGAGCGCCTGATCCGTCCCTGGACCTGGTTCGGGGGCAAGAAATCATGAGTTCCCCTGAAATCGTTCTTTCCGCACAGGGCCTGGTCAAGCGCTTCGGCGGCATCACCGCCACCGGCAACGTCAGCCTGGACCTACACAAGGGCGCGCGCCATGCGCTCATCGGCCCCAACGGCGCTGGCAAGACCACGCTGATCAACCTGCTGACCGGCGTGCTCGAGCCCACCGAGGGCCGCATCCTGCTTGAAGGGCGGGACATCACGAGCCTGGCGCCGCACCAGCGTGTGCGGCGTGGCATGGTGCGCACCTTCCAGATCAACCAGCTGTTCGACACGCTCACCCCGCTGGAAACCCTGGCGCTGACCGTCTCGCAGCAAAGCGGCCTGGGTACGCGCTGGTGGCAGCCGCTGGGCAAGCGCCCGCAGGTCGTGGAACGCTGCGAACAGCTGCTCGAGCAGTTCCACCTGACCGAGGTGATGAACCAGAAGACCAATGTGCTGGCTTACGGCAAGCGCCGTCTGCTGGAAATCGCCATCGCCCTGGCCTGCGAGCCGCGTGTGCTGCTGCTCGACGAGCCGGTGGCCGGTGTGCCTGCCGGCGAGCGCGAGGAACTGCTGCAGACCGTGGCGGCCCTGCCAGCCGATGTATCGGTGCTCCTGATTGAACATGACATGGACCTCGTCTTCAGCTTTGCCAAACGCATGACCGTGCTCGTCAACGGCACCGTGCTCACCGAGGGTGACCCCGACACCATCGCCAACGACCCGCAGGTCAAGGCCGTGTACCTGGGCCACGGCGAGGAGGTGAGCGCCGCCGGGCCGTCCCAAGGCGCGAGGGCCCCCTCGGGGGGCAGCGCAGCACCCGCAGGGGCAAGCGTGGGGGCGCAACATCATGGCTGAACTCCTCAAGGTCGAGAACCTGAGCGCCGGCTATGGCGAGGCCGTGGTGCTGAACAATGTGTCGATTCGCCTGGACCAGGGCAAGACCCTGGCCCTGCTGGGCCGCAACGGCACCGGCAAGACCACCTTCATGAACACGCTGGCCGGCGCCACGCGCCAGCACGGCGGCAGCATCACCTTCGACGGCATGGCCCTGCACAAGGTGCCGCTGCACCAGCGCGCCGCCGCCGGCATCGGCTGGGTGCCGCAGGAGCGCAACATCTTCAAGTCGCTCACGGTGGACGAGAACCTCACCGCCGTGGCCCGCCCGGGCCCCTGGACGCCAGCGCGCGCCTACGAGATGTTCCCGCGCCTGGCAGAGCGCAAGACCAACCTGGGCACCCAGCTCTCCGGCGGCGAGCAGCAGATGCTGGCCGTGGCCCGCGCCCTGGTGCTCAACCCCAAGCTGCTGCTGCTGGACGAGCCGCTGGAGGGCCTGGCGCCCATCATCGTGCAGGAACTGCTGCGCGCCATCCGCCGCATCACGCGCGAGGAGGGCCTCTCGGCCATCATCGTCGAGCAGCATCCGCAGGCCATCCTGGCCATCTCGGATGTGGCCGCCGTGCTGGACCGCGGCACCGTGGTGCATTCGGGCACGGCGCAATCGCTGCTGGACCAGCCCGAGCTGCTGGACCGTCTGCTGGGCGTGGCGCGCTGACCACCCCTGCTCTTTTTTGTTCACAAGGAGATCACCCATGAACCTGCTGAATCGCCGTGCCCTCGTGGCCGTGCTGGCTGCCACCCTGACCTCCGCCGGCTGGGCCCAGTCCTTCCCGAGCAAGCCCCTCAAGATCATCGTCCCCTTCGGTGCCGGTGGCGTGGCCGACCTGACGGCCCGCACCGTGGGCCAGAAGCTCAGCCAGACCCTGGGCCAGCCGGTCGTGATCGAAAACAAGCCGGGTGCGGGTGGCGTGGGTGCTGCCGACACCGTGGCCAAGTCGGTACCGGACGGCCATACCCTCCTGCTGATGTCCAACGCCAGCGCCGTGACCGCCACGCTGTTCAACAAGCTGCCTTATGACACGGTCAAGGACTTCACGCCGGTCAGCACCCTGGGTTTCTTCGACATCGCAGTCGTGACCGCCACCGAATCCAAGTTCAAGACGCTGGGTGAAGTGCTGGCCTATGCCAAGGCCAATCCCGGCAAGCTGAATGTGGGCAGCATCAACATCGGCAGCACACAGAACCTCGCCGCTGAACTGTTCAGATCCAATGCGGGCGTGGACATGCAGATCGTGCCCTTCAACGGCACGCCCGCGGTCGTCAACGCGCTGCGCGGCGGCCAGATCGACGTGGCCGTCGAGATCGTCTCGCCCATCATGGGGCAGATCAAGGGCGGCGCCTTGCGTGCCCTGGCCATCACCGACACCACGCGTTCGGCCCTGCTGCCCGATGTGCCGACCACCAAGGAGGCGGGCCTGCCCAACTACCAGGCCTCGTCCTGGAATGCGCTGGCCGTCCCTGCGGGCACCCCGAAGGACGTGGTGGCCCGCCTGCACCGCGAGATCGCGGCCGCAATCAGCGATCCCGAGGTCAGCAAGAAGCTGCGCGACCTGAACATCGAGCCCCGCGCCAGTACGCCGGAGCAGACCCAGGCTTTCCTGCAGAGCGAAATCAAGCGCTGGGGTGATGTGATCGTCAAGGCGAACATTCCGCGCCAGTAAGCCTCAAGACCGCGGCGCCGTTCGGCAGCCGACGGTCGGGCGCCTGACGCGCCAAGGACTGAGCAGTTCCAAATATCAGGGCCCGTACCTGCGATCGGAAGATCGCGAGTACGGGCCCTGGTGCGTCCTGAGCCGGCGTGCCGGCTCCACGTCGTTCAGAAACTGAACTTCTCGCCAGGCTGCAGCGGCACCACCTTGGTGTTTGTCTGACCCAGGGCCTGCATGTACTGCTCAGGCGTGCCGCGGTTCAGCGGGTTGGTGCCGTAGTGCATGGGGATGGCAAAGCGCGGTTTGATGAACTCCCGCGTGGCGTAAGCGGCGTCAGCCGGCGCGGTCGTGAAGTTGCCGCCAATGGGGATCAGCAGCACATCTGGCTTGTAGTACTCGCCGATGAACTTCATGTCGCCGAACAGGCCGGTGTCGCCCATGTGGTAGATCTTCTGGCCGTTCTCCAGTTCGATGATGAAACCCACCGGCTCACCGCCGTAGTGCGATTCGATCTTGCCGGTCTGGGGGTTTTTCCAGGCGTAGAGCGATGAATGCTCGGCCTTGACCATGGTGATCTTCAGGCCCGGCACATCGGGGAAGGGCACGATCGTGCCGCTCTTGTTCATGCGAGGCGTCAGCTCGGGTGGCAGCACCCCCAGAGTGTTGAGCACCATGTTCAGGTCGCCCGGTGCGATGACACGCGCCTTGTTCATCAGGGCCAGGTCCGGGGCGTCGGCGATGTGGTCGCCGTGGCCATGGGTGACGAGGATCAGGTCCACCTTGCCCAGTCTGCTCAGGTCCTTGTACTCGGCCGGTGTCTTGGGATTGGGGCGCAGCCAGGGGTCGGTCACGATGACCTTGCCGCTGGGGGTGGTCAGGCGGAAGGTGGACTGGCCCAGCCAGAGCAGTTCAGCCTTGGCCTGGGTCGCACCAGGGGCGGCCGGCGGTGGCGTGAGGGCACAGGCGGCCAGCAGCAGGCCGCTGGCCAGCACGGTAAACAGACGGAGCAGGGGCGTGCGCATGGCTTGCCTTTCGGGTTGTTGATGTGTGGCCCAGAATAGGCGCGCCGACCGCCCGGGGCAAGCAGGGCAAACGATGGAATTCGCTGCGGCGTCACGATAGGCCCATCACAAATTGTGATGGGCCAAGAGCCTGGCGGGCTCTCAGAGCGTGGCTTCGACCATGCGCCGCAGTTCGGGCGTCACTTCCGGCAGCACGCCGAACCAGCGCTGGAAGGCCGGTCGCGCCTGGTTCAGCAGCATGCCCAGGCCGTTGACGGTGGCGTTGCCGCGTTCGCGTGCAGCGGCCAGCAGCGGTGTTTCCAGTGGCACGTAGATGGCGTCGCACACCAGGGCCTGCCTGGGCAGGCGGTCCAGCGACAGGGTCAGAGGGTCCTGCCCCTTCATGCCCAGGCTGGTGCTGTTGACCAGCAGGGCGCAGCCGTCCAGCAATTCGTCGCGCTGTTCCCAAGCAGAGACCCGGATGGGCCCGCCGAATTCGGCGGCCAGGGCCTGGGCCTTGTCCAGGCCGCGGTTGCACAGGCGGATTTCCCTGGCGCCGCGTTCGGCCAGCGCCACCAGGATGGCGCGGGCCGCGCCGCCCGCGCCCAGCACGGTGACGGGGCCGGCATCGGCACGCCAGTCCGGCTGCGCGTCCAGCAGGCTCTGGATGAAACCGTAGGCGTCGTTGTTGTAGCCGGCCAGGGTGCCGTCGGCTTCGACGACGATGGTGTTGATGGCACCGATGCGCGCGGCGAGCGGGTCGATGCGGTCCACCAGCGCCATGGCCGCCACCTTGTGCGGGATGGTGATGTTGCAGCCGGCAAAACCCAGGGCACGCAGGCCGCGCACGGCGTCGGCCAGACGCTCCGGCAACACGGGCAGCAGCACGTAGCTGCCGTTCAGATCATGGTGGCGGATCCAGTGGTTGTGGATGGCCGGCGAGCGCGAATGCGCCACCGGCCAGCCCATCACGCCGGCGAGGGTGTAGTGCTTGTCAGTTGCCATGGTTCATTGTCATGCGGGTGTGGGAACTGCACCAAAGACTTCGCCGGCCACCTGCTGGATCAGCTCCAGCATGGCCTGCTGCGTCATGGTTGTGGTGCGGCCAGCTGCCGTGGCCAGCGCCAGGCGGCTGGACAGGCGGGGTTTTTCGATGGGGCGGGCCTGGTAGGCCTCGGGGCGTTGTGTGGTGGCCAGCGCGTACTTGGGCAGCACGGCATAACCGGCGCCGTCGGCCACCAGGTCCAGGATGGCGGCCACGCCGTCGATCTCCAGGCTGATGTCGGGCTTGCAGCCTATGCCGGCCATCTCGGTCTCCACCACCATGCGGATGGCATTGGGCCGGCTCGGGATGACCAGGGGCAGGGTGCTGACTTCCTTGAGACTGATCGGCTCGCCCAGGGCCTTGCCCCTGGGTTTGCGAAACGCGATCAGGAACAGCTCTTCGTCCATCAGCGGCAGGGTGTTGAGTTCGGGGCTGGCGGGCGGGTTGTAGAGCAGGGCGATGTCCAGGCGCCCGGTCAACAGGCCTTCCTGCATGGAGATCGTCAGGCCCTCGCTGATGGACAGCGCGGCGCTGGGCAGGCGCTTGCGGAAGGCGCGCGTGAGCGGCACCGTCATCATGCGGGCGATGCTGGGTGGCAGGCCCAGGGCCACCCGGCCGGCCAGGGCACCGCGCACCCGGCCCAGGTCCTCGCGCGCGCGCTCCACCTGGTGCAGGATGCCGCGGCCATGTTCCAGCAGCAGCTTGCCAGCGTCGGTGGTGGTCACGCCGCGGCCGTTGCGCAGCAGCAGGTTCTGCCGCAACTCCACCTCCAGCAGGCGTACCTGGCGGCTCAGCGCCGGCTGGGCAATGTTGAGCACCCCGGCGGCACGGGTGAAACTGCCCAGTTCGGCGACACGCACGAAATATTCGAGTTGTTTCAGGTCCATGGTTTGCGGGATAGCTTGCCTGCGATTATGCCGAAATGCGATACCTGCTAGAAACCGTCCCGCCTTGGCACAGCGGGGCAGGGTGGCCACAATCGCTGTCTGTTCTTATCAATTGGCCGCCCTCTCCCATGCGCACCCCACTCCTCGGCATTTCCTCCATGGCTACCCGCCAGGTGCTGGCCGAACTGGTGGACGCCTACCAGAAACATGCGGGCCAGCAGGTGGCCATCGCGTCGGTGGGCGGTGTGGATGCGGCCAAACGCGTGGCGGCCGGCGAGGCCTTCGACGTGGTCATCCTGGCCTCCGACGCCATCGACAAGCTCATCGCCTCCGGCCATGTGCTGGCCGGCAGCAAGGTGGACCTTGTGCATTCGGGCGTGGCCGTCGCGGTGCGCGCAGGCGCACCGAAGCCCGACATTTCCAGCGAAGCCGCCGTACGCGAAGCCATCCTGCAGGCACGCAACCTGAGTTACTCCACCGGCCCCAGCGGCGTGGCCCTGGCGAGGCTGTTTGAGCGCTGGGGCATCGCCGGGCAGATCAAGGAGCGCATCGTGACCCCGCCACCGGGCATCCCCGTGGGCAGCCTGGTGGCCAAGGGCGAGGTGGCGCTGGGTTTCCAGCAGCTCAGCGAACTCATCAGCCTCGAAGGCATCATGGTCCTCGGCCCCTTGCCGCCGGCCATCCAGATCATCACCACCTTTTCGGGCGGCGTCTGTGCCACCAGCACGCAGGGCGAGGCCGCGCGTGCCTTGCTGGCCTATATGGCGTCCCCCGCCGCCGCCGAGGCCAAACGCCGCCAGGGCATGGACCCGGCCTAATATGAAGCACACCCCCGTTGCTTGCCCACTTCGTGTGGCCGCCTCCCCCCTCAAGGGGGCAACGCCAGTGGCCCGGCAAAGCCGGTTCCACGGCGTTTCCCGTTTAAACCCTTCCAGTCGAGGGTGCGCGCGGTGGCTGCGTATCGAAGATTGAATATCAGGAGACCTCCATGAAAAAGCCCATGATCATCGACTGCCACGGTCACTTCACCACGGCGCCCAAGCAGCTGGAGGCCTGGCGCAACCAGCAGATCGCCGGCATCAAGGATCCGGCCCAGGTACCAAAAGTGGCGGACCTCAAGATCAGCGACGACGAGCTGCGCGAGGCCATCGAGACCAACCAGCTCAAGCTCATGAA
>JBEIPS010000087.1:0-8916 GCA_040376915.1 Hylemonella sp.
GAGCTGCGTGCCTATGTGCTGGAAAGTGTTTCCCGCACGGGTGGCCACCTGAGCTCCAACCTGGGCACCGTGGAACTCACCGTGGCCCTGCACCAGGTCTTCAACACACCGTACGACCGTGTGATCTGGGACGTGGGCCACCAGACCTATCCGCACAAGATCCTGACGGGCCGGCGCGAGCGCATGGACACGCTGCGCCAGCTCGGCGGCATCAGCGGTTTCCCGCAACGCAGCGAGAGCGAATACGACGCCTTCGGTACCGCGCACAGCAGCACCTCCATCTCTGCCGCCCTGGGCATGGCCCTGGCCGCGCGCCAGAAGGGCGAAGATCGCCACGCCATTGCCGTGATCGGCGACGGCGCCTTGACGGCCGGCATGGCCTTCGAGGCTCTGAATCACGGTGGCGTCGAGGACTGCAAGCTGCTGGTCATCCTCAACGACAACGACATGTCCATCAGCCCGCCGGTGGGCGCACTGAACCGCTACCTGGCCCAGCTCATGAGCGGACGCTTCTACGCGGCGGCCAAGCAGGTGGGCAAGCAGGTGCTCAAGGGCGCGCCGCCGCTGTTCGAGCTGGCCAAGCGTTTCGAGGAACACGCCAAGGGCATGGTCGTGCCGGCCACGCTGTTCGAGAAATTCGGCTTCAACTACATCGGCCCCATCGACGGGCACGACCTCGAATCGCTGATCCCCACGCTGGAAAACATCAAGCACCTGCAGGGACCGCAGTTCCTGCATGTGGTCACCAAGAAAGGCCAGGGCTACAAGCTGGCCGAGGCCGATCCCGTGGCCTACCACGGCCCCGGAAAGTTCGACCCGGCCGTGGGCCTGGTCAAGCCGGCCACGCCCCCGAAGCAGACCTTCACCCAGGTCTTCGGCCAGTGGCTGTGCGACATGGCCGAGAAAGACGAGCGCCTGGTGGGCATCACGCCGGCCATGCGCGAAGGTTCGGGCATGGTGGAGTTCCACCAGCGCTTCCCCCAGCGCTACTACGACGTGGGCATCGCCGAGCAGCATGCCGTCACCTTTGCCGCCGGCCTGGCCTGCGAAGGGCTCAAGCCCGTGGTGGCCATCTACTCCACCTTCCTGCAACGCGGCTACGACCAGCTGATCCACGACGTGGCCCTGCAGAAGCTGCCCGTGGTCTTCGCGCTGGACCGCGCCGGCCTGGTCGGTGCCGATGGCGCCACCCATGCGGGCAACTACGACATCGCCTACCTGCGCTGCATTCCGAACATGGCCGTGGCCTGTCCGGCCGACGAGCGCGAAAGCCGCCAGCTGTTGTCCACCGCTTTCGAGCAGGACCATCCCGTGGCCGTGCGTTACCCGCGCGGTGCCGGTGCGGGGGTGGTTCCCTTGCCGGGGCTGGAATCCCTGCCCTATGGCAAGGGCGAGCTGCGCCGCGAGGGCCGGGGTATTGCCATCCTGGCCTTCGGCACCCTGCTCTATCCCGCGCTGGCCGCGGCCGAGAAGCTCGGTGCCACGGTGGTGAACATGCGCTGGGCCAAGCCGCTGGACGTGGCGCTGCTGCTCAAGGTGGCCGCCACGCACGAGGCCCTGGTCACGGTGGAGGAGGGCGCTGTCATGGGCGGTGCCGGCAGCGCGGTGGGCGAGGCCCTGCAGGCCGCCGGTGTGCTCAAGCCCCTGCTGCAACTGGGCCTGCCCGACGTTTTCATCGAACACGGGGACCCGGCCAAGCTGCTGGCCCTGCAGGGACTGGACGCCGCCGGCATCCAGGCTTCCATCGAACGGCGCTACCCGGCGCTGTCGGCCCAGGCCAAACCCGCGCTCAAGGTCGTGGGCTGAGCCCGGCAGGGTTTACTGGGTGGGCTGCTGGTTGCGTTGTTCCATCTCGCGCCGCTCCACACAGGCGGGGTGCCGCGTATAGCGGGGCTTCTCACACTGCTCTTTCATGCAGTTCAGGTAACCGAGCAGGATGCGGCCCTGGCACTCCTTGGCCGGGTCGCCGCTGGCCGGGGTGCTCGTTGCAGCCTTGCCCCCGGTCTTCGGGGTTTCACCGGGTCGCGGTGTCTGGGCCGAGGTCTTGCCGGCGGGTGACGTGTCCTTGACCAGCGCGGCGGGTTCCGGGGGCGGCACCACGGTGCGAGACAGGGTGAGGTAGCCGAAGGCGATGGTGGTCAGCACCGCCGCAGCGATACCGCCCAGGACCCAGCCGCGTTTGCCACGGGCCAAGACGGCCGCGCCGCCCTGATGGGATGGGGCCTCGTCCTGCCTGGTGGTGACGGCGTCCCGCAGATGTGCCGTCGCGCGGGGCGCCAGCTTGCGGGTGGCTTCGGGATCTTCCGTGTCCGTGCTGGACGGCGCTGCCGTGGAGATCCTTGTCGTGGGTTCGTCCGCATCCGTTTCCAGGTCCAGCAGTGCGGCTTCTGTCAGCCGGGTGCTGGCGCCGATGCCGGACTGGGAGCCGCCCGGCTCGCCCCCGGGGTTCTTCAGGCGCCTGATGCGCCGGCGCGCCAGGTCGGCATAGATGCCGGCGGGAAACTTGAGCAGGAAATCCTGGAACTCATCAATCTCCACCGAGTCCTTGATCTCCTTCCAGTAGACCAGTTCCACCTCCTGCGTCACGGTGGAGCCGGGCACACCGGACATGCTGCCCGAGCTGGTGCTGACCAGGGATTCGCCCTTGATCACGGTGGAGGTCCAGGTCGAGCTTTCGCCCGAGCGTGGAGTCGCCCTGGGCGGTGTGATCGTGGGGTCGGCTGCTGAACCGGTGGCGGCCTGCAGCGCGGTGCTGAATTCCTGGGCGGTCGGGTAGCGCTCGTCCCGCGACTTGCTCAGCGCGCGGGCCATGAGCTGGTCGATGGCCGGCGGCAGCTGGGGGTTGAGGGTCGAGGGCGCCGCCGCTTCCTCCGAGACGATCTTCTGGATGATTTCGTAGTCGCCCGTGCCGTCGAAGGGCCGGGTGCCGGTCAGCAGCTGGTAGAGCACGATGCCGGCCGAGAACAGGTCGGAGCGCGAATCGATGGGCAGGCCGCGCAGCTGTTCCGGCGACATGTACTTGAGGGTGCCCACCATGGTGCCCTTGGTGCGGGTCGCCTCGCCTGAATCCTGGATCCGGGCCACACCGAAGTCCGTGAGCTTGATGCGGCCGCTGGCTTCGATCAGCAGGTTGGCCGGCTTGATGTCGCGGTGCACGATGTTCTGCTGGTGTGCATAGTCCAGCGCCGCGAGCAGGTCGCTCATGATGCCGGTCGCCTGCTGCAGGGTGTAGCGCACCCCCTGGTCCAGGTGATGCTTGAGGTCATCGCCCTGGATGAACTCCATGACCAGGTAGGCGATGTCGCCGTCGCGGTCGGAGTCATAGACGCTGACGATGTTGGGATGCTGCAGCCGTGCGGCGGAGCGCGCTTCGGTGCGGAAGCGGATTTCGTATTCGGCGGCCTCTTCACTGCTCAGGTTCTCGACCTTGATGGTCTTGATGGCCACCCGCCGGTCCAGGTTGGGGTCGCGCCCCTCGTAGACCAGGCCCATGGCCCCCTTGCCCAGGACCCGGACCAGTTCGTAGCGGCCCAGCTTCTTCTGGTTCATGGCTTGGGTCCCAGGGTCTTGACCGAGAAGGTGATGAAAGGGGCGTCTTCTTCCTCGCGGGCACAGCCCAGCACGATCTGGCCGCTGCCCACCAGATAGCATTCGGTGCGCCGCAGCTCCAGGGCCTCGTTCTGGTTGCCCAGGTAGACCCAGGTGCCGAAGCTGGAGGCGTCGGTCAGCAGGAACTGGCCGCCGCGCCACTCCAGCGTTGCGTGCAGGCGCGAGACCCGGGGATCGTTCACGTGCAGCGCCGCGTCGACCGCGCGCCCCAGGGACATCTTGCCGGCCTTGGCGTCCAGCCGCAGCCGCTTGTCCCCGAAGGCCAGCTCCAGGACTTCGTCGCGCCGGGGTGCCACCGTGGCGCGTCCGATCATGGTGGCTTCGCCGTCCCGGCCCGCCTGCCATTCGACCCGGTAGACGTGGCTGGAGGCGCTCTTGCCGCGCAGGTACATGGGGCCCATGCTGCGCAGCGCAGCGCGCTGCACCGGGAAGACGGCGTTCCAGACGTTTTCGGTGGTGAGGATCTGCGAGGCACCGGCCAGGTCGGCCAGGCGGGCGGCGGAGTTGACCGTGTCGCCAAAACAGTCGCCCTCGATCTCGACGACCTCGCCGCTGTCGATGCCGATCTGCAGTTCCACGGGGGCGCCGCTGCCACCGGGGCGGATCTGTTTCTCCAGCAGGTGGTTCTGCACCTGGATGCAGGCGGCCAGGGCCTCGCCTTCCTGCTGGAAGACGATGAACAGACCATCGCCCAGCACCTTGACCACACGGCCATGGTGTTGCCCGAAGATATCGCTGAGCGTGCTCACCAGCTGGGTGACAAACCGCGAGGCTGCTTCATCTCCCAGTCGCTCGAAAAGACTGGTGCTGCCTACAAGATCAGCAAATACGACGGTGGCCATCAAACGCCCGGGTTGGTTGGGGGCTGGACACACTGATTTCCCAGGTGCGTACAGGCCCAGCAGGGGCCATCACTCAACCGTCGGCCGCGCTGATGCCCCGTCTTCGAGGAATGGTACCTGAAAAGCCCGGGCCGACCCCCCGCCCGGGCAGGGGAAGGGGGCCGGGCTGTGGCGATTACCTAGGGTTTTCCCGGGCCCAACGGAATACACTTGAAGGCTTCCCTGCCCTCGGGTATGGGGAAATCTGCATCATTGAACTGGAGTCAAGTAAATGGATCGTCGTTCCCTCATCAAGCAGGCCGGTCTCGCCGGTGTGCTGGCCGCCGGTGCCGCCCCCGCCGTCCACGCCCAGGCTGCCGTGCGCTGGCGCCTGGCCTCGAGCTTCCCCAAGTCGCTCGACACCATCTTCGGCAGCGCCGAGAAATTCTCGCAAACCGTCAAGGCCCTGTCGGGCGGCAAGTTCGAAGTTTCGGTGCACCCGGCCGGCGAGCTGATGCCGGCTTTCGGCGTGGTGGATGCCCTGCAGGGCAACACCATCGAGATGGCGCAGACCGCGCCCTACTACTTCACGGGCAAGAGCCCCATCTTCGCCTTCGGCTGCGCCGTACCCTTCGGCCTGACCGCACGCCAGATGGACGCCTGGATGGAGCATGGCAACGGCCGCAAGCTCATGGACGCCTTCTTCGACTCCTACAACATCAAGAGCGCCAGCGCCGGCAACACCGGCACGCAGATGGGCGGCTGGTACCGCAAGGAGATCAAGACCGTCAAGGACCTCAAGGGCCTGAAGATGCGCATGGGCGGCGGCCTGTTCGGTGAGACCATGCAGAAGCTGGGCGTGGTCGCGCAGAACATGCCCGCCGGCGAGGTCTACCAGGCCCTGGAAAAAGGAACGCTGGACGCCACCGAATTCGTCGGCCCCTATGACGATGAGAAGCTGGGCTTCAACAAGGTCGCGCCCTTCTACTACTACCCCGGCTGGTGGGAAGGCGGCGCCGAGCTCGAGTTCTTCATCAACAAGAAGGCTTACGCCGCGCTGTCGGCCGAGAACCAGGCCATCGTCGATGCGGCCACTGCCGTGGCCGCGCGCGACATGACAGCCAAGTACGACGCCAGGAACCCGGCCGCCCTCAGGCGCCTGGTCGCGGCCAAGACCCAGCTCAGGCCTTTCTCCAAGGAGATCATGGACGCCGGCTACAAGGCCGCCATGGAAGTCTTCGCCGAGCACGAAGCGAAGTCACCCGAGTTCCAGAAGATCCACCAGGACATGCGCACCTTCCAGCGCGACCAGATCCTCTGGGCGCGATTCTCCGAGTTCCGCTACGACGGCTTCATGGCCACGGCCAAGCTGTAGACCGCACGACAATGCGCACGAGGAACGGGCCTGCGGGCCCGTTTGTCTTTTGCGTAGAAGTGCGTACGGGGGTAACTCCCTATGCCTGTGCGAGTGGGCGCTTCCTAGAATCGGCCCACCTCAGTTCCATAAAAGGAGACATTCATGGACCGTCGTTCCCTCATCAAACAGGCCGGTATTGCCGGCGTGCTGGCCGCTGGCGTCGCCCCCGCGGTGCAGGCCCAGGCCGCCATCCGCTGGCGTCTGGCTTCGAGCTTCCCCAAGGCACTGGACACCATCTTCGGCGCTGCTGAAGTCTTCGCCAAGAAGGTCGGCGAGATGTCCGGTGGCAAGTTCACTATTTCCGTGCACCCGGCCGGCGAACTGATGCCCGCCTTCGGCGTGGTGGACGGCGTCCAGAACGGCACTGTGGAGTGCTGCCACACCGCTCCCTACTACTTCTTCGGCAAGGACGAGACCTTCGCCCTGGGCTGCGCCGTCCCCTTCGGCCTGAACAGCCGCCAGATGACCGCCTGGATCTACCAAGGCAACGGCGGCAAGCTGATGCGCGAGTTCTACGCCAGCTACAACATCGTCAACTTCGCTGCCGGCAACACCGGCGCGCAGATGGGCGGCTGGTACCGCAAGCAGATCAAGAGCGTCAAGGACATCAAGGGCCTGAAGATGCGCATCGGCGGCTTCGCCGGCAAGGTGCTCGAGCGCATGGGCGGTGTGCCGCAGAACATCCCTGGCGGCGAGATCTACCAGGCGCTGGAAAAAGGCACCATCGACGCCGCCGAGTGGGTCGGACCGTATGACGACCAGAAGCTGGGCTTCTACAAGGTTGCCCCCTTCTACCACTACCCCGGCTGGTGGGAAGGTGGCCCGCAGCTCGACGTGTTCGTCAACAACAAGGCCTATGAAGCCCTGTCGGCCGAGAACAAGGCCATCGTCGAAGCCGCCGCAGCCTTTGCCCACACCGACATGCAGGCCAAGTACGACGCCAAGAACCCCGAGGCCCTGAAGCAGCTCGTGGCCAACAAGGCCAAGGTCGTTCCTTTCAGCAAGGACGTGCTGGACCTGGCCTTCAAGGAGTCCATGGCTCTGTACAGCGACATCGCTGCCAAGAACCCGAACTGGAAGAAGGTCTACGCCGACTACAGCAACTTCCGCCGCGAGCAGAACCTCTGGTTCCGCTTCACGGAAGCTCGCTTCGACAGCTTCATGCAAGCCCAGAAGCTCTAAGCGGCAAGCCGCCGAGTTACAGAACCGCGCTTCGGCGCGGTTTTTTTATGCCCGCCAGATTCCGCTTGCCGGGGCTTGCCCCCGCCTTGCCCTGTCCCTCGTGCTGAAAGGGAGCAGAGAAAGCGAAGGGCGCTTGGCTCCTCGCATGTCCCCATGAAAAAGCCGCCTCGAGGGCGGCTTTGGGTTTGCTGCGGGCGTATCCCGCAAGCGGCTTCGGTCAACGCTTCCGGGCGTCCTTCTCGTTGGCTTCGAGCAGGGCCTTCATCGGGTCGTTGTCCTCGGCCTTTTCCTCGTCGGACTTCGGGGTGCCGTCAGTGTTGTCACCTTCCGGTGCCGCGCCTTGCTCCTCGTCGGGACTGCCAATGTCGAGCTGCTGCATCACTTCGCTGTCCGAGAGGTTCTGCACCTTGTCGATATTGCCCGTCACCAGGTTGGGGAAGGCCATGATGACGCCCACCATGAACAGCTGGATCACGATGAAGGCGATCGAACCCTTGTAGATCTGGCCGGTGGTCACGGCCGGGATGGTCTGGCCGGTCACGCGGTCCTTGTAGTCATTTTTCGGTGCCACGCTGCGCAGGTAGAACAGCGCGAAGCCGAAGGGCGGCGTCAGGAAGGAGGTCTGCAGGTTCATGGCGATGATCACGCCGAACCAGATCATGGCCGCGTCGGCCGTCATGCCCGGGAACAGGCCGGGCAGGATCTTCTCGGCCACCGGCGCCAGCAGCGGGATCACGATGAAGGCGATCTCGAAGAAGTCGATGAAACAGCCCAGGATGAAGACCAGGATGTTCACCACGATCAGGAAGCCCCATGCGCCACCGGGCATGTCGGCGAACAGGTGCTCGACCCAGAAGTGGCCGTCGGCCGCATTGAAGGTGAAGCTGAAGACGGTGGAGCCGATCAGGATGAACAGCACGAAGGTCGCCAGCTTGGCGGTGTTGTCCAGTGCCTGCTTCATCAGCGAGCCGCTCAGGCGGCGCTTGCCCAGGGCCAGCACCAGTGCGCCCACGGCGCCCATGGCGCCGCCTTCGGTGGGCGTGGCCACGCCCAGGAAGATGGTGCCCAGCACCAGGAAGATCAGGATCAGCGGCGGCATCAGCACGAAGGTCACCTGCTCGGCCAGGCGCGACAGCAGGCCCAGCTTGCTCACGCGGTTGATGATGGCCAGGGCCAGGCCGGTCAGCGAGGCCAGGGTCATGGACAGGATCACGATCTCGTCGCCGGGCGAAGGCGTGCTGCGTTCCAGCCAGGCCGTCATCAGGCCGTCGTGCACCTGGGCCCAGGCAAAGCCCACGGCGGCGCAGACCAGCACCAGCACCAGCAGCGAGCGGTGGCCCGAGCTGCCGTTGGGCTCACGGTAGATGCGGGCTTCGGGCGGCAGGGCCGGCACCATGGCCGGCCTGATGAGCGCCACGATGACCACGAAGAGGATGTACAGGCCCACCAGCAGCAGGCCGGGCACCAGGGCCCCGGCATACATGTCGCCCACCGAGCGGCCCAGCTGGTCGGCCAGCACGATCAGCACCAGGGAGGGCGGGATGGCCTGCGCCAGCGTGCCCGAGGCCGTGATGGCGCCCATGGCGATGGTGCGGCTGTAGCCGTAGCGCAGCATGATGGGCAGGGAGATCAGGCCCATGGAGATCACGGCCGCCGCCACCACGCCGGTGGTGGCCGCCAGCAGGGCGCCCACCAGGATCACCGCGATGGCCAGGCCGCCGCGCAGCGGACCGAACACCTGGCCCACCGTCTCCAGCAGGTCCTCGGCCATGCCGGAACGCTCCAGGATGATGCCCATGAAGGTGAAGAAGGGGATGGCCAGCAGGGTGTCGTTCTGCATGATGCCGAAGATGCGCAGCGGCAGGGCCTGGAACAGGGAGGCCGGGA
>JBEIPS010000190.1:0-2276 GCA_040376915.1 Hylemonella sp.
ACCGAGTAGTGCTCCTTGAACTCCCAGTTCAGGTCCTCGCAGGTCACGAAGTGGCCCAGGCCCGGATGGAAGGGGCCCACGTGGTAGTCCTCGAGGTAGACCTCGATGAAGGTCTTCCAGTTGTAGTTGCACTCGTGCAGCTCCACGCGGTCCAGCGTGAAGCCGGTGAAGTCGAGTTGCGCGCGCGGGCCCATGCCGGCCAGATCGGATTCGATGTTGCAGCCGTTGTCCTCGAACAGCAGGCCGTTCCACTCGCGCAGCTTGTAGTTGTTCAGGTTCAGGCAGGGGTCCTGCGCAAAATGCGGTGCACCGATGAGCTGGCCCTGGGCCGAATAGGTCCAGCGGTGCAGGGGGCAGACGATGTTGCCGCCGGCGCTGCCGGGCTGGGTCTGGTTCAGCGAGCCGCGGCCCTTGAGCATCACGGCCTGGCGATGCCGGCAGACGTTGGAGATCAGCTCCACACCCTGCGGCGTGCGCACCAGGGCCCGCCCTTCCTTTTCCTGGGGGAGGGCGTGGTAGTCACCCACTTCGGGGACGCTGGCCGCGTGGCCTACATAACGCGGGCCGCGCTGGAAGATCTGCGCCATCTCGCGCTGGAACAGCGTCTCGTCGAAGTAGCTGGAAACTGGTAGTTGGCTGTGCGCCTGCTGCAGTTGAAGACTTAAATCAGACATGGGTGACCTGACCTAAAGACTCCCCACAGGGAGGGTACGCCCAGAGGCGCCTGGAGGACATGAAAAAGGCCCGGGAGAGCGTCCCAAGCCACAGGTGAGCAAGGGATTGTACCCCGGGGGCTGCGGGCAACTGAAAACGGCAGGCGGTCTACCGCCTGCTGCTGCTCGCAGGGCCTCTCCCTGCGCCTAAAATGCAGGGTTTGCACTCCGGACTTCCCATGGCCAAGGCTACCCCCTCCACCGCTCCCGCCGGCACGCCTGCCAGCTACGAGGCGGCCGCGCAGGAACTCGAACTGCTGGTCAGCCAGCTGGAGTCCGGCGAACTGCCGCTGGCGCAGCTGCTCACGGGTTACCAGCGCGGAGCCGAACTGCTCAAGTACTGCCGCGAGCAGCTCGCCGCGGTGGAAGGCCAGATCAAGGTGCTGGACGAAGGTACCCTCAAGACATGGACACCCGAGTGAGCCTGACCACTGAATTCGACTTGCGCGCCTGGAGCAGCGAGCGGCTGGCGCGTGTGGAGCGCGCGCTGGAAGCCTGGGTGGCGGCCGATGCACCGGCCGGCCTGGGCGAGGCCATGCGTTATTCGGTGCTCGACGGCGGCAAGCGTCTGCGCCCCCTGCTGGTGCTGGCCGCCAGCGAGGCCGTGGGCGGCAACGAGCGCGCCGCCCTGCGCGCGGCCTGCGCGGCGGAACTGATCCACGCCTATTCCCTGGTGCACGACGACATGCCCTGCATGGACAACGACGTGCTGCGCCGGGGCAAACCCACGGTGCATGTGAAATACGGCGAGGCCGGGGCCCTGCTGGCTGGTGACGCCTTGCAGGCCCTGGCTTTCGAGCTGCTCACCCCCGTTGATGACGGCGTGCCCGAAGCCATGCAGGCCCGCCTGTGCCGCCTGCTGGCGCAAGCGGCCGGCAGCGCGGGCATGGCCGGTGGCCAGGCCATCGACCTGGCCAGCGTCGGCCTCAAGCTCGATGAAAACGAATTGCGCCAGATGCACCGCCTCAAGACCGGTGCCCTGCTGCAGGGCAGCGTGCTCATGGGCGCGACCTGTGGTGAGGTGAGCGCCAGCGAGCGCCAGGCCCTGTCCGACTACGGCGCCGCCATCGGCCTGGCTTTCCAGGTGGTGGACGACATCCTCGACGTCACGGCCGATTCCGCCACCCTGGGCAAGACGGCCGGCAAGGATGCCGAGCAGGACAAGCCCACCTATGTGTCGCTGCTGGGGCTGGAGCGTTCGCACAGCTACACGCAGGAGCTGCATGCCCAGGCCCTGCGGGCGCTGGAGGCCAGCGGCCTGGCCGACACGCGTGCCCTGCGCGCTCTGGCCGACATGGTCGTGAACCGCGCGAACTGAATGAGTTGAGCATGACTTCCGCTACCTATCCCCTGTTGCAGACGATCAACGACCCGGCCGATCTGCGCAAGCTTTCGCGGGCCGAACTGCGCACCCTGGCAGATGAGCTGCGTGCCTATGTGCTGGAAAGTGTTTCCCGCACGGGTGGCCACCTGAGCTCCAACCTGGGCACCGTGGAACTCACCGTGGCCCTGCACCAGGTCTTCAACACACCGTACGACCGTGTGATCTGGGACGTGGGCCAC
>JBEIPS010000052.1:0-17232 GCA_040376915.1 Hylemonella sp.
GAATGAATCTCTCAGGCTTGTCGCAGACTCAACTCAATGCGATTGCGAGACAATTGAATCAAAGGCCGCGCAAGACGCTCGGCTTCCACACGCCCGCTGAGATGTTCAGCGAATGTGTTGCATCGACCGGTTGAATCCGCCGCCGGGAGCTGCCGATCCCAATTTGAGGCTAAGTCTCGGCCTTGGCGTTGCGCCAAGCCCGCAGGATGACCCACTCCGCCACGACAACATTGATCCCCCACCCAGCCCCCATGCATACCGCCCGCAACAGCTCACCCTGCAGTTCCGGCCACAGAAGCCACGGTATGTGCGTGAACACCTGCGTGCCCGCCCCCATGCCCAGCGCAAAGGCGCGGGTCATCCAGCGTTGATGGGCGGGAATGTCGCGCCGGGCTATGGCCCTTAGCGCCAGCACCATGGCCGCGACCATGCCGGACCCGGCCGCGAGGCGCATGGCGTAGACAGCCGGGCCGTCGAAGTTGGTATCGGCATTGGGGTAGAACAGCGTCATCCACAGCCCGGACAGGGCGGTCGCCAGGCCCAGGGGCGCGGCCATACGGCCGGTGTATCGGTGCCAAAGCGGTCGGCTGCTGCGCAGGCCGGGCGAGAACTGCAAGGCGCCCAGCACACTGAAGAGCACGGCGCTGACGATGTGGACCACCACGGGCGCCGGGGCGGCGAAGAAGCGTGCGTTCTCCGGCGTGATGGCGGCGCCACTGCCCAGCTCGGCCAGGCGCATGGTGCCGGCTATGGCGGGCACGATGCCCAGGGCCAGAAGGCTGGCGGGGATCAGCCAGTCGACCCTGGTCCGGTTCTGGTTGCGGCTCGTCCCGTTCATCGCAAGTTCTTGTCGAAAAACGCGACGGACTCCTGTGCAAAGCGGTCCAGGAAGGCCGCGCGGTCGAAGCCCTGCGGGTTGCCGGCCACACTGCCGTCGGGAGAGGGCAGGTCCATGGTGGGTGTGTTCATGAAGGCGTAGTGCCCGGCGTTGGGCACGGTCTGCAGCGTCGCGTTGGCGCCGCGCAGGTTCTGCTGGACCCACTGCGCATGGAAGCGCGGCACGAGGAAGGTGTCTTTCTCGCCGGTGTGGATGGCCACCGGCACGGTGATGGCTGCCAGCGAAGACGCGCTGAACAGCACACCCAGCGGTGCCATGGCCATCACCGCACGCACGCGCGGGTCGGCCTGCACGGGCTCTTCCTGGCCGTCGGCGGCACTGGCCAGCGCCGTGCCGTTGCCCAGGGCATGGGACAGGTCGCACAGCACGGGGTCCTGCGCCGCTTCAACCTCGCAATGCTTGCGCAGTTGCGAGAGCACCGGCTTGCCGCCGGCCAGCGCCAGCACGGTGTAGCCGCCCGCCGAATGGCCCATGGCGCCGACCAGGGGCTGCCCGTCGGCGCCGTTGGCGATGCGGGCACGCCATTGCGGGTCGGCAAGCAGGGTGTCGATCACGCGCGAGACCTGGCGCGGCCGTTCGGCGAAGTAGCGCGCCGGCGTGGCACGCAGCGACTGGTCCTGCCAGGTATCGCCCACGTGTTCCACGCTGGCGACCAGGTAGCCGCTGCGCGCCAGGGCTTGCGCCAGCGTGGCAAAGCCGATCTGGGTGGAGACCGTGCCGTGGCTGATCACGATCAGGCCCTTGAACTGCGACGCCGGTGCGCCGTTGATGGCGACGTGCTGCGGGAAGGGCCCCATGGGGATGACCCGTGCCGTGTCTTGCGTCGGGTAATACAGGGCGGCATGGGCCGGCTTGTTATCCGCGCTGGTGGGCGCCACGGTCAGCTGACGAAAGCCGGCCTCGGTGGCCTGGGCGGCAGGCTGCAGCAGCGCCACGCCGGCCAGGGCCAGCACATAGTGGAGGGCACGGAAACCGGAGAGGGAAGGGCCAGACATGGTGATGTCCTTTCGGGTGGGGGTTCTTGTGGAAGACAGGCGGACTATCTGCGCGCCGGGGCGCAGCGGCCAGGGCCTTGCGACGAAGCGCCGGTCCGGCTGCGCCAGATGCGCAGGCCGCACGCGAACGGGCCGCTGCGGTCGCGGCCCGGCGCGGCGCGGCGGCGCGTGTTCATGCCGGCCGCACCAGTCGCTGCACGATGCGGCGCGTCAGCGGCGCCACCACCAGCACAACGGGAAAGGCAATCAGCCAGGCGGTGAGCCAGGCGCCGATCCACAGGGGCAACAGCTCGGCGCCGGGGCCGGCCGCGCGCAGCGTGGAGATGGCCGAGACCAGCAGCGACATGAGGCCCGACAGGATGAAACCGAACAGGGCAGGGGCGTAGCGGGCGGGCAGCATCACACCACCTCCTCGGCCTGCACGGCCATGCGCGCGAGCACGCTGGCGAAGTTGCGGCCAAAGGCCTCGGCGGTGCGCAGGTCACCGGGCGCGTAGGACTGGCCCGGGGCCGAGTGGCCGGCCTGGGCCATCATCCCGGTCCACGAACCCAGGCGGTTGATGGCCTGTTCGTAGGGCACGCCGCTGCTCTGTTCCGGCAGGAAGGGGTTGCCCACCCAGACCATGCCGTGCTGCATGGCGAAGGTGAACATGGAGATCAGCGTGCTCTGCTTGTCGCCCGAGGGCAGGGCCGAGACGGTGAAACCCGCGGCCAGCTTGCCCTTGAGCTGCTGCTTGCGCCAGAGCCCGCCCGTGGCGTCCATGAAGGACTTGAAGGGGCCGCTCACGCCGCCCAGGTAGGTGGGCGAACCGAAGACGTAACCGTCGAAGTCGAGCAGGCTGGAAGGGTTGTTGGTGACGTCTGCGGCCTTGAGCAGGCTGACGTGGGTATCGTCCACGCTTTGTGCACCCGCGACGACGAGGCGGGCGAAGTGCTCGGTGTTGCCCTGGCCGCTGTGATAGATGACGGCGATGTTTTTCATGATGTGTTTCCTTTCTGATTGATGTGAAGGTGGGGCATCAGGCCCCGGTGGAGGTAACGATGGCCAGGGCGGCGGCATACAGGCCCAGCCCGAAGGCCGTGTGGTTGGCCAGGCTCTTGAGCACGTTCAAGGCGGGGGTCTTGGTGCGCGATGACGCGAAACCCGCGCCCATGGCGGGCTGCATGACGAAGAGCGGCAGCGCCACCGTGGTGATGCCGAAGCACAGCGCCGGCCAGAGGCTGGGGGCGCGCAGCCAGGCCGGGCCAGTCAGCGCGGCCAGCAGCAGGGCAAAGGTGATGCCGGTGAAATAGTGCGCGGCCCAGCCCAGTGCCGTCTCGCCGCGTACGGGCGCCGCCTTGGCGATCGCGTCGTGTGCCCAGCGGCCGCGCGGCATGTGGCCGACCCAGCGGCCGAGCAGGGCGAAGTTGAGCGTGGGCAGGCCGAAGGCCTTGAGCAGCATGAGCCACAGGTCCATCACGGCGGTGGCGACGATGCCCATGGCCAGGGCGCGGGGGAAGTCTGCATCGAAGGGGGTCATGAGGTCGTCCTTTCGGTTGACGGGTTGTTTCGGTACCGTTAATCTACGAATTCAAGTCGACTTGAAGTCAAGGCATTTTTGAAACATGGACATTGCGGAAGTCGCCAAACGCTCGGGCCTGCCGGCCTCGACGCTGCGTTATTACGAAGAGAAGGGCCTGATCGCCTCGGTCGGGCGCCAGGGCCTGCGCCGCACCTTCGACCCGGGGGTGGTGGAGCTGCTGGCCCTGATCTCGCTAGGTCAGGCGGCGGGTTTTTCGCTGGACGAGATTGCGCAGATGTTCACGCCCGACAAGCGGCCCAACATCAAGCGCCAGATGCTGGAGAGCAAGGCTGATCAGGTCGATAGCGTCATCAAGCGCCTGCGCGCCATGAGCAAGGGCCTGCGCCATGCCGCCAACTGCCCGGCGCCCAGCCACATGGAATGCCCCTCGTTTCGCCGCCTCATGAAGGCGGCCACGGATGGCACGCTGGAGAGCCGGCTGGGTGGCAGGAAGGCCAAGGCGGCAGGATGAATGGCGAGGGGCAGCCGTTGTGGCTTGCTCCGTGAACGCCAGCGGCTGGCCCTAGCCCGCCGCTTCCTGCCCGCGTGCATACCGCCCGGGCGGCAGGCCTACATGGCGGCTGAAGGCCGTGCTGAAGGTGCTGGCCGAGCTGTAGCCCACCCGCTCGGCCACTTCGGCGATGGCCACACCGCTGCGGCCCAGCAGATCCTTGGCCAGGGCCATCCGCCAGGCCAGCAGGTATTCCATGGGCGGCAGTCCGACGGCGCGTGAGAAGCGTTCGAAGAAGGTCGAGCGGGACAGGGCGGCCTTTTTGGCCAGGGCGTCCACCGTCCAGGTCTGCGCCGGGGCGCCGTGCATGAGGCGCAGGCCCACGGCCACCCGGGCGTCGGCCAGCCCGCGCAGCAGGCCCGGTGGCGCGCCTTCGCCGGAGGTGGAGCGCAGCGTCTCGATCAGCAGCAACTCGGCCAGCCGACCCAGCACCAGCTCCCGGCCCGGCCGTGAGGCCAGGGTTTCGTCGCGCAGCAACTTCACCAGTACCGACAGGCCTTCGATGCCGCGCACATGCAGGAGAACGGGCAACAGGGACACCAGCAGGGCAGCGTCGGGCGAATCGAATTCGAAATAGCCGCCCAGCATGCGCACATCGGGTTGGCCTTGGCGCCGCCCATGGCGCAGTTCGCCACTGGTTCCCTGCGATTTTTTGGGGTCGAGAAAGACCGGCACGGCGGGCTCCAGGCTCGACAGCGTGAACCCGGGTGTGGCCGGCATCAGCACAAAGTCGCCGGCCTCCAGGGTGGCGGGCGGCTGCCGGTCCACGGCCAGCAGGCACTGCCCTTCGAGCATGGTGCAAAAGCTGGGCTGGCCGAAGGCCGAATAACGCACGGCCCAGGCACCTGCACCGCTGATCACCTTGGAGAACACCGCGCGCGGTCGCAGCAAGCTTATGACTTCTGCCAGCGGATCGACCATGACCGGACTCCTGCAAATAAATTACGGACTATTGATTGTAGTAAATCCGGTTACCGGTCGGTATCGTTGCACCATCTTCAACCGAACCACAAGGAGTTCTTTCATGAAAACCGTTCTGATCACGGGTTGCTCGTCCGGCTACGGCCTCGAAACGGCCCGGCATTTCCATGCCCGAGGCTGGAAGGTGTACGCCACGATGCGCACCCCGCGCAACGATCTTCTGCCCGCATCGCCCGGCTTGTCAGTGCTGCCGCTGGACGTGACCCGGCTGCAGAGCATCGCTGCCGCACTGGAGGCGGCGGGCCCCATCGACGTGCTGGTGAACAACGCCGGTCTCGGTCTCTTCGGCGCTTTCGAGGCCACGCCCATGGCCACCGTGCGCGACATCTTCGAGACCAACACCTTCGGCACCATGGCGATGACGCAGGCGGTGCTGCCGCAGTTTCGCGCCCGCCGCCGCGGGCTGGTGGTGAACGTGACGTCCAGCGCGACACTGGCGCCCATGCCGCTGGTGGCGGCCTATACCGCCAGCAAGACGGCCATCGAGGGTTTCACTGCGTCTCTCGCATTTGAGCTGGAGGCCTTCAACGTCGGCGTGAAGCTGGTCGAGCCGGGCTACGCCCCCACCACCCGTTTCACGGCCAATGGCGCAGAGCGCATGCAGGGGTTGATCCCGCCGGCCTATGCGCCCTATGCCCAAGGCATCTTTGCCGCCTTTGGCCAGCCAGCCGCCGTTACGAGCGAACAGGATGTGGCAGCTGCCGTCTGGCTGGCGGCGAACGACACCACGCCGAGGCTGCGTTATCCGGCCGGAGCCGATGCAGTGGCGCTGGCTGCGGGGCAGCCCTGGTTTGCAGAGGCGGGCGGCGAACCGGCCCTTGCGCTGTGATGCCCGCGCAGATCACCATGACGGCGCTGCCCAAAGCCTGTTGCGCCTGGGGCGCAGCGCTCGCGGGGCTGTTGCTCGCGGGCTGTGCTTCCACCGAGCCGGCTGCACCCCAGCTCCATCCGCGCACGCTGAACGACGTGCGGCCTGTGCCGTCCGCCAGCGCACCGCGCCCCACCATCGCGCTTGCGCTGGGCGGTGGTGGATTGCGCGGTTTCGCCCATGTGGGCGCACTGCAGGCGCTCGAAGAGGCTGGTATGCGCCCACAGATCGTCGTGGGGACCTCGGCCGGCTCCTTGGTGGGGGCGGCCTATGCCAGCGGCATGAGCGTCGAGAAGATCCGCCGCGCGGCGCTCGACGTGAAGGTGTCGTCCTTGCTCGACTTCACCTGGCAGTCCGGCGGGTTCATCCGGGGCGACAGACTTGCGCGCTGGGCGAACGAACTGATCGGCGAAAGCCGGATCGAGGACTACCCGATCCGCTTTGCCGCCGTTGCCACGGACCTGCAGAGCGCGCAGCCCATGCTGCTGGAGCAGGGGACCGCCGGCCGGGTGATCCAGGCATCATCGGCCGTGCCGGGGATGCAGGTGCCGGTGGCGTATCCGGACGGGCATCTGGTGGATGGAGGCATCACCAGTCTGGTGCCGGTGCGTTTCGCGCGCGCCATGGGCGCGGACCTCGTGATCGCCGTCGATATCTACTGCGGGAGCCCGCGGGCCACGGCCCTGAGCGTACCGGGTGTGCTCGGGAAAGTCATGCAGGCCCAGAGCTGTCTGATCGCCGCGCCCGAAATGGCGGAGGCCGACATATTGGTGGCCCCCATGGTGGACACACCCGGCATGTCCGATCGAGTGGCGCAGGAGCGGGCCATCGAAGCGGGGTACCAGGCCACGCGTGCGGCTCTGGAGCAGTGGCGCTCAGGATACAGGCGCTACGGTGCTTCAAGCTGAGGCGCGTGAGCCTCGTGCAAGGCATGCTGTTGGGTTACGACGGTTCCTTGCCGGGGGCGCTGTCGCCTGCGTTGATGAACGCCACCAGCATCTGCGCTGCCGCCAGTGCGTGGCTGTACATGGCCTGGTGCGGCCCCGGCAGGATGGCCACGCGCACCGAGGGCCGCAGGCGCAGGATCTCGTCCACGTGGCGCGGCGGCACGACGGCGTCCTGGCGCGAGGCGAGGTAAAGCACCGGCTGCGGGATGTCGCGCACCAGCGCGCGCACATCCACACCCATGACAACCCGCAAGCGCGCGGCCAGCACGCGGGCGCTCACCTGCTTCCAGGTCTGCGTCTTGGCCTGGCGCCAGGGGTCGGTGGGCGGCTTGAACAGCCACAGCGGCAGGCGTCGCACGGCGCGCCAGCTCCAGATCACCGGGCCCACCAGCGCGTAGCGCAGCCGCGCGGCCAGGCGGTTGGGCGCGCGTACGAAGCTGGCCACCAGGATGACCCCGCGCACCTTGTCCGGCTCGGCGGCGGCCAGCATCAGCGCCAGCGGTCCGGAAAAGGACCAGCCCAGCACGTGGCAGGCGGGCAGATCGGCGATGGCGCCGCGCACCAGGGCCAGCAGCGCGGCATAGTCCTGTGCGCCCGTCTGCGGATAGCTGATGACCAGTGCTTGCACACCCGGGGGCAGCGCGGCCAGCAGGGGCTGGAAGAAGATGTCCGTGCCGTCGAGGCCGGGCAGCAGCACGAGCGTGGTGGCGGGCGTGGATTGCATCGCAGGGAACGAGAAAGTGGGAGGAGGGGCGGCGCGTACCGCACAGCCGCCGGGCGTGCGGCGTTTATAACAAGCGCACATGTCAGCCCTGTCACACACCCCGTGTTTGACGTAACGCAAAAGTCATGCACGTGGCGCCTCGCCGGTAACGCAAATGTCACGCGGGCTTTCTAGATTGGCCGATGTGCCGCCGCGGCGGCTGTTTCTCAATCTAGCCCCTGGAGTTCAGACATGCGTGATTTCCTGAAGAAGGTCGAGTTGTTGCAGTGGGATGACCACCGCTATTACCACCAGTGCCGTATCAACCAGACCCTGCACCTGCTCAGTGCCTTCAGCTTTCTGGTCGCCTACGCGCTGCTGTTCGTGGATCCGGCGCTGGCCGGTCTCGTGGGCTGGCTGGTTGGCATGGTGACGCGCCAGTCCGGCCACATCTTCTTCGAGCCGCGCGGGTATGACCACCTCAACGGCGCGAGCTACGCGCACAAGGAGTCCATCAAGGTGGGCTACAACATGCGGCGCAAGGCCCTGCTCATCGGCGTGTGGCTTTCGCTGCCGCTGCTGCTCTACGTCACGCCCAGCCTGTTCGGTCTGATCCAGCCGGCCACCGGCTTCAAGGGCTATGTGCACGACCTCGGCCTGCTCTGGCTGGCGCTGGGCGTGGGCGGCCTGCTGTTTCGCACCCTGCACCTGTTCTGGCTGCGTGGGCCGGTCTGGGGCCTGGCATGGGCGGCCAAGATCCTGCTCGACCCCTTCCACAACATCGCGATCTACTGGCGTTCGCCGCTGGCCCTGCTGCGTGGTCAGCGCCTGGACCCGATCGAAGACGAGGCCGGGGACAGGGCAGCAGCTGCCCGCATGCAATAAGGCCGGCGCCCGCGCCGGCTCTGGCGTGGCCATCGTCTGGACGGGAGTCGGAACGGCAGGCGCGGGGCAGTGTCCCTGCGCTTGGTCGTCACGGCAGGTCAGTCCAAATTTTCAACACCCAACCTTCAATCCGAGGAGATCCATCATGTACAAACGCATCCTGTTGGGATACGACGGTTCAGAAACCAGCCTGCATGCCCTGCTGGACAGCCGCGAGATCGCGCAGTGGAGCCATGCCGAGCTGGTGCTGGTGTCCGTGATGTTGCCGCCCATCACCCCGCTCGGTTTCGAAGGCGGGCCGCACGACGAGGCGCTGCAGACCGAGCGCTACCGCTCCATCCTGGACGCCGGCGTGCAGCGCCTGATGCAGGCGGGCCTGCAGGTGCGCGGCGAGCTGCTCGCCGGCGACCCGGTGCAGGAACTGGCCAAGGCGGCCAGCCGCCTGCAGGCGGACCTGATCGTGGTGGGGCACAAGCACCTGGACGGCTGGGCGGCGAGCTGGTGGCGCGGCTCGGTCTCCACGCACCTGATCGAGCACGCGCCCTGTAGCGTGCTGGTGGTGATCACGCGCTGAACGAGCGCGAGCCCCGTGCAAGGGGCGCACCGGGACTTTCAGTCGTTGGCCTTGAAGCCGGTGGCGCGCACGACCTCGGCCCAGCGGGCTGTTTCGCTGGCGATGGTGGCGGCGAAGGCGTCGCCGTATTCCTGCGGTACGTCGAAACCCTGGGCCTCGAGGCGGGCCTTGTAGTCCGTGTCGGACTGCGCCTTCTGCGTGGCCGCGGCTATGGCTTCAAGCACCGCCTTGGGCGCGGCGGCCGGCGCCAGCAGGCCGAACCAGATGGTGGTGTTGAGTTCCTTGTAGCCCAGTTCGGCCAGCGTGGGCACCTGGGGCAGGTGGCGCGAACGCTGCGGGCCGGTTACGGCGATGGCGTTGAGCTTGCCCGACTGCACGTGGGGCAGCACCGACTGCAATTGCGCAAACCCCAGCGGCACCTGGCCGCCGAGCAGGTCCGTGGTCTGCGGGGCGGAACCCTTGTAGGGCACGTGGGGCATGTCGATCTTGAAGCGCTGGCTCAGCTGGTAGCCCAGGAAGTGCGAGGGCGTGCCCGGGCTGAAGGAGGCGTAGGCGGCCTTGGCGGGGTTCGCGGTCGCCCATTGGACGAGCTCGGGCAGCGTGCGGGCCGGCACCGAGGGATGGGTGACGAGCACCAGCGGCGCTTCCACGCCCTTGGCAATCGGCTTGAAGCCGACCTGCTGCCAGCGCTGGTTGGTATAGACCGAGGGGTTGATGGTCATCATGGCCTGGGTGCCGATCCACAGAGTGTGGCCGTCGGGCTGCGCCTTCTGCACGAACTCGGCGCTGATGTTGCCGTTGGCGCCGGGCTTGTAGTCGACCAGGAAGGTGCCGCCGGTGACCTTGCCCAGCTGCTGGGCCAGGGCGCGGGCGTAGGCGTCGATGGCGCCGCCGGGCGGGGTGCCGACGATGAGCGTGACCGGCTTGCTCGGCCAGGCGGGCGCTTGCGCACCGGCGACCCAGGGGGTGAGCAGGCAGGCGCCGGTCAGGGCCAGCGCCAGCTTGCGGCGGGCACGGTGGATGGTGTTCATGCGGGTCTCCTCGATCGTTCTTTTTTAAGGGGGCACTCAGTCCAGCTTGAGCTTGATGCGGCGGGCCACCTCGCCCCAGCGTTGCGTGTCCTGCGCCAGGCGGGCGGCGGTTTCAGCTGCATCGCCGGCGACGACACTCTGGTCCGACAGCGCGAGCCGCTCCACCAGCTCCGGGCTCTTGAGCGCCACCGCCATGGCGTCGTGCATCTTCTGCACCATGGCGGCGGGGGTGTTCTTCGGTGCGAACAGCACCAGCGAGAAGGTGGCGTCGAAGCCGGGGTAGCCGGCCTCGGCGACCGTGGGCACGTCGGGCAGCAGAGGCGAGCGTTTGGCGCCCGAGACGGCCAGGGCGACCAGCTTGCCGGCCTTCACATGGGGCAGCACGGTGGGGCCGGCGAGGAAGCCGCACTCCACCTGACCGCCCAGCATGTCCTGCACGGCGGGGGCCGGGCCCTTGTAGGGCACGTGCGTCATCTGGATGCCCGCGGCGGCGCTGAACAGTTCGGTGGTGAGGTGGCCGGGCGATCCCGCGCCGCCCGTGGCGTAGGTCATCGTCGTGCTGCGCGCCTTCTTCACCAGATCGGCCACCGTCCTGAGGCCGACGCCGGGGTTGCACACCAGGGTCTGGCTGAAGGCGCTGGCGCGGATCACCGGTTGCAGGTCGGCGGCTTTGAAGGGCATCTTCTCGTAGACATGCGGGTTGACCGTGAGCGTGGTGTCGGTGGTCCACAGCCAGGTGTAGCCGTCCGGTGCGGCGCGCACGGCTTCGGCGGTGCCGATGTTGCCGTTGGCGCCGGGCTTGTTGTCGATGACCAGGGGCTGCTTGAGGATCTCCTGCACCTTGGGCGCGGCGCCGCGCAGCACGATGTCGCTCGGCCCGGCCGGCGGCAGGGGCACGATGACACGCATGGGCCGCTCGGGCCATTGCTGGGCCGGGGCGTTGAGCGAGGCCAGGCTCAGCAGCAGGGCGGCGGCCAGGGCGGGCAGGGTGGTGGTTCGGTTCATGGTGTCTCCTCGTCGTTGTGTGTGGGGTTACCTGGTCAGCGCTGCGGCATGTCCTTGACCGAGTAGCCCAGGCTGACGGTGGCGTCCTCGGGGATGGCGGGCACGGTGGTTTCCCAGCGCAGCCATTCCTGGCGCATGCGCGCCAGGCGTTCGGGCTCGCGGGCGGCCAGGTTGGCGCGTTCGCGGGCGTCTTGCTCGATGTTGAACAGGTACTCGTGCTCGTCCACCTTGAGGTACTTCCACGGCCCCTGGCGCAGGGCGCGCTGGTGGCGATGGTTCATGCGCCAGTACAGCGGGCGCTCGAAGGTGTCGGACGGCTGGCGCAGCACGCGCGCCAGCGAGACGCCGTCGATGGGGAAGTCGGGCGATGGCTTGCCGCCTCCGACATCCAGCAGGGTGGCCGACCAGTCCATGGTCATGCAGTGCTGCGCGCTGCTGCTGCCGGCGGGGATGACACGCGGCCAGTGGGCGATCCATGGCACGCGGATGCCGCCTTCGGTGAGGTCCATCTTGCCGCCCACCAGGGGCCAGTTGTCGGAGTAACGCTCGCCGCCGTTGTCGCTGGTGAAGACGATCAGCGTGTTGTCCAGCAGGCCCTGCGCGCGCAGCGCGGCCACCAGCGCGCCTATGCCTTCGTCCATGTGGTGGATCATGCGGCGGTAGGTCTCCACGCTGCCGCCGTGCAGGTGGAAGAGGTTGTCTTTCACCTCCTCGGCCAGGTGCGCGTCGTCGCGGGTTTCCCAGGGCCAGTGGGGCGCGGTGTAGTGCAGGCTGAGGAAGAAGGGCTGGCCGCAGCGCGCGGCTTCGGCACGGCGCTGCACGTAGTCGACGGCGCGCTGCGAGAGCAGGTCGGTGAGGTAGCCCACTTCGTGGTGCTCTTCTTCGCCGGCGTAGAGGTCGTGGTCGCCCTTGCCCGAGCAGTGGGAGAAGTAGTCCACGCCGCCGGCCATGATGCCGTAGAACTCGTCGTAGCCCGAGCGCAGCGGCCCGAAGCTGGGCGGGTAGCCCAGGTGCCACTTGCCCACGAGCGCGGTGGCGTAGCCGGCGTCACGCAGCAGCGAGGGCAGGGTGGGGAGTTCGGGGGGCAGGCCCAGGCGCGGGTTGCCCTTGCTGCGGCTGTTGATGGGTTCTTCCATGCCGCCACGCAGGCGGTACTGGTAGCGCATGGTGATCAGCGCGAAGCGCGTGGGCGAGCACACGGGCGAGTTCGAATAACCCTCGGTCAGGCGCAGGCCGCCGGCGGCCAGGGCGTCGATATGGGGCGAGACCGGGCCGAACTGCGCATTGCGCCCGCCATAACAGCCGAGGTCTGCGAAGCCGAGGTCGTCGGCCACGATATAGATGATGTTGGGTCTCATGGGAGGTGAAGGTAACAGCGCGCCTGACATACGTAAAATTGATTTTTAATGCATTGAATTAAAAATAATCTATGGAGCCACGGCAACTCGTCCAACTCGCGACCATCCTGGAGTGCGGATCGCTCAGCAAAGCCAGCCGGCTGCTGCACCTGACCCAGCCCACGCTGACCCACAGCATGCAGGCGCTGGAGGTGCATGCGGGCGGCAAGCTGTTTGAGCGCAGCCGCTTCGGCGTGCGCAGCACGGCCCTGGGTGAGGTGCTGGCGCGGGAGGGCCGGGCCATTGCGCGACGCATGCGCGACGCGGACGAAGCCTGCGCGCGGCATCGCAGCGGCTTTCGGCACACCATCCGTCTGGGCACCGGGCCCTTGGTGGGCATGGCCTTTGTCCCAGGTCTGGTGGCGGTGTTGGCGGCCGCGCAGCCTCGTTACGCGATGACGATCCAGAGCGACCGGCCCCACCTGCTGGTGGACCAGCTCGTCGACGGGATGCAGGACTTCGTGATCGCGCCGTCCTGGCTGGACAAGCCGCCGCCCGGCGTGGAGCGTTTCCTGCTCGTCGAGGACGAGATCGGCATCTTCTGCGGCGACGCACACCCGCTGGCGCAGGCAGGGGGACTGGCACATGCGCGATCGCTGGATCTGGAATGGGTGAGTCTGGGCGCGGCGTCGCTCATCGACGAGAACGTGCGCGAGATGCTGCGTCGGGCCGGCGTGGAGCGGGCGCGCCCCAGCATCACGATGGTGGGCGACGCCGCCATGCTGCTGCGCATCCTGGCGCAGGGACGGCACCTGTCGGTGCTGCCCAAGTACCCGATGCGCCTGCTGGGGCCCGGCTCGGGTGTGCGGGAACTGGAGGTCGCTGCGCCTTCGATGCCGCGCAATATCTACCTGTGGTGTCGCACCGAAGCGCTGGAAGATGCGTCGCTGGTGCGGCTCAAGGACTTCATCGTCGAGCACGCGGCCTCCACCACGGGCGGGGGCGGCCGCGGCCGGTGACGCGCGCACCGACCGGGTCGGTCGCTCAGCCGCGCAGCAGTGCGGCGATCTGCGCGTCCTTCTCTTCCCAGATGGCCGCCAGCCAGCGGTGGAAGCGGCCGCGGAATTCCGAATCGTCTTCGTAGTCACCGACGCAGAACTCGGCCGGGATGGGCAACTGCCGGGCCCGCACGATCACGCGGGGTGTGCGGCCGCAGAGGAACTGCCAGAAGGTGGGGGCGCCGTCGGGGTAGACGATGGTGACGTCAACCATGGCATGGAACTGGTCGCCCATGGCGTTGAGGGCCAGGGCCAGGGCGCCGGCCTTGGGCTTGAGCAGGTGGCGGTAGGGCGAGGCTGAGGACTGGTGCTTGGCTGCGGTGAAACGCGTGCCCTCGGCAAAGTTCATCACGCTGGTGGGCACGCGGGCGAATTTCTGGCAGGCGCGGCGGGTGGTCTCGCGGTCTTGCCGGCGCAGGTCCGGGTTCTTGCGCAGGGCGGCCTTGCCGTGCCGGCGCATGAAGGGGAAGTCCAGCGCCCACCAGGCCAGGCCGATCACCGGCACGTAGATGAGTTGCTGCTTGAGAAAGAACTTGAGCATGGGGATGCGCCGGTTCATCACATGCTGCAGCACGAAGATGTCCACCCAGGACTGGTGGTTGCAGTTCACCAGGTACCAGCCCTGGTAGGGCAGCTCGGCCACGCCCTGCACGTCCCAGCTGGTGTTTTGCGTGAGCCGCATCCAGGCGCTGTTGCAGGCGATCCAGGCGGTGGCGATGGTGTTGAGGGCCGGGTCGATGGCCTGGCGCACCGCCCGAAAGGGCAGGACCAGCTTGAGCAGGGCCAGCGTGAAGAGCAGCGCGCACCAGAACAGGGTGTTGATCGCGAGCAGCAGGGAGGCGAGGATGCCCTTGACGAGGGCAGGCAGGAAACTGAGCATGGGAGGCAGGCGTGGGCAGGGGGATGGGGCCGGCGTCGGCCCATGGGCCGCGCGGCTGCGACGATACGCCATTGTGCGCCTGTGCCGGCAGCAGACTCTGCGTTAGATCAGTGTTTCGCTGTTTCCGCCATGGCCTGGTGGGGCTGTCATGCGGCGTCGCGAGCCAGGCGCAGGCCCGTGAATTGCCAGCGCGCCGCGGGCGGGAAGAAGTTGCGGTAGCTGGCGCGGACATGGCTGGCGGGGGTCGCGCATGAACCGCCGCGCAGCACGTACTGCCCGCTCATGAACTTCCCGTTGTACTCGCCGACCGCACCGTCGGCGCAGTGGAAACCAGGGTAGGGGCCGTAGTCGCTGCGTGTCCATTCCCAGACATCGCCGTAGAGCTGGGCGAGGCCCCCGTCGCCCAGCGTCTCGCGCTGGGCCAGCGGGTGCAGCGCGCCGCTCTCCAGGAAGTTGCCGGTGCGCGCGGTGGCGCCCGCGGCACGTTCCCATTCGGCTTCCGTCGGCAGCCGCGCCCTGGCCCAGCGGGCAAAGGCTTCGGCTTCGTAGAAACTGATGTGGCAGACGGGGGTGTGCGGATCGACGGGCGCTTCGCCATGGAGCGTAAAGCTGACCCAGCCACCGGCCCGCTGTTCCCAGTATTCGGGCGACCGCCAGCCACGGGCCGTCACCGTGTCCCACCCGACCGAGAGCCATAGCTCGGGCCGCTGGTAGCCCCCATCCTCGATGAACTCCAGGAAATCGCCGTTGGTCACGGGGTGTGATGCGAGCTGAAACGCTTCGAGCCAGACGCGATGCCGGGGCGTCTCGTTGTCGAAGCAGAAACCCGGGCCGGCGTGCCCGATCTCGTGCAGACCTTCTTCGAAAGCTACCCACCGTCGTGTCTGCGTGCCCATCGGGGTCAGGGGCAGCTGCCGCTGGTAGGCAGGTTTCAGGGGGCTGCGCGAGAACAGGTGCTTGAGGTCGGTCAGGATGAGCTCCTGGTGCTGCTGTTCATGCTGCAGACCCAGTTCGATCAAGGCGTCGGTTTCGGGCGGCCGCGCCCCGGCCAGCAGCTCGAGCATAGCCGCGTCGACATGTTCACGGTAGACCAGCACCTCATCGAGTCCCGGGCGCGAGAGCAGGCCCCGCTCGGGCCGGGGATGGCGGTCCCCGATCGAGTGGTAGTAGGAATTGAAGAGCACACGATAGGACGGATCAAACGGGACATAACCCGCCTGGTGTGGCATCAGCACAAAGGTTTCGAAAAACCAGGTGGTGTGCGCCAGGTGCCACTTGACCGGGCTGGCGTCCGCCATCGACTGGATCGCGCAATCCTCGGGTGTCAGGGGGGCGGCCAGGGCCCGGCTTGCCTGACGGGTCGAGAGGAAACGCCCGTCGTGGCGGCGGGTCTGCTGGAGGCTGTGCAATGAAGTCTTCATGAGCGCATGCCCGCGGAGCACCGCGAGGTGATTTTTCTGGAGGGAGGGGGATGCTCTATCTTGAACGGAACTGGCCTTGGGTTCAAGCACCTACCGTCCCTGCGGGCGGGTTTTTCCCTACTCGCCCCGGCCCGGTTTGTCGTCCCGGTGTGAAATGCCTAGAATTCGCGCAGGTGTACCGCTGCGTTGGTGGCGCTTCTGCGAACAGCCATGTCGAGTGCGCCTGTTGGCGGCGGGAACCGGCAGATACATCCACGATCCATAGGTGCCACATGTACAAACGAATCCTGCTTGCATACGACGGTTCGGCCCCCGGCCAGCAGGCCCTGCTGGACAGCCACGAAATCGCGCAATGGAGCCAGGCCGAACTGACGCTCATTGCCGTGATGCCCCTGCCCATCACCACCATGGGGCCCGAGGGCGGGGTGTACGACGACTCCCTGGAGGAAAGCGAAAGGAACCGCTACCAGGCCATCCTCGACACGGGCTTGCGCCGGCTGAAGGAATCCGGGCTGAGCGCACGCGGTGAGGTGGTGACCGGCGACCCCGTGCGCGAAATCGCACGCGCGGCCAGCCGCATGGGTGCCGACCTGATCGTGCTGGGGCACAAGCACCTGGAGGGCTGGGCCGCGCGCTGGTGGCGGGGCTCCATCTCCAAATCGCTGATCGAGCATGCACCCTGCAGCGTGCTGGTGGTGATCACGCATTGAGACCAGCGTTGCGCGGCGCCAAGATCCGCGCACAAGCAGCGGCTTTCGCTCAGCGCGCAGGGTGGCGGCGTTCGTAGTCTTCCAGGGCGAGCAGCAGGCTGGTGCGCTGCTCGCGCGCGACCTGTTGCCAGGGCAGGCCGGTCAGGGCGGATTCAAGACCCCAGAGCAGGTTGAGGCTCACGCAGCCAACCGCGCGTTTGGTGCGCACATAGGTGACGATGGCGCCCAGTGCGCGCAAATCCCCGATGCTGTGGATGCCGGCCTGCGCCAGCATCTGGCGGGACTTCGGGCCCAGGCCCGGCAGGTCGGCAATGGTGGGCTGCGCGGGCATCGCCGGGCCTGGCTTCAGGCCCGCTCGTACAGCGTCACCACGCAGGCGCCGCCCAGGCCCAGGTTGTGTTGCAGGGCCAGTCGTGCTTCGGGCACCTGGCGCGCGCCGGCCTGGCCGCGCAGCTGCTGGACGAGCTCGGTGCATTGGGCCAGGCCCGTGGCGCCCAGGGGATGCCCCTTGCTGAGCAGGCCGCCCGAGGGGTTGGTGACGAACCGGCCGCCGTAAGTGTTGTCGCCGTCCATCACGAATTTTTCGGCGCCGCCTTCGGGGCACAGGCCCAGGGCTTCGTAGCTGATGAGTTCGTTCTGCGCGAAACAGTCGTGCAGCTCCACCACGTCCACGTCCTGCGGGGACACACCGGCTTGTTCGTAGACCTGGCGTGCGGCTTCCTTCGCCATCGAGAAGCCGACCACTTCACGCATGTCGCGGGCCTCGAAGGTGGTGGCCGTGTCGGTGGTCATGGCCTGGGCGCGGATGCGCACCGAGCGGTTGAGCTTGTGCTTTTGCGCAAAGGCCTCGGAGCAGATCACCGCCGC
>JBEIPS010000094.1:0-7954 GCA_040376915.1 Hylemonella sp.
CAGGGACGGCTGTTTCGATGTGTTCTTCTGCCACCACCGCTTCATGCGCCTGGACATGAGCGGAAAGATGACTTCCAATTGACCGGCCAAGGTGTTTCCTATGTCTCCGAACACCTGTTTCCCATGTCTCCGGTCCATACACTTCGCCAAAGCAAAGTACCCAAAAGAAAGGCGAGCCGAAGTCAGGGCCGCTACGCGGTTCCTTGCGCTGCTCGCATCGGGCGGGGTCGGGCTAAACTCGCTGCGCTCAAACAACGCCCGCCCTGATCCGCCCGCTGCTGCGCTGCTCAGCCCTGCCACACGGCATAGGGAACCAACAACCAAAGACAAGACAGCCAAACAAGGACGCGCCGTGGCGCGTCCTTGTGGAATTCGGTATTGGTATCCGGCTCGCCTTCTCTTTGCTTACTTTCTCTTGGCGAAGCAAGAGAAAGTGAGTGCGCTGCCGGGCGCACATCCCGGCAATGCCACGCCAGCAAACTCCAAAGCCAGAAAAAGAAAAAGCCCGCGCAGCGGCGGGCTCCACCGAAGCAACAAAGCGTCACTTCTCCTGCAACAGCAGCTTGATGTCCGAAACCAGCGCCCCCGCCCCGCTGCCATAACGCGAGTACAGGCGCAGCCGGCCTTGCGTGTCATAGATGTACATGCCCGCCGAATGGTCCATGGTGTAGCTGGTGGGCGTCTTGCCATCGACACGCTTGTAATAGACCTTGTAGTCCTTGGCCACCGCGGCCAGCTTCTCCGGCGTGGCTGCGTACAGGGCCAGGAAGGTCGGGTCGAAGTTGGCCATGTAACTCTTCATGATGCCGGGCGTGTCGCGCTCGGGATCGACCGTGACGAAGAGGCCCTGCACCTTGTCGCCGTCCTTGTCCAGCAGCTTCTTCACCGCGGCCAGCTCGGTCAGGGAGGTGGGGCAGACATCGGGACACTGCGTGTAGCCGAAGAACATCACGACGATCTTGCCCTGGAAGTCCTTGAGCGTGCGCGCCTGGCCGTTGTGGTCGGTCAGCGCGAAATCCTTGGCATAGTCGGCACCGGTCAGGTCGATGGCGCTGAAGGAAGGCTTGCCGCCGTCCGAGCAGGCGCCCAGCAGCAGGGACAGGGCGGCGACGAAGAGGAGCAGGGAACGTTTAAGCATGGGGCCTCACAGCAGGTAATGGTCGAGCAGCAGGGCTGCAAACAGCACGCTGAGGTGAATCAGCGAAAAGCGGAAAGTCTGGCGCGCCAGTTCGTCCGAGTAGTTGCGCCACAGCCTGAAGGCATAGGCAAAGAAACCGATGCTCAAAACCACGGCCGCAGCCAGGTAGAGCCAGGAGCTCATGCCATAGGCAAATGGCATGAGACAGGCCGAGAACAGGACCAGGGTGTAGAGCAGGATCTGCAGGCGCGTGAACTCGTTGCCGTGCGTGACCGGCAGCATGGGCAGGCCGGACTTGCGGTAGTCCTCGACACGGTACAGGGCCAGGGCCCAGAAGTGCGGCGGTGTCCAGAGGAAGATGATGAGGAAGAGGATGAGCGCCTCGGGGCCGACGTCGTTGGTCATGGCAGACCATCCCAGCACCGGCGGCATGGCGCCCGAAGCCCCGCCGATCACGATGTTCTGCGGCGTCAGGGGCTTGAGGATGACGGTGTAGATCACCGCGTAGCCGACGAAGGTGGCGAAGGTCAGCCACATGGTCAGCGGGTTGATCCAGAAGTACAGCAGGGCCGAGCCGGCGGCACACAGCACAGCCGAGAACAGCAGGGTCTGCACATCGCTGAGCTCACCCTTGGCGGTCGGGCGCCAGGCCGTGCGTTTCATCTTGGCATCGATGCCTTTTTCGACGATGCAGTTGAAGGCCGCGGCCGCACCGGCCACGAGCCAGATGCCGACGCAGGCGATGAGCATGAGGCGCAATTCAGGCCAGCGCGGCAGGCCAGGCACGGCCAGCACCATGCCGATGAGAGCACAGAAGACGATGAGCTGGACAACCCGCGGCTTGGTCAGCGCATAGAACTGGCTGAACACGGCGGTCGCGGAGGTGAAGGTGGAGGCACTCATGCGACAGAACTCGAAACAGGAACGGGGGAGGCAGGGGCCAACTGGCTGCTGGCCAGGCTCCAGGTCAGCAAGACGACCAGACCGGCAGCGCCGCCGGTGTGCAGCACGGCCGCCAGCAGCGGCCAGTCCAGCACGACGTTGCTCAGGCCGCTGAGGAATTGCAGGAGCAGCAGCGCGGCCAGCCAGCGCGCCGCACCGCGCCATTGCGGCAAGGTCCACAAGCGCCAGGCCAGACACGCCAGCACGGCAATCACGACATACGCCAGCAGGCGGTGCGCGTAATGGATGGCCGTGAGGGCCGCGAAACTGATGTGCTCACCGGTGCTGCTCAGGCCCAGCTCACGCCAGATCTCGAAGCCCTGCGCGAAATTCATCTCGGGCCACCAGCTGCCCTGGCAGGCCGGGAACTCGGTGCAGGCCAGCACGGCGTAGTTGGTGCTGACCCAGCCGCCCAGTGCGATCTGCAGGGTCAGCAGGCCCAGGCTCCACCCCAGCCAGGTGCGCAGGTGCTGGGGCGCCGCACGCGTAGCCGCCGCGTCGTGCATCTGCGCATAACGCACGGCCTGCAGGCACAGCAGGGCCAGCAGCAGCAGTCCGCCCAGCAGGTGCAGGGTGACGATGGCCGGGAACAATTTCATGGTGACGGTCAGCGCGCCAAAGGCGCCCTGCACGCAGACCCAGACCAGGGTGAGCGTGGCCCACCAGGGGCTGGGTGCTCCGGCCTCACTGCGCGGCTGCCGCAGGTGCTCGCGCCAGCTGACGGCGGCCAGCACCAGAATGAGCACGCCCACGCCGGTGGCCAGGTAGCGGTGGATCATCTCGACCCAGGCCTTGCCGTGCGTCACGGGACCGCTGGGCAGGGCCTGCTGCGCGGCGGAAATTTCGGCATGCGCGCCCACCGGGCTGGCATTGCCGTAGCAGCCCGGCCAGTCCGGGCAGCCCAGGCCCGAGTCGGTCAGACGGGTGAAGGCGCCGAACAATACGAGGTCGAAGGTGAGGAACAGCGTGAGCACCGTCAGCGCCTGCAGGCGGCGTGCGTTGCCAGCCTGGCGCTGGCGCAGCCAGACCCAGGCCAGCGGCCCGCCGGCCAGCGCCAGGCCCATGAGCATGAGGCGCAGCACCGGGCTGAAGTCGTAGGGAGCGTCCATGGTTTCAGCGACCGGCCTTGTCCCAGGAACTGGAAGCACGCAACAGGCGCTCCAGGTCACGCTTGGCCTTGGCGGCCGTCTCGACATCCAGGCGCGCCGGGAAGCGCATCATCCAGTTGCCCATGGGGTCCACCACGTACAGGTGTTCGCCGATCTCATGGCCAGGGGCCGGCGCCAGCCAGCGCGCCAGTTCCTCGGCCGGCACGCGCAACACCGTCGCATCCTGCAATCCCGCCTGCAAATCGGCCGGGATGGCTTGCATGTCGTTGACCAGCCAGACCCGGTCCAGGCGATCCCGCTCCTTGCCCAGGCTTTCACGCAGCTGGCGCTGGAAGTAGAGCTGCTGCACGCAGAGCTCGTTGCAGCTGCCGCTGCCCACGCTGACCAGCAGCCACTGCCCCTTGAGCCCGGTCAGCTTGTGCGTGCGACCCTCGAGGTCCAGGCCCAGCAGTTCGGGCATGGGACGCTGAGGATCGACGAGTTCGCCAAAATTGCGCCGCCCTTCCGGACGGATGACGTAGTAGGTGAAGTAGGAGGCGATCACCGGCGCCGCGCTGACCAGCAGCAGGGCGACCATCTTCCAGCGTCCGATGCGGGTGCGGCGCGTCTCCTCGGCCAGCGCCTGGGTCGGCGCGGGCAGGTCATAGACGGTCAGCCCGAGCACGTGGTCGCCGCCTTCAGGCGAAGCGGCGCGTGTATCTTTTGACAATTTGGAACCAGACATAAAGAAGTGTTATCAGGGCACTCAGCCCGAACCATTGAAACGCGTAGCCGTAATGCTTGTCGACCCCGGTGTTGATCTGCGGCCAGTCGCGTTGCAGTTCATCGGCCGACACCCCGGTCTGCTGGATCGACAGGGCCACCAGGGGCAAGCCGCTTTCAAGCCGGAACTGGGCCAGATCAAGATTTTGCCGGATTACCCCCGTCCCGGCCTCGCCCATGTCATAGAGCCTGGAAGGCGCCAGGGCGATACGCCCTTCCACGCGGACCGGGCCCGTCGGCGTGGTGATCTGCGGCACGCGCGTGCGATCCTCGAAATTGCGCGGCACCCAACCCCGCTGCACCAGCACGGCCAGGCCGTTGTCCAGGCGCATGGGGGTCAGCACAAAAAATCCCGGACGCCCATGCATCTGCCGGTTGTCCAGAAACACTGTGCGCTCCGCCACCCACTGCCCGTCGGCAGTGATACGACGGTGCAGCAGGGCATCACGGTCAAAATCGCCCGCCAGGCTGCGGGCATCGAGCAGGGGCAGGTCGGCGCGCGCGTCGATGCTGGCCTGCAGTGCCTCTTTCTCGGCGGCACGGCCCAGCTGCCAGCGCCCCAGCGCCAACGTCACCGCCAGGGCCAGCAGCGCAGCCAGGGTGACCAGCCAGAAGCGCATTTTCAGACTCACGCGATAATCCTGTCCATGAAATACCTCGTCGCCCTGGCCTTCCTGGCCATCATCGCCAGCCTGGGTTCGGCCTTGTTCTTCATGATGCGCGACGGCCGCGACGGCAAGCCCAAGACCAGCAACATGGTGCGCGCCCTCGCCTTTCGCGTGGGTTTTTCCATCCTGATCTTCGTCTGCATCCTGATCGCCTGGAAGCTGGGCTACATCCAGCCCACCGGCATTCGGCCCGGCCAGTAAGCGTCCCGTTCAATAAAAATAAAAGCCGCTCAACGCGGCTTTTATTTTTATCGGCTCAACTACGCCTCGCGGCGTAGCGAGCGGGCTTCAGCCTAGGCGCGGGTGGCGGGAAACCGGAGCGTACCTTGAGGTACGTGAGGATTTCCCGACGGCCCCCGCAACGACGGATCAAGCCCGCGCAGTAGCCGCGCCCCTCACATCCAGTAGACGAGGATGTACAGACCCAGCCATACCACGTCCACGAAGTGCCAGTACCAGGCGGCGCCTTCGAAACCGAAGTGGCGGTCCGCTGTGAAGTGGCCCTTTTGCAGGCGCAGGGTGATGAAGAACAGCATCAGCATGCCGACGAACACGTGGAAACCGTGGAAGCCGGTCAGCATGAAGAAGGTGGAGCCGTAGACACCCGACGAGAGCTTGAGGTTCAGGTCGCTGTAGGCGTGCGCATACTCGTAGCCTTGCACGAACAGGAAGGTCAGGCCCAGCAGCACGGTGACCCACATGAAGCCGAGGGTCTTGCTGCGGTTGCCGTCACGCAGGGCGTGGTGGGCGATGGTCAGCGTGACACCGGAAGTCAGCAGCAGGGCCGTGTTGATCGTGGGCAGCCAGAAGGGGCCCATGGTCTGGAAGGGCTCGATGATGCCGGCCGGCGAAGCGGTGACACCCGCGGCGACGCTAGGCCAGACGGCCTTGAAGTCGGGCCACAGCAGGGCGTTGTCCAGGCTGCCCAGCGCCGGCACGGAGTGCACGCGGGTCCACCACAGGGCGGTGAAGAAGGCGCCGAAGAACATCACTTCGGAGAAGATGAACCAGGTCATGCTCCAGCGGAAGGAGATGTCGATCTTGTGGCCGTACTGGCCACCTTCGCTCTCGGCAATGGCTTCGCGGAACCACTGGAACAGCACCACCAGCCACCACACCAGGCCCAGCAGCAGGGAGTACTTGCCCCAGCCGGCGCCATTGACCCACTGCCCGGCGCCCAGGATGACAAAGAACAGGCCGATCGCCGCCATCACGGGATGGCGGGACGGTCCGGGCACGTAGTAGTACGGGGTGCCGCCGTGTGTAGTCGAACTCATGTTTGCTCCATTCCTTCCGGTTCTGCTTCTCTCAAATTTTCAGGTGTCTGGTGTCTAGCCTTACTTGGCCACGATCCAGTTCACCAATGCAATCAAACTCACTACCAGCAGGATGCCACCGATCAGCCCCACCGCGATGATGTGGTAGGGCTTGAGACGTCCGATGTCATCCTGGAAATCGCTGCTCTTGCGCACGCCCAGGAAAGACCAGGCCACGGCCTTGACCGTCGCCCAGAACGAGCCCTTGGATGCCTGCGCACTGCTCATGCCCCGGCCTCCGTGCCCTTGCCTGCGGCCGTCGAGCCCGGTGGTGCTGGCGGCGTCTTGCTGCCCACCTCGAAGAAGGTGTAGGACAGCGTGATGGTGTTCACGTCCCTGGACAGCTTGGGGTCGATCACGAAGACCACCGGCCAGCTCTTCTTTTCGCCCGGTGCCAGCGTGTATTCGTTGAAGCAGAAGCACTCCAGCTTGTTGAAGTGCGCTGCTGCCTGACGCGGGGCGTAACTCGGGATGGCCTGGGCCGACATGCGGCGGTCCTGCACGTTTTCGAACTCGTACATCACGGTGGTCATTTCGCCCGGATGCACCAGCAGCGAACGCTGCGCGGGCTTGAAGCTCCAGGGGCCGCGCACGTTGGCGTCGAATTCGACCGTGATGGTGCGGCTGCTGTCGACCTGCGTGTTGCCCGGCACTGCCGTGCTGCGGCCAGGCACGTCGCGCTCACCGATGGCCAGGATGTTGACCCCGGTGAACTCGCAGATGGCCTTGTAGATGGGCACCAGGGCATAACCGAAGCCGAACATGCCGGCCACCACGATGGCCAGCTTGCCCACCATTTGGACGTTTTCGCGTCGCAGGTTCATGGCCGCTTCGTCACTTGCCGAAGAACACGAACTTGGCCACGAAGCCCAGGAAAAAGACCAGGGCGACAGAGGCCAGGACCAGCCCCATGCGCAGATTGGCTTTTTTCTGTTCGGGTGTCATGGCTCAGGCTTGCGCTTCAGGTTCAGCCGATGACCTTGGTCGCCGTGGCGTCCAGCTTCGGGGGGGTTTCGAAGGTATGGAAGGGGGCCGGCGAGGGCACTTCCCACTCCAGGCCTTCGGCGCCTTCCCAGGGCTTCTGCGGGGCCTTCTCGCCCTGGCCACGCATGGCGGGCAGCACGACGGCGACGAAGAAATAGACCTGGGCCAGACCGAAGCCGAAGGCGCCGACGGTGGCGATGGCGTTGAAGTCAGCGAACTGCATGGGGTAGTCGGCATAACGACGGGGCATGCCGGCCAGACCCAGGAAGTGCATCGGGAAGAAGGTGATGTTGAAGGAGATCATCGACCACCAGAAGTGCAGCTTGCCGCGACTTTCGACGTACATGCGGCCGGTCCACTTGGGCAGCCAGTAGTAGATGCCGGCGAACATGGCGAACAGGGAACCGGCCACCAGCACGTAGTGGAAGTGGGCCACCACGTAGTAGGTGTCCTGCAGCTGGATGTCGACCGGTGCCATGGACAGGATCAGGCCGGTGAAGCCGCCCATGGTGAACACGAAGATGAAGCCCACGGCCCACAGCATGGGGGACTCGAAGGTCATCGAGCCCTTCCACATGGTGGCCAGCCAGTTGAAGATCTTCACGCCGGTGGGCACGGAGATCAGCATGGTGGCGTACATGAAGAACAGCTGGCCGGTGACCGGCATGCCGGTGGTGTACATGTGGTGCGCCCACACGATGAAGGACAGGATGGCGATCGAGGCCGTGGCATACACCATGGAGGCGTAGCCGAACAGGCGCTTGCGGGCGAAGGCGGGCACGATGGCGCTGACGATGCCGAAAGCCGGCAGGATCATGATGTACACCTCGGGGTGGCCGAAGAACCAGAAGATGTGCTGGTACATCACCGGGTCGCCGCCGCCGGCGGGATTGAAGAAGGTGGTGCCGAAGTGACGATCCGTCAGCGTCATGGTGATGGCGCCGGCCAGCACGGGCATCACGGCGATCAGCAGGTAGGCAGTGATCAGCCAGGTCCAGCAGAACAGCGGCATCTTCATCAGCGTCATGCCGGGGG
>JBEIPS010000159.1:0-3349 GCA_040376915.1 Hylemonella sp.
GAAGACCTGCGGCGCGCGCCAGCCGCCCTGCGCGGCCAGGCGCTCGGGGTGCTGGGTGTCGGCCGAGGCGAAGACCTGCGCGCCCTCGCCTTTTTCGATGCGCTCGCGCAGCAGGCCGGAGGCGCCGAAGGTCAGCGCGACTTTCTGGCCGCTGCGCGCCTCGAAGTCGACAGCGATGGCTGTGAGTGCCTCGCGCAGACTGCCCGCGGAGTAGACCGGCACGGGCACAGGGGGAACGGCGGCCTGCTCAGTCATGGCGCAACCGCTCAGCACCACCAGCAGGACGCTGAAGTAGCGTTTCATGCCACACGGCCCGCTTATTGGCCGGCGTTCGGGAAGAAGAGCTGTTCGCCGCCGATCTTATAGGCGGCGATGGCGTTCTGGCCGGCGGGCGAAACCACCCAGTCGACGAACTTCTGCGCATCGGCTTGTCTGACCTGCGGGTGCTTGGCGGGGTTGACCACCATCACGCCGTACTGGTTGAACAGGCGCTTGTCGCCCTCGACCAGCACGACCAGATCGGCGCGGTTCTTGAAGTTGAGCCAGGTACCGCGGTCCGCCAGCACATAGGCAGCGCTGGAGGCCGCGATATTGAGCGCCGGGCCCATGCCGCAGCCGCACTCCTTGTAGCCGCTACCCTTTTGCTGCTCCAGCCCGGCCATCTTCCAGAATCGCAGTTCGGCCGCGTGCGTGCCGCTCTTGTCGCCCCGGGAGATGAAGGGGCCGTTGACGGCCGCGAGTTTCTTCAGCGCCGCGACGATGTCACTGCCCTTGGTACCCAGCGGGTCGGCCTTGGGGCCGATCAGCACGAAGTCGTTGTACATGACGGCCTGGCGCTTGAGGCCCCAGCCATCGGCGACGAATTTCTCCTCGGCCACCTGGTCGTGCACGAAGACGACGTCGGCGTCGCCGCGGCGCGCCATGTCCAGCGCCTGCCCGGTGCCCAGGGCCACGACCTTGATGTCGATGCCGCTGGCCGCCTTGAAGGCGGGCAGCAGGTGCGAGAACAGTCCCGACTGCTCGGTGGAGGTGGTCGAGGACATGACGATGGTCTGGGCAGAGACGCCAAGCGCCGCAGCTGCCAGCGTGACACCGAGAGCGGCCTTGAGACAGGCGGATTTAAATTGCTTCATACGAGTTCTCCTTTGACAAACAATGCGGCGGATGGCGAAGCGGCTTGCAGCCGCGCGGTATCGAAAAACTCCTGCACCGGCAGATCGGCCAGCACGCGGCCCATCTCCAGGTAGATGACACGGGTGGCCAGGCGCTTGACCTGGCCCAGGTTGTGGCTGGCGAAGACCACGGTCATGGGCCGGCCGTCGGCGCCGGCGGCGAAGTCGGCGATGAGCTGTTCGACCTCGCGCTTGGCGTGCGGGTCCAGGCTGGCGGTGGGTTCGTCCAGCAGCAGCACCTCGGGCCGCATGGCCCAGGCGCGGGCCAGGGCCATGCGCTGCTGCTGGCCGCCCGAGAGGGTGCGCGCCGGCTGGCCGGCCTGGGGCAGCAGACCCACGCGCTCCAGCGCGAGCAGCGCACGGCTGCGGGCCTCGCGCCAGGGGGCGCCGCGCAGCCACAGGGCCAGGGCCACATTGTTCCGTGCGCTGGTGCGCAGCATGAAAGGCCGCTGGAAAAGCATGGCCTGGCGCAGGCCGGCGTCGGTCAGGCAGCTGCCTGCCGTGGGCCGCAGCAGGCCGTGCAGCACACGCAGCAGCGTGCTCTTGCCGCTGCCGTTGGCGCCGACCAGGGCCACGGACTCGCCGGGCTGGATCTGCAGGCTCACGTCACGCAGGGCCCGCAGCGCACCGAAGGCCAGATCGGCCGCCTGCAATTCGAAGACCGGGCGGGCCGCGCGCTGCATGACGGCACCCACGCCCTGCAGGCTGGTACCGGGGGACGGGAGCACGGCGCTCATGCCGCGACCTCCACGGGCACGACGAGGCCGCCACCTCGGCCTTCGAGCCGTTCGCGCCAGCGGCGCACCAGAGCGATCAGGGTGTTGAGGCCCAGCACCACGGCCAGCAGGATCAGCCCGAGCGCCAGCGCCAGGGGCAGGTCGCCCTTGCTGGTTTCCAGCGCGATGGCCGTGGTCATGACCCGCGTGAAGCCGTCGATGTTGCCGCCGACGATCATCACGGCGCCCACTTCGGAGATGGCGCGGCCAAAGGAGGCCATGAGCATGGTGAGCAGGGCATAACGTTCGTCCCAGGCCAGCAGCAGGCCGCGCAGGCCGGTGCCCGCGCCCAACGAACGCAGCTGTTCACCGTGCTGGCGCTCGGCGTCCTCGATGACCTGGCGCGCGAGGGCCGTGGCCACGGGCAGCACCAGGATGGCCTGGGCCAGAACCATGGCCTGGAAGTTGAAGAGCCAGCCCAGGTGGCCCAGAGGGCCGGAGCGCGAGAGCAGCAGGTAGACGACCAGCCCTACCACCACCGAAGGCACGGCCAGGAGGGTGTTGAGCAGGGTGAGCACGGCGTCGCGCCCGGCAAAACGCGCCACGCCCAGCCAGGCGCCCAGCACCACGCCCAGCACGCAGGCGATGACGCAGGCCGTGGCGCTGACGGCCAGCGAACGGCCGACGATGGCCAGCAGGGCGGGGTCGAGGACGGCAATGAGTTGCAGCGCTGTGACCGCGCTTTCGGTGAAGGTCGACATAAACGAGAGTTGTTGTCAGGTATCGTATGGATTCGCCCTAAACCCCACCATATGAATTACCGTGCATAGGTTGCAGTTCCACTACACCTTCGTCCCGCAGGCCCAGCAGCAGCCTGCCCTGATCCGCAACCCCCTGCTGGACATGCTGCATGCCGTACAGGAAAGCGGCTCGATCTCGGCTGCGGCGCGCCTGCTGGACCTGTCCTACCGGCATGTCTGGGGCGAACTCAAGCGCTGGGAAAACGAGCTGGGCAACGAGCTGCTGATCTGGGAAAAAGGCCAGGCTGCGCGCCTGAGCGAGTTCGGCCACAAGCTGCTGTGGGCCGAGCGCCAGGCCCAGGCCCGCCTGTCCCCGCAGATCGAGTCGCTGCGCGCCGACCTGGAGCGCGCCTACGCCCTGGCCTTCGACGACACGGTGCACGTGCTCACGCTGTATGCCAGCCACGACGACGCGCTCAGCGCGCTGCGCACGCATGCGGCCAACCAGCACCAGCTGCACCTGGACGTGCGTTTCATGGGCAGCGTGGACGCGCTGCGCGCGCTCAACGAGGGGCGCTGTGTGATGGCGGGTTTCCACACGGTGCAGCAGCCGGGCGCGGGCTCGCTGGCCGAGTCGACCTACAAGCCCCTGCTCAAGCCCGGCCTGCACAAGATCATCGGTTTCGCGCGGCGCAGCCAGGGCCTGATGGTGGCGCGCGGC
>JBEIPS010000172.1:0-2827 GCA_040376915.1 Hylemonella sp.
CGCGCGGCACCTTCGCGTCGCAGCTCCTCCAGCGCCCGCGCCACCTCGGCCTCGGCGGCCTCGGGGCCCACGTCGTAATTGCGCCGGCCCGACCAGGGCATCTCGAGATTGCGCAGGCGCAGGCCACGCATCTGCAGGCTGGCCGCAAGTTCGGCCACCAGCCCCGCGGGACGACCGCCCTTGCCATGCATGAGCACCACGCCTATGCGTCCGGACTCCTGCGCATGGACCGTCAGCCCCGACATCAGCGCCAGCGCCAGCCCTCCCGCCACCCACTGTCTGCGTTGCTGCATGGCCGTCTCCTTGTCTGTGAAGAAGCGCTGCCCCTTCAAGCCGGGGCCGAGAACCAGGCTGCCACCGCGTGCTGGAAGCGCGCGTAGCCCTTCTGCAGATGCAGCATATGCCCACCTTCCGGAATCACCACATACCGTTTGTCGGGATTCGGCAGCGCCGTGAAGAAGGGCAGCAGGCCGTCCAGATCGGCCACGTCGTCATATTGACCGTGGATCATCATGACCGGCACCACGATGCGCGCCGGGTCGATCAGCGGCTGGCGCGTGAGCAGATCCACCTGCGGGCCGGTCGGCGATCTGGTCTCGACCAGTGCTGCGGAACGCGCGAAGGCGTCCATCACGACCGGGTCGTTGACCGATTCGGGTGTCATGGAGTTGAAGCGCAGCTTCCAGCCGGGCTCGGAAATGCGGATGTAGGGGGCGCGCTGGAAAGTCGCCAGGCGCGAGCGGCGCGCCTCCAGGTCCGGGCTGCGGGCATGCATCTGCGCATAGGCCGCGTAGCGTGTCACCTTGTGCGGGTGCGCCATCACGAACTGGCCGCCGTACTGCGTACCCCAGGACCAGGCCAGCAGCTGCACCTGCGACACGCCGCGCAACTTGCGGATGAAGTCCACCACGGCGTCCAGGTCCCCCGCGGCCTGCTCGGTCGTGATGTGGCCCTCGGGCCGGGTGGAACTGCCGAAGCCGCGCATGTCCGGCGCAAAGACATCAAAGCCCCGGCGTGCCAGGAAATCCATGAGGCTGTACTCGGGACGACCCGGCACCTTGAGGTCGAAGGTCTCGCGCCCGGCCGTGGCCGAACCGTGGGCCAGTACGAGCACCGGCTTGCCTTGCGGACTGCCCTGGTATTTCTCCCAGATGAACAGCCGCACATCTTCCTGCACCACCCAATGCTGTGTGCCCTGCACCGGCAGTTCTTCCGTTTTCATGTGCGCGTCTCAAGTAAAGTCGGGCTGATTGTCCACCATGAGCCCCATGCTGCCCCTCTCCCACTGGCCTCCTGAAGAACGTCGCCGCATCACCGGCGTGCTGACCGACATCGACGACACGCTGACCACCGAAGGCGCCATCACAGCCGACGCCTTGCAGGCCCTGGCCGCGCTGCGCGCCGCCGGACTGCACGTGATCCCTGTCACAGGACGTCCCGTGGGCTGGAGCGTACCTTTCGCGCAACGTTGGCCCGTGGACGCCATCGTCGCCGAGAACGGCGCCGTGGCCCTGGTCGAGACCGGCACACGCAAGATTTACCAGCAGGACGCCGCCACGCGTGCGGGCAACTACACCCGCCTGCAGCAGGTCGCCCAGCGCGTGTTGCGCGAGGTACCGGGCGCCACGCTGGCGCAGGACAGCCCGGGGCGCGAGACCGATATCGCCATCGACCACAGCGAGTTCGTGCACCTGCCGCAGGAAAAAATAGACCTCTCCGTGGCACTGATGCGCGCCGAGGGCCTGAACGCCACGGTGAGCAGCATCCACATCAACGGCTGGATCGGCAGCCACGACAAGCTGGCCGGCGCACGCTGGATCGTGCGTGAACTGCTGGGCCGCCAGCTCGATGACGAGATCGAACGCTGGGTCTATGTGGGGGACTCCACCAACGACCAGCTGATGTTCCACCACTTCCCGCACAGCGTGGGGGTGGCCAATATCCGGCGGTTCGAAGCCCAACTCAGCCACAAGCCACGCTACATCACACAGGGCGAACGCGGCGCGGGTTTCGCAGAAATGGCACAGGCGCTGCTGCGCCTCTGAAACCGCGCCTCAGCGCGCGACGACCTTGAGGGCGGAAGGCTCGGCACGCGCCATCACGGCGCTGGTGGTGACGCTGACCAGCTCCAGGCGCAGCGTGTAATCGTCGGCCGGCGGGTTGAGCCAGACCTCGGTCTGGCCGGCCGTGAAATTCATCACCTCGGTCTTGCGGCCTTCCCGTTCCAGGATCAGGCGGAAATGCCCCGTATCCGGCACCTTGCCTCCCACATGCGACACGTTGTAGCCACTGGCATGGAACTGGACGCGAAAGGGCGGGCGCACGGTCTCGTTTTTTGCGGGGCTCATGATTTCGATGCGCGCCGGCCCCTGCACGCTGGCCGGTGTCACGTCCTTGTTCTGCTTGCTGATGGTCAGGTGCACGGGCTTGCTGTAGACGAAAAAGGGAATATGCCCCTGGTCGGCCAGCAGCATGCGCAGCTCGTACTTGCCCGGCGGCAGGTTCAGCACCGCCTCCATCTGCCCCTTGCCGAAGTGGATGTACTTCTCGGTGAAGGGCAGGGGCTGCTGGAAGTCCAGCGGCAGCGGCTGGTTGACCAGCAGGTGATGGTGCCCGGCACGCCCCGCGGTCTTGCCGGCCGGCACGATGCCGCGCATGGACAAGCCGAAGCGCACCACCAGCGGCGACTCCCTCACCTCCCCGTCCTTGAGGTTGGTGAAATAGGACTCGGCCGTGCGTGCGGTGGGCAGGGTCACCCAGGGGTGCAGCACCAGCTCAGGTACATCACTCCCCGAGGGCTGCCCCTGAGCGGCCAGCGAAGTTGTGA
>JBEIPS010000111.1:0-6133 GCA_040376915.1 Hylemonella sp.
AATCTCCGCAGGTCTGTCCTGCGGAGATGCTAGATCGGTGCCGGGATGGACCCAGTCCCACAGAAGACAGGCCACGTCCTCGATGCCGGTGCGTTTGGTGGCCGAGAACAGGCGCACCTCGCCGCCGCCGGCCTGCAGCTTCATGATGGACAGGGCCTTGGCCCCTTCGCTGCGCGTGAGCTTGTCGGCCTTGGTCAGGATGACCAGAAATTTCAGGCCCTCTTCCACGCGTGGACGGATCACTTCGAGCAGGACCTGATCCAGTTCGGTCAGGCCGTGGCGCGGGTCGCACATCAGCACGATGGCCTTGAGGTTTTCGCGTGTGACCAGGTAGTTGGCCATGACCTGTTGCCAACGGATCTTGTCCTGCTTGGGCACGGCAGCGTAGCCGTAGCCCGGCAGGTCGGTCAGCACGGCGTCGGTCACGCCCTGCTTGCCCAGGGCGAACAGGTTGATGTGCTGGGTGCGGCCGGGCTTCTTGGAGGCGAAGGCCAGCTGGTTCTGCTGGGTCAGGGTGTTGATGCAGGTCGACTTGCCGGCGTTGGAGCGGCCGACAAAGGCGATTTCCGGCACGTCCAGGGCGGGCAGGAAGTGCAGTTCCGGCGCCGTGGTCAGAAAACGGGCCGTGTGCAACCAGCCCAGGGCCTGGACGGCTTGCGGGCTGGCAGGTGCGGACCGGGAGCCCCCACGGTGCGGCTGGGTGGTGGTTTTGGTGGGGGGGGACATGATGGATGGAGGAGTGCCTAGGCCTGCATTGTAGAATCGGGCAGTTTTGCTCCAACCACACAACCGAACCACCATGAAGTTGCTTGCTCACCTGATGATGGCTGCCGCGCTGGCAGCACCAGCCTACGTACTTGCCGCCCAGGAAGCTCCGGCGCCGGCCAAGCCTGACCTGGTCAAGGGCGAAGCCAAATTCACTGCGGTCTGTGCCGCCTGCCACGGCGCCGATGGCAACTCGGCGATTCCGGCCAACCCCAAGCTGGCCCAGCAGCACCCCCAGTACCTGGCCAAGCAGCTGCAGGAGTTCAAGTCCGGCAAGCGCAACAGTGCCGTGATGAAGGGGTTTTCTGCGGTGCTCAGCGATGAGGACATGATGAACATCGGCGGCTGGCTGGCCGCGCAGAAAGCCAAGCCCGGTTTCGCCAAGGACAAGGACCTGGTGGCCCTGGGTGAGCGCATCTACCGCGGCGGTATTCCCGACCGCCAGATCGCTGCCTGTGCCGGCTGCCACAGCCCCAACGGCGCAGGCATCCCGGCCCAGTACCCGCGCCTGAGCGGCCAGCATGCCGACTACACCAGCGTCCAGCTGCAGTCCTTCCGCGACGGCACCCGCAAGAACAGCCTGCCCATGACCCAGGTGGCTGCCAAGATGAACGACCGCGAGATCAAGGCGGTTGCCGATTACATCGCCGGCCTGCGTTAAGCCATACACCTGTGCCCCGCCGGGTTTAACCTGGCATGAATAAGCGCTGGGTGATGTTTGGTTCACAATGCCGGCAAGACGCCCGCTGACGGAACCCTGCGGCTTCCAGGCACTCCTACCCAGGCGGGTCTTTGCATGAAGACCCGCCTTTTGTTTTTTTGCGGACCCACACCATGACCGTCTCCACCCAGGGCCTGGAACTGCCCGCATCCTCCCGCACCCTGCGTGCGGCGGTGGAGCTGCTGTCGTCAATGCGTTTCTCCATCTCGCTGTTGACGGTGATCTGCATTGCCTCGGTCATCGGCACGGTGCTCAAACAGCACGAACCGCTGAACAATTACGTCAACCAGTTCGGCCCCTTCTGGGCCGAGGTGTTTGGCAAGCTCGATCTCTATGCCGTCTACAGCGCCTGGTGGTTCCTGCTGATCCTGGCCTTCCTGGTCACCAGCACCTCGCTGTGCATCGCCCGCAACACCCCCAAGATCCTGGCTGACCTCAAGGCCTACAAGGAAAACATGCGGGAGCAATCCCTGCAGGCCTTCCACCACCGCGCCCAGGCAGTGCTGGCCGATGCGCCCGAAGCCGCCGCGCAGCGCCTGGGCCGACTGCTGGCCACCGGGGGCTGGAAGGTGAAACTGCAGCAGCGCGATAACTCATCGGGTGGCGGCTGGATGCTGGCGGCCAAGGCCGGCGCGGCCAACAAGCTGGGTTACCTGGCGGCGCACAGCGCCATCGTGCTGGTTTGCCTGGGCGGTCTGCTGGACGGCGACCTGATGGTGCGCGCCCAGATGTGGTGGGGCGGCAAGACGCCCTACAACGGCGGCGGCATGATTGTCGACGTCAAACCCGAGCACCGCCTGAGCGAGCGAAACCCGACCTTCCGCGGCAATCTGCTGGTGGCGGAGGGCACGCAGTCCAGCACCGCCATCCTGAACCAGTCCGACGGCATCCTGCTGCAGGAACTGCCTTTCGCCATCGAACTCAAGAAGTTCATCGTCGAGCACTACTCGACCGGCATGCCCAAGCTTTTTGCCAGCGAGATCGTGATCCACGACAAGGCCACGGGCGAGAAGATGGAGGCGCGCGTCGAGGTCAACCACCCGGCCAGCTACAAGGGCATCGAGATCTACCAGTCCAGCTTTGACGACGGCGGCTCGACCGTGCGCCTCAAGGCCCAGCCCATGAATGCTGCGACCAAACCCTTCGAGATCGAAGGCGTGATCGGCGGCAGCTCGCAACTCAGCAACGGCAACCAGAAGCTCACGCTGGAGTACACGGGTCTGCGTGTGATCAATGTAGAGAACTTCGCGGCCAACAGCCCTTCCGGCGTGGACGTGCGCAAGGTGGATCTGCGTGCCGCGCTGGACGAACGTCTTGGTGCCGCCAACAAGGCCGACGCCAAAAAGACCCAGCGCAACGTTGGTCCCAGCGTGAGCTACAAGCTGCGCGACGAAGCCGGCCAGGCGCGCGAATTCAGCAACTACATGTTGCCGGTCGACCTGGGGGATGGGGTGCCCGTTTTCCTGCTGGGCATGCGCGAGACACCGTCCGAGCCTTTCCGCTACCTGCGCATACCGGCCGATGCCCAGGGTTCGACGGACGAATTCTTCCGCCTGCGTGCAGCCCTGGCCGATCCCGCCCTGCGTGCGCAGGCTGTGCGCCGGTATGCCGCGCGCGTGGTCGATCCAGCGCGCAAGGACCTGATGCCGCAACTCAATGCCTCGGCCCTGCGTGCGCTGGGCATGTTCTCGGGGGCCGAGCCGGTGCCCGGCAGCCAGGCACCGGGCGGTCTGCAGGCCGTGGCCGATTTCATGGAAAAAAACGTGCCCGAAGCCGAACGCGGACGAGCCGGTGAGATGCTGGTGCGTATCCTCAACGGCACCCTGTTCGAGTTGCTGCAGGTGGCGCGTGAACGTGCCGGCCTCAAGCCCCTGGCTTCCGATGAGGCCACACAGGTTTTCATGACACAGGCCGTGCTGGCCCTCAGCGACGCCTATTTCTACCCGGCGCCCATGGTCCTGCAGCTGACCGACTTCACGCAACTGCAGGCCAGCGTATTCCAGGTGGCACGTGCACCGGGCAAGACCATTGTTTACCTGGGCTGTGCATTGCTGATCCTGGGTGTGTTCGCCATGCTCTATGTGCGCGAGCGTCGCCTCTGGATCTGGCTGACGCCGCAGGGGCAAGGTGCCCAGGCCAGCATGGCCCTGTCGTCCAACCGCAAGACATTGGACGCCGACCGCGAATTCGAGCAACTGCGCGACAAGCTCTTGCAAAGCAAGGAGTAACCCATGAACACCGCCACGACCACCCTGACCCTCAACGAGGGCTACTTTGCCAAGCGCAGTCTCTTTGACTGGCTGTTTGCCCTGCTGGTGGCCGTGGGCGGCCTGTATGCCTATGCCAACTACCACCCCTACATGGATGTCTACGAAAAGGGCATCCTGCTGCTGGCCATACCCGCCGCCGTGGCGCTGGGCTGGTTCTGGCGGCCGCTGCGTGGGCTCATGCTGGTGGTGGCGGCCTTCGCCTTGCTGGGCATCGCCTCTTACCAGGGGCAGCTGGCGCGCGCCGAAAGCGTGTTCTGGCTCAAGTACTTCCTGTCCAGCCAGTCGGCCATCCTGTGGATGAGCGTGCTGTTCTTCATGAGCACGGTGTTCTACTGGATAGGCATGTTCAGCCGGGCCCAGGGCGCCACCATGGAACTCATCGGTTCCCGTATGGCCTGGGTGGCCGTGGGCATGGCCCTGATCGGCACGATGGTGCGCTGGTACGAGAGCTATCTGCTCGGCCCGGACATCGGGCACATCCCCGTCAGCAATCTGTACGAAGTCTTCGTGCTGTTCTGCTGGCTGACGGCGCTGTTCTACCTCTACTTCGAGCAGCAGTACGGCACGCGCGGCATGGGGGCCTTCGTCATGCTGGTGGTCAGCGCGGCCGTGGGTTTCCTGCTCTGGTACACCGCCGTGCGCGAGGCGCACGAGATCCAGCCCCTGGTGCCGGCGCTCAAGAGCTGGTGGATGAAGCTGCACGTGCCGGCCAACTTCGTGGGTTACGGCACCTTCTCCCTGGCCGCCATGGTGGCCTTTGCCTACCTGATCAAGAGCCAGGCGCAGGAGACACGCTGGTACCGACTGGCCCCGCTGTGGATCTTCGGCATCGTGCTGTGCTTCGTGCCCCTGGCCTTCCGCCAGAGCACTTCGGCAGCCGGCGGCAGCTACTGGCTGGTGTATTTCATCATCGCGGCGCTGATCGTGGGCGGCATCCTGCTGGGTCGCCGCCGCATCGCCGAACGCCTGCCTTCGCCCGAGGTGCTGGACGACGTGATGTACAAGTCCATCGCCGTGGGGTTTGCCTTCTTCACCATCGCCACCGTGCTCGGCGCCCTGTGGGCGGCCGAGGCCTGGGGCGGCTACTGGAGCTGGGACCCCAAGGAGACCTGGGCCCTGATCGTCTGGCTCAACTATGCGGCCTGGCTGCACATGCGCCTGATGAAGGGCCTGCGCGGCACCGTGGCTTCCTGGTGGGCATTGGCCGGCTTGGGCGTGACGACCTTCGCCTTCATCGGCGTCAATATGTTCCTCAGCGGTTTGCACAGCTACGGCGCGTTGTAGGGGTTTACTCCCATCCTGGCGGGAAAGCGGGAACTTTGTAAGAATCGCTGTCGTCCCACGACTTATGTCGACAGGAGGGCATGACATGCTGATCAAGTCTCGTAACGATGGTTTCGTCCATCCGCTATCCAGCGAAATCACGCCGCCATCCGCTTACCAGGATCGCCGTCAGTTGCTGCGCCTGATGGCAGGCGGCGCCGCTGGCGCCGTGCTGGCGGGCTGGGCGGTGCGCGACGCACGCGCGCAGATGGCCGGCGCCAAGCTGGCGGGGCAGAGGTCTGCCGCAAGCGGCGCCAGCACCATGGAGAAGGTCACCGACTTCAAGGACGCCAGCAGCTACAACAATTTCTACGAATTCGGTACGGACAAGAGCGACCCGGCACGCAATGCGCACACGCTCAAGACCACGCCCTGGACCGTGGCCATCGAGGGCCTGGTCAAGAAGCCCGGCAATTACGCGCTCGAAGACCTGCTCAAGCTGTCCGCGATGGAGGAGCGGGTCTACCGGCTGCGCTGCGTCGAGGGTTGGTCCATGGTGATTCCGTGGGTGGGTTACTCGGTGGCGGAGCTGATCAAGAAAGTCGAACCCATGCCCGGTGCCAAGTACGTCGAGTTCGTGACCCTGGCCGACAGCAAGACCATGCCCTATGTGGGTTCGCGCGTGCTGAACTGGCCTTATGTCGAGGGCCTGCGTTTGGACGAAGCCATGCACCCCCTGAGCCTGCTGGCCTTCGGCATGTACGGTGAAGTTCTGCCCAAGCAGAATGGCGCGCCGCTGCGCCTGGTGGTGCCGTGGAAGTACGGCTTCAAGAGTGGCAAGAGCCTGGTGAAGATCCGGTTCACCGACAGGCAGCCGGCCACGGCCTGGAACCTGGCGGCGCCGCAGGAGTACGGTTTCTATTCCAACGTGAATCCGCTGGTTGACCACCCGCGCTGGAGCCAGGCCAGCGAACGCCGCATCGGCGAAGACGGCCTGTTTGCCAAGAAGCGCAAGACCCTGATGTTCAACGGCTACGAGGCCCAGGTGGGGCAGTTGTATGCCGGCATGGATCTGAAGAAGTACTACTGATCGTCGGCACGTGGACTTGGCGCG
>JBEIPS010000183.1:0-2430 GCA_040376915.1 Hylemonella sp.
CGGCGGTCCATGGGGAAAAGGCGCGAGACACTACGGCTGATCCAGCTTGTTGCATTCATGCCAGCCTCCGGCTCTGTTGACGGGTCAGTTCACGCAGCGCTTCGCGCTGGCGCGTCAGGTGCGTGCGCATGGCGGCCTCGGCCCCTTCGCCGTCGCGCGCCTTAAGCGCGGCGTAGACGGCCATGTGTTCGCTCAGGCTCTGCTCCAGCCGGCCCGGCGCGTGCAACTGTTGCAGACGGGCCAGCTTGAGGATCTTGCGCAGATCGCCGATGACCTGGGCCAGCCAACGGCTGTTGGCCAGCGTGATGATGGCCTCGTGGATGGCGTAATTGGTCTCGTAATAGTCGACGATGCGCTTGCTCCGGGCCGCCTTTTGCAGCTTGTCGTGCAAAGCTTCCAGCGCCACCAGATCCGCATCGCTGGCGTGCAGGGCCGCCTCGTGGGCGCAACGGCCCTCCAGCAGGGCAATGACGGGGAAGATTTCGTCCAGATCCTGTTCGGTCACCTCGTTGACGAAGCAGCCACGCCGGGGCTCATGCCGCACCAGCCCTTCCGCGGTCAGCACCTTGAGAGCTTCGCGCAGAGGCGTGCGCGAAATCTCCAGGCGCTCACATAACGCGACTTCGTCCACGAAGCTGCCCGGTGCCAGCAGGCCGCCAAAGATCTGCTGGCGCAGCTTGTCAGCGACCTGTTCGTGCAGCGAGTTGTGAACGACACGCATGGGCAGACCATCGGTTGGGGGGCAAACACCACGCCACCTCATTCAGCGAGGCAGCGGATTCATAGCCGTAATTTTACATAATTATGCGTAATTACAAACCGGGGAATAACCCTGAGTCTCCTACTCGCAACAGCAAAAGGGCTTCGGCGCAGCTGCCTCAGGAGCGCTGCGGCTGGCGACCAAACCACCACCACAGGCCAGCCCCCGACAGGATCATGGGCAGGCACAACCATTGCCCCATGCTGAGATTCAGGGCCAGGAGGCCCAGATAATCGTCCGGCTCGCGGAAATATTCGGCAATAAAACGCAACAGCCCGTAGCCCACCAGGAAGGCGGAAGCCACCTGACCGCTGCGGCGCGGCTTGCGGGCATACAGCCACAACAGCACGAACAGCAGCAGGCCTTCCAGCAGGAACTGGTAGATCTGGGAAGGATGGCGCGGCGCATCGCCGGCCCCGCGAAACACCATGGCCCAGGGCAAGGACGGGTCGGCCACCCGCCCCCAGAGCTCCCCATTGATGAAATTGCCGATGCGCCCGGCCGCCAGCCCCGTAGGCACACAGGGCGCCACAAAATCAGCCACCTGCAGCCAGTGTTTCCTGCGCGTGCGGGCAAACCAGAGCATGGCCACCACGACCCCCAGCATGCCGCCGTGAAAGCTCATGCCGCCCTGCCAGAGCGCAAAGATCTCCAGGGGATGGCTCAGGTAGTAGGCCGGCTTGTAGAACAGGCAATAGCCCAGGCGCCCGCCGATGACCACGCCAATGACCCCGTAGAACAGCACGTCCTCGACGTCGCGCCGGGTCCAGGCGGCATCCCCCCGCATCAAAGCGTAGGGCTCGTGCCGCAGGCGGCGCAGGCCCAGGAACATGAAGAGGGCAAAGGCCACCAGGTAGGTGATGCCATACCAGTGGATGGCCAAAGGCCCCAGGCGCAGGGCCACCGGATCGATCGCGGGGTGTATCAGCATGGGCGCCATTGTGCCGCAGCCTCCGCCCCACCCTGCCACGGCTTACACTCACGGTCTGCACTGATTTTTCGGCTCTTTTACTGCACACCCATCATGGTTACCAAAGTCATCCAGATCAACCGTCGCTCGGCCAACATTACCGAGGGTAAGTCCCGCGCACCCAACCGCTCCATGTACTACGCCATGGGCTACGAGGAAAGCGATTTCAAGAAGCCCATGGTCGGCGTGGCCAACGGCCACAGCACCATCACCCCCTGCAACTCAGGCCTGCAGAAGCTGGCCGACGCCGCCATCGCCGGCATCGAGGAAGCCGGCGGCAATGCCCAGGTCTTCGGCACCCCCACCATCAGCGACGGCATGGCCATGGGCACCGAGGGTATGAAGTACTCCCTGGTCTCGCGCGAAGTCATTTCCGACTGCATCGAAACCTGCGTGCAGGGCCAGTGGATGGACGGCGTGCTGGTGGTCGGTGGCTGCGACAAGAACATGCCCGGCGGCATGATGGGCATGCTGCGCGCCAACGTGCCGGCCATCTATGTCTACGGCGGCACCATCCTGCCCGGCCACTACAAGGGCCAGGACCTGAACATCGTCAGCGTGTTCGAGGCGGTCGGCCAGTTCAGCGCCGGCAAGATGAGCGAAGAGGACTTCTGCGAAATCGAACGCCGCGCCATTCCCGGCAGCGGGTCTTGCGGCGGCATGTATACCGCCAACACCATGAGCTCGGCCTTCGAAGCGC
>JBEIPS010000139.1:0-4268 GCA_040376915.1 Hylemonella sp.
TCCATCGGGTTCATGCCGGCGGCCACGTACTTCATGCCTTCGCGCACGATGGCCTGGGCCAGCACGGTGGCGGTGGTGGTGCCGTCACCGGCGTTGTCGCTGGTCTTGGAAGCGACTTCCTTGACCATCTGCGCGCCCATGTTCTGCAGCTTGTCCTTCAGTTCGATTTCCTTGGCCACGGACACGCCGTCCTTGGTCACGGTGGGGGCGCCGAAGGAGCGCTCGAGCACCACGTTGCGGCCCTTGGGGCCCAGGGTCACCTTGACGGCGTTGGCCAGGATGTTCACACCCTCGACCATGCGTGCGCGGGCTTCACCGCCGAAAATTACGTCTTTAGCTGCCATTTTTAAATCTCCGAGAGAGTTATTCCATTAAATGAGGGGCTTGTCGGGAAAAGAATTGCGTAGCGAGCGGACGTCAGGCCAGGCGCACCGCGCACAGCAACCGGAACGACCTTGCTGGTCGTGAGGATTGCGAGCACGGAGCAACGACGCATGGCGTTCGCGCAGTAGCAAGTACTTCTCGACAACGGCGAAGAGGTCTTCCTCTTTCATCACGAGGAGTTCGTCGCCTTCGACCTTGACGGTCTGGCCGCTGTACTTGCCGAACAGGACACGGTCACCAACCTTGACGTTCATGGCGATGATCTCGCCCTTGTCGTTCTTGCGGCCGGGGCCCACAGCCAGCACCTCGCCCTGATCGGGCTTCTCGGCGGCGCTGTCGGGGATGACGATGCCGGAGGCGGTCTTGGTTTCGTTTTCAACGCGTTTGACAATCACGCGATCGGCCAGAGGACGCAGTTTCATCAGGGCTCTCCTAGAGTTTGAAACAAGAGTTGGGAAGATCTGAGAACCGAAGTTGGCACTCATTAACTTGACATTGGACCTGAGGTGTTAGCACTCGAGTCCAGTGAGTGCCAATGATAAGGCAATTTCGGGCCTTTTCAAGATCGCGGTCGGACAGGCGGCGGCGTTGTGTGCAGGAAACAGGGAGAGGGAATAGTTCACACCGGCGGGGGCCGCCAGTGCTTGTGGCCAGGGGCGCGCAGAGGCCTGACCCATAATCAAACGATGCTCCGGCAACAACGCGAGATTTTCCTCGGCTTCCTGATTCTCTGTGTCCTGGTCCTGGGCTTGATGGCCACCCACACTTTGCGGCGGGTGGATCAGACGCTTTACGACGAACAGTCGCGCTGGTTGCGGGCGCTGGCGCCGGGCGCCCTGCCACAGGATGTGGTGGTGATCGGCCTGGACGAGCAGGCCTACGAGTCTTTCCCCGAGCCCTACGCCCTGTGGCACCGCTACCTGGGGGAGCTTTTTGCCGGCCTGGCCGTCGCCCGTCCCGCCGTCGTGGGCGTCGCGGCGCCGCTGCCGGTGCGTTCCTACGATTTCCTGATCAAGGGGGTGGATGCACCTCTGCTGGAAGGCGTCCGCAAGCTGCGTGCTACGACCCCCCTGGTGCTGGGCCAGCCCATGGGCCTGGAACGCCACCTGCGGCCCATTGCCCCGGAACTGCTGCAGGCTGCCGGCGACGACGCCCTGAGCTCGCTGGTGCTGTGCGAGGACCGGGACGGCACCGTGCGCCGCATCAATCAGCGCCGCTGCATCGACGAGGACCGCAACCCCTCGCTGGCCGATCTGATGGCCAAGGTGCTGGGGCGAGAAAGCTCGGCCCGGGGCCTGATTGACTACACGGTTGGCGGGCCGATCGAATACACCTCCTTGCAAACGGTGCTGGCCTGGCTGCGCCAGGGCCAGGCCGAAGAGCTGCAAAAGCTGGTCCGGGGGCGGGTGGTGGTGGTGGCCAGCCTGCTGCCCAATGAAACCCGTTACCGCCTGCCGGTTGCCCTGGCCGCCTGGGACCCGGAGAACCGCAGCGGCCCGGCCGCCCTGGTGCATGTGCAGGCCCTGCGTTCGCTGCTGGGGCGCGGCCTGGTCGATCCGGTGGAGACGACGCTGTCCTGGCCGCTGGCCCTGGCCATGACGCTGCTCTGGTTCGGCCGCAATGGCTGGGTCAAGACGCTGGTGCTGGTGAGCGTGGCCGTCGTGATCACCGGAGTTTCGGTGCTCGGCCTGTGGCGCGGCTGGTACCTGCCCCTGGGCAGTCTGCTGGGGGCAGCGCTGCTGGCCTTCCTTGCGCGCCTGATCTGGGAGTCGGCCCGGCATTACCGTGAAAAGCAGTTGCTGCGCACGGCCTTTGCCGGCCATGTCAGTCCGCAGGTGATGAACGCCATCCTGCGCGGCAGCCTGCAGCCCGAAACCGGCGGACAGCGCTGCCGGGTGACCATCCTCTTTGCCGACATCCGCGGTTTCACGGCGCGCAGCGCGCAGAGTTCACCCGAAACCCTGATTGAGCTGCTCAACGCCTATTACGCCGAAATGGGGGCGGCCATCCACGGGTGTGGCGGCGCCGTCGACAAATTCAGCGGGGACAACCTCATGGCCACTTTCGGTGTGCCGCAGCCGCTGGACGCGCCGGAGCGCAATGCGATGGAGGCTGCGCAAGACATGCTGGTGCGCCTGCACCGGCTCAATGGCGAGATCAAGGCCCAGGGCCATGCGCCACTGGAGATCGGCATCGGCATCCACGTGGGTGAGGTCGTGGCGGGTTACGTCGGCACGCGGCGGCGGCGGGAATTCACGGTGATCGGCGACCCGGTCAATACAGCCTCCCAGCTGGAGTACATGAGCAAGACGCTGGGCTACCCCGTGATCTGCTCGCACGAGGTGGCCATGGCCGTAGGCCAGGCCGGGGGCCTGGTCGACCTGGGAGCGCAGCACATCAAAGGCCACAAGGACGTGCATGTCTGGGGCTGGAATCCACCGCTGAGCCAGCGCGTGGAAGGAAAGGCCCCTGCTTGAACGCGCTGGTGACCAACCGCCTGTACGGCTATGCCCTCATGACCTGGCTGGCGCTGACCCGCTGGTCGCGGCTGGGCGAGCCACAACTGCGCTACCAGTTGTACCGGCAGATCCACGCGACCGGCATTGCCGCCTTGCCCGTGGCAGGGGCTTTGGCCGCGCTGACAGGGGCAGCGGCCGTGACCCAGCTGACGGCACTGGCCGGCCAGAACAGCGACCTCGCGCAGTCATGGCTGTTCTATGGTCTGTTCTTCGAGCTGGCGCCGCTGCTCTCGGGGCTGGTGCTGGTGGCGCGCAGCAGTGCGGCCATGGCCACGGAGCTCGCGGTGATGAACCAGCATGACGAGTTCCAGGCACTGCGGCGCATGGGCATACCGCCGGCGGACTATCTGCTGTTGCCGCGCATCCTGGGGCTGACGCTGGGCCTGCCCGCTGTCACCATCTTCTTCCAGATCGTCGCCGTGGGCAGCGGCTGGCTGGCGGTCTCGCTGCTGCAGGGGCTGCCCCTGTTGCAGGTCACCGGGCATTTCCTGGAGCTGGCCGATCCCTGGCTGACGCTGCTCAGCTTGCTCAAGAGTGCCGTCATGGGCCTGCTGATCGGCGTGATCGCCTGCCACCATGGCAGCAGTGCCGGGAGTTCCTCGCGTGATCAGTCGGGTATCGCCATCCATGCCGTGGGCAATGGCATGGTGGCCGTGTTTCTGGTGGACGTGCTGGTGGCTTTGCTGGTGTACTGGATCAAACGATGAAGGCGGCGCTGTTGAACTGGCTCAAACACCGGCAGGCCGCTGTTGTCTCGCTGGTACGGCGGCTCGGCGCGCGTGCCTATCTGCTGTTCGCCCTGGTGTTCACGACGCTCATCGTGGCCGACCTCGGTCTGCTCAATATGGTGGCCGCCGCCGACACCAAGCTATTTGACACGCTGATCTCGCACCGCCTGATCTCGCCCAGGCCCGATCCGGACATCGTCATCCTCGATATCGACGAGGCCAGCCTGGCAGGCATGGCCAAGGAGCAGGGCCGCTGGCCCTGGCCGAACCGTGTGCTGGGTGACATGGTGCGCGGGCTGGAGGCGCAGCAGCCGCGCGCCATCGTCTTCGACATCCTGTTCTCCGATCCGGACGTGCAGCGGCCTGACAGCGATGCGGCCTTCAATGCCGACATTGCACGCTCGACCACGACCTTTTTCCCCATGCTGCGGCTGGACCCGCAGAACGACCGCCTGAGCCGCATCCCGGTTGGGGCCCTGCCAGGTGCGCAGGCTGTGCAGAAGGATGCCGACGCGCAGGCACCCATCGCCATCATCCTGCCCAAGGTGCCGGCAGCACTGGACAACGGACGCCTGGGCACACACCAGGTCACACCTGATGCCGACGGCATCATCCGCCGTTACCCGACCTGGATCGA
>JBEIPS010000218.1:0-1513 GCA_040376915.1 Hylemonella sp.
AAGCGCGGTGTCAGGGCGTGTTGCGCGTCAGCGCATCAAACCCATACCGGTTCATGCTGCCGAACATGCCCGTGGCCGGGTGCGGCAGGAAACGCGTGTGGCAGTCCAGCACCGCGGGCAGGCCCGAGGCCCAGCTGGCTCATGCCGGGGTCGTGAAAGCGGGTGCGCACCTCGTGCACGGGCGTCAGGTCATCGCTCCAGAAGGTGGTTTGGCCGCCGTCGTAGACCGCGAGTGCGTCCACGGGCAGGGCCCGGGCCAGCGCGCTGGCCAGGGCTGCGGGGTGCATGGGGGCTTCGGTGTCACGTGCCATGGTGGCCAGTTCGGCCTCGTACTGCGCGCGCACGGCGCGCATCTTCGGCAGCCAGCTGGTGTCCACCGCCAGCTTCGGTGTGGCGCCGAGCAGGGCCTGGCCGGTATCGGCCAGCATGGCCACCTCGTGCAGCACGGTACCATTCGGGCATGCACAAGAACGAGTCAGGGAGCGGCGCAACTGCGCCGGACACCACGGGCGGCCCCGCGCGCCTGTCGGTGGCCCTGCTGCAGGCCGAGAACCGGCGCCTGCGCGAGCAGCTCGACAGCCTGATCGCCGAGGCCCGCCTCAACCAGGACAAGCTGCGTCGTTTCGACCAGCTCGAACGCAAGGTGATCGGTGCCGCCTCGCTGGCCGAACTGCTGGGCACCCTGCTGAACGACTATCCCGCGCTGTTCGAGCTGGACCGCGTCACCCTGGCCCTGGTGGACGCGCAGTACGAAGCCGCGCGCGTTCTGGGCGAGGGCGGTGGTGCACAGCCCGGCAACCTGCTGCTCTTGCACAGCGACCAACCGCTGCAACAACTTTATGCCGGTGGCACCCGCCCCTGGCTGGGCGCGCCCACGGCGGCGCAGGATTTTCTGTTCGAAGGGCAGGGCGCCCCGCTGGCCACCGTGGCCCTGCTGCCCCTGGTGCACCGTGGCGCCTTCATCGGCAGCCTCAACCTGGGCAGCCGCGACGCCGCGCGCTTCGCCAGCGGCAGCAGCACCGACTTCCTGGAACGCCTGGCCGCCCTGGTGGCCGTCTGCCTGGACAGCGCCCTGGCCACCGAACGCCTCAAGCTCGCCGGCCTGACCGACGGGCTGACTGGCGTGCACAACCGCCGTTACTTCGAATCGCGTTGCCTGGAAGAGGTGCAGGCTGCGCGCCGCAGCAAGCTGCCCCTGGTCTGCCTGCTGCTGGATGTGGACCACTTCAAGCGCATCAACGACGGCCACGGCCACCCCGCCGGTGACGCCGTGCTGCGTTATGTGGCCCGCCTGATCCGTGCCCAGCTGCGCGGCAGTGACGTGGTGGCGCGTTATGGCGGCGAAGAATTCGTCATGCTGCTGCCCGCCACACCCATGACCGCCGCGCTGGAGACGGCCGAGCGCATCCGCCGTGTCATCGCCGCGCAGAGCATGCCGGTGCAGGTGGCCGAGCCCCTGCGCATCACGGTCTCCATCGGCGCCGCCCTGCTGCCCGGCGCGGGTGAGGGCGAC
>JBEIPS010000176.1:0-2644 GCA_040376915.1 Hylemonella sp.
CCCAGCAGCTTCTGCATGGGCGTGATGCGCAAGGGGCGCTGGCTGCCGGGCATCAGCAGCCAGAAATCGTCGCCCAGCATCAGCACCTTCTGGCCTTTTTCCGCCGGGCTTTGCATCAGCACCAGCGACTGGTGTCCGGCCTGCGCAAACACCGTGTAGCGCCGTTCCTTGTCGGGGGTTCCGTCGGCGTTGAACACGCTGATCAGCGTCTCCACCTGCAGGTTGTCCGAACTCATGCGGAAGCGGTCGGCGGCCTTGAGCAGCGAGGCCACGTCCTGCGCCTGCGCCTGCGGAACCACCGCAGCCAGCATGGCCGCCAGCATCCAATGGGTAAGAGTTTTCATGGCAAATCCAATCGGTGAAGTCAGAGATCAGGTATGGGCCAGGGCATCGACCACCGGCATGTGCACCGTCTTGCGCGCGACCCAGGCCGAGGCCAGCATGGTGAGTGCCACCATGACCGCAACCGTCGCCAGATACAGAACGGGGTCGATCGTGACGTTGAGCGGGTAGCCCACCGAGCGTCCGGGCGGCGGCGGCATCTCGACCGGCACCACGTACAGCAGCAGCGACACCGCCAGCGACAGCAGCGCGCCGACCAGGCCGCCCACGCCTCCCAGCACCATGCCTTCGAGCGCCAGCGTGCGCATCAGTTGCCCGGGCAAGGTGCCCAGGGCCCGCAAGGTGCCGATCTCGCGGGTGCGCTCGATGATGGCCATGGCCATGGCATTGGTCACCACAAACACCACGATCACGCCGATGATCAGCCCCAGCGCACCGAAGATGCGGTTGTACAGATCCCGCACCGAGCGGTAGAAGAAGGCCTGGTCCATCCAGGTCTGCACCGTCAGCGTCGGGTTGGCTGCCGCCAGCCGCTGTTGCGCGCCGTCGGTGTAGCCCATGCGGCCCAGGAACACGCCCAGGCTGGACACGCGCTGTGTATTGAGCAGCTTTTGCGCGGTGGCAATGTCGGTGTAGACCAGGCGTCGGTCCACGTCCGGCACCCCGGTGGTGAACACACCCTTGACCTGCACGTCCAGGGCATTGAGCGCCCCATCGGTGGTGCTGGCCAGCAGTGTCAGGCTGCTGCCCGGCTTGGCCTTGAGGCTGCGCGCCAGCGCATCGCCCAGCATCACCTCCGGCTCACGCGTGTCCGACGTCAGCACGGCCCCCTGGGTCACCGTCAGAAACGGCCCCTTCACGGAAAACTCGGCGTCCGGGTCGATGCCGGTGGCCATCATCACGGTGGACTTGTCGCCGTTGCTGATCAGCCCGCTGAATTCCACCTTGGGCAGCACGCTGCGCACCTCCGGATCCGCCAGCAGGCTGGCCCGCAGTTCGGCGGCATTGTCCAGCCCGTGCTGCAGCGGCGTGTCTTCGTCGTGCGTGAACTGGTCGGGTTTGCCCAGAATCAGGTGCCCGGTCGTCCGTGCCGCCGCCTGCGCCAGCGCCTCGTAGGTGTACAGGGCAAAACCTCCGGCCAGCAGAATGGCCGCCGTGCCGAGTGCCGCAATCGACACCGTGACCAGCGAACGCCTGCGGTTGCGCAGCGTGTTCTGCCAGGCAAATTTGAGCCACATGAAATCCGTCGATGCCCAGGTGGGGATGTTCATTGCAGTCTCCCGTCCAGCAGCGCCACGATGCGGTCGCAACGCCGCGTCAGGCGGTTGTCGTGCGTGGCAATCACAAACGCCGCGCCCTCGGCGTGGCCCAGTTCCCGCATCAGGTCCAGCACCTGGTCCGCCGTGTGCGAATCCAGGCTCGCCGTGGGCTCGTCGGCGATCACCAGCCGGGGGCGTTTGACCAGCGCGCGTGCAATCGCCACCCGCTGGCGCTGCCCGCCCGACAGGGCATCCGGCCGGTGCTGGGCATGGTCTTGCAGGCCCACGGCCAGCAGCTGCGCGGCCACGCGTTCACGCCGCTCGGCCACGGGCACCCCGGAGATGAACAGCGGATAGTCCACGTTCTCGGCCACCGTCATCACCGGCACCAGGTTGAAGCTCTGGAACACAAAACCCATCGCGTCGCGTCGCAGCAGCGTGCGCTGGTTTTCGTCCTGGCCCGCGACCGAACGGCCGCCCAGCACGATGTCGCCGGTATCGGGCGTGTCGATCAGCCCGCACAGGTTGAGGATCGTGCTCTTGCCGCTGCCCGAGGGTCCGGTCAGCGCCAGCAGCTCGCCGCGCCGCACGGCCAGGTCGATACCCTGCAGCGCCGGCACCACATGCTGGCCCAGGCGGTAGGTCTTGTGCACGCCGCGCAGTTCGATCACGGTGTCGTGGGGCGTGTTCATTGCGGCAGCCCCTTGAGCTGGGCGCGGGCCGCATCGGCCTGTGGTGCGTTGCGGCTGATCACCTCGCCCAGGTATTTGCGGGCGTCCTCCGGACGCAGTTCAGCCTCGGCCAAACTGGCGGCCCGCATCCACACGGCCCCCTGGAAACCCAGCGGCGCCTGCGCCAGCAACGGGCTGTCCAGCACCTGGGTCAGCAGCTTCGCGCCGCGTGCCCCCCGGTTCATGAACCCCGGCACCGCCAGAAACGTATTGGCCGCCACAAAGCGCACGGCCAGCACGCCCGGCGTGCCCTGCTGCACCACCGCGTTGTGCGCCGGAGTCAGCATGGCCAGCGCCTTGTCGATCAAGGCC
>JBEIPS010000063.1:0-12078 GCA_040376915.1 Hylemonella sp.
CACCGACATGACCGACCCCAACTGGGAACCGGTGATGAAGCGCGCCAGCGCCATCGTGACCAACCGCGGCGGCCGCACCTGCCACGCAGCCATCATCGCGCGTGAACTGGGCATCCCGGCCGTGGTCGGTTGTGGTGATGCGACCGAGAAGCTCAAGGATGGCACGCTGGTGACCGTGAGCTGCGCCGAAGGCGATACCGGCCACATCTACGACGGTCTGCTCGAGATGGAAGTGACCGAAGTCCAGCGCGGCACCATGCCCAAGATCGACGTCAAGATCACGATGAACATCGGCAACCCGCAGCTGGCCTTTGACTTCGCCCAGCTGCCCAACGAGGGCGTGGGCCTGGCGCGCCTGGAATTCATCATCAACAACAACATCGGGGTGCACCCCAAGGCCATCCTGGAGTACCCGAACATCGACGCCGACCTGAAGAAGGCCGTGGAGTCCGTGGCCCGCGGCCACGCCTCGCCGCGCGCCTTCTACGTGGACAAGGTGGCCGAAGGCGTGGCGACGATTGCCGCCGCCTTCTGGCCCAAGCCGGTCATCGTGCGCCTGTCGGACTTCAAGAGCAACGAGTACCGCAAGCTCATCGGCGGCAGCCGCTACGAGCCCGAGGAAGAGAACCCCATGCTTGGTTTCCGTGGTGCAGCGCGCTACCTGAGCGTCGACTTTGCCGGAGCCTTCGCCATGGAGTGCGAGGCGATGAAGCGTGTGCGCGAGGAGATGGGCCTGACCAACGTCGAACTCATGGTGCCTTTCGTGCGTACCCTGGGCCAGGCCAGCAAGGTCATCGACCTGTTGGGCAAGCACGGCCTCAAGCGTGGCGAGAACGGCCTGAAGATCGTCATGATGTGCGAGGTGCCCAGCAACGCCATCCTGGCCGACGAGTTTCTCGAGTTCTTTGACGGTTTCTCCATCGGCTCCAACGACCTGACCCAGCTCACCCTGGGCCTGGACCGCGACTCCGGCATGGAGCTGCTGGCGGCCGACTTCGACGAACGCGACCCGGCCGTGGAAGCCATGGTGGAGCGTGCCATCACCGCCTGCCGCAAGCAGGGCAAGTACGTGGGCATCTGCGGCCAGGGCCCCAGCGACCACCCGGACTTCGCCAGGTGGCTGGTCGAGAAAGGCATCACTTCGCTCTCGTTGAACCCGGATTCGGTGGTCGAAACCTGGAAGAACCTGGCGAAATAAGGTCTTTGCCGGGCACGGCAATTCATAAGCCGCAGCCATGAAAGCGGGCCGCTCCCAAGGGGCGGCCCGCTTTTTTATTCGCTTTCGGGAAAACCCTGTCAGGGTTTGACCTTGAAAAGTCAGTAAGTGGTCAGCCCTGTAAGAAAGTCGTAAGCGCCACCCTAACAATGCCTTCAATTGCATTGATAGGTCCCCATGCTCGCTGTTGCGTCCACCATCAAACTGATTGCTGAAATCGCCCTTCTGGCCCTGCTGGGCCAGTGGCTGCTGGGCCTGCTGGCCGGTGCGAAGAAAGAACAGAACCTGTTCTATCAAATCCTGCAGATCATGACCCGGCCCTTTGTCTCCGTGGCCCGGCTGCTGACCCCCAAGCTGGTGCTGGACCGCCACGTTCCCCTGGTGGCCTTCCTGCTGCTGACCTTCATCTGGCTGGGCGCTACGGTCTACAAGATCCAGACCTGCCTGCAGATCGGTGTGGAGTTGTGCAAATGAGCACGACCCTGAGTTATCTTTCCCTCAAGCTGCAGGCCATCGCCCTGCTGGTCTTCAACCAGAAGGAATCGGCGCTGGAGCGTTTCGAGCAGATGCTGGCGCTGCGCCCCGATGACTTCTACGCCCTGGCCAGCCGTGCCCACGTGCTGGCCCAGATGGGCCGCAAGGCCGAGGCCCTGGCCGCGCAGGAGCAGCTGGCCGCCCGCCATGTCGGCAACCTGGCCGCCTGGTTCAACCTGGGCTACATGCTTGAGGAGGCCGGCCAGCACGAGCGGGCGGAGGTCGCCTTTCGCCGCGTCATCGAACTCGATCCCAAGATGGACCGCGCCTGGTATGGCCTGGCCCTGGTCCTGATCCAGGTGCGCCGCTTCGACGAAGCCGTCGCGGCCCTCAAGACCAATACAGAACTGCAGCCCATGAGTCCGTTCGGCTGGTATCAGCTGGCGCGGGTTCATGTCGACCGGCACGAGCCCGATGAGGCGGTGAAGATCATTCGCCATCTCAAGGGGTTCGAGCCGAAAGTGGCCGCCCAGCTGGAGCGCGAGACCGGATTGCGTGTAACGCAGTCCGCGTGAACCATCTGAGCGGGTACTTGATGGCCGGGGCGCAAGCCCTGTCCTGTTACTTATAAGCCGCGATCCGGCTTGCAGGCCACGCTTAGAGACACGTGGTGATCGCGAAATGCCCGCGAGGGTGACTTTGTTGGAGGTAGGTAAACATGCAGTTGACCGAAAGCCACCGCCACTATTGGCGCAAGAACCTCAATATCACCGGCATCCTGCTGGCGATCTGGTTCGTCGTGACGTTCGTCGTGAGCTATTTCGCCCGCGACCTGAATTTCAATTTCTTCGGCTGGCCGTTCAGTTTCTGGATGGGCGCGCAGGGGTCCCTGATCATCTATGTGCTGATCATCGGCTTTTACGCCCGTTACATGAACAAGCTGGACATCGAGCACGATGTTCATGAAGGGGAGGAATAATCATGGCTGGAATGTTTGGTTCTGACTCTGACGGCACCTCCAGTGCTGCCGCCACGAAGGCGTTCAAGCAAAACCTGAACAAGGTTTACAAGTGGTACACCGGTGGTTTCCTGGTGTTCGTGGTGGTCCTGGCCATCCTCGAGCAGATGGGCCTGCCGCGCAGCTGGATCGGCTTCATCTTCCTGCTGGCCACCATCGGCCTGTATGCCGGCATCGGCATCATGAGCCGCACCACCGACGCGGCCGAGTACTATGTGGCCGGCCGTCGTGTGCCCGCCGTGTACAACGGCATGGCCACGGGCGCTGACTGGATGTCGGCCGCCTCCTTCATCGGCATGGCGGGTACCCTGTACCTGACCGGCTATGCAGGCCTGGCCTTCATCATGGGCTGGACCGGTGGCTACTGCCTGGTGGCGCTGTTCCTTGCGCCCTATATGCGCAAGTTCGGCCAGTTCACCATCCCGGACTTCCTGGGCGAGCGCTACGGCGGCAACACCCCTCGTTTTCTGGGCATCCTGGCCGCCATCCTGTGCTCCTTCACCTATGTGGTGGCACAGATCTACGGCGTGGGCCTGATCACCGCCCGCCTGACCGGCGTGGCTTTCGAGATCGGGATTTTCCTGGGCCTGGGCGGCATTCTGGTGTGTTCCTTCCTCGGCGGCATGCGCGCCGTGACCTGGACCCAGGTGGCGCAGTACATCATCCTGATCGTGGCCTACATGATCCCGGTGGTGTGGCTTTCCGTGAAGCAGACCAATGTGCCGATCCCGCAGGCCGTCTACGGCTACCAGCTGGAGAAGGTCACGGCCAAGGAAAAGCAGCTGACCAACGATCCCAAGGAACTTGAAGTCCGTGAGATCTTCAAGCAGCGTTCCGCCACCCTGGCCGAGAAGCTCAAGGACCCCGCTGCTGCCCTGGCTGCCGACAAGGCTGCCGCCGGACAGAAGGTGACCGATCTGAAGGCCGCCAATGCACCTGGGGCTGACATCACTGCCGCCGAGAAGGCGCTGGCCGCCCTGCCCAAGGACGCCGATGCTGCCAAGAAGGCCTGGACGGCTGCAAAGGCCGGTGCGGATGCCAAGTCCAAGCCCCTGAACAACATGCCGCCCCACGCGGCCCAGTTCTCGGGTGACCCGAATGGCGATGCCGCTGCCCAGAAGGCCTACGACGTGTCGCGTCGCAACTTCCTGGCACTGATCTTCTGCCTGATGGTGGGTACTGCCGCGCTGCCGCACATCCTGATGCGCTACTACACCGTGCCCAGCGTGCGCGAAGCTCGCGAGTCGGTGACCTGGTCGCTGTTCTTCATCTTTCTGCTCTACTTCACGGCGCCGGCCCTGGCCGTGCTGGTGAAGTTCGAGGTGTTCAACGTGCTGATTGGCACGCCCTTCGACCAGTTGCCGCAATGGGTGCAGTCCTGGAACCGAGTCGATCCGACGCTGCTGTCCGTGGTGGACATCAACAAGGACAACATCCTGCAGCTCAACGAGATGTCCATCGGTGGTGACATCGTGGTGCTGGCCACGCCGGAAATCGGCGGTCTGCCCTACGTGATCTCCGGCCTGGTGGCCGCTGGCGGCCTGGCTGCTGCGCTGTCGACTGCCGACGGCCTGTTGCTGACCATCGCCAACGCGCTGTCGCACGACCTGTACTACAAGATGATCGACCCGAACGCTTCGACCGCCCGCCGCGTGACCATTTCCAAGGTCCTGCTGCTGGTCGTGGCCCTGTGTGCTGCCTACGTGGCAGCCCAGAAGCCGGCCGACATCCTGTTCCTGGTCTCCGCGGCCTTCTCCTTCGCTGCGGCTGCGTTCTTCCCGGTGCTGGTCCTCGGCATCTTCTGGAAGCGCGCCAGCAATATCGGGGCTTCGCTGGGCATGATCGCCGGCTTGGGCACGACCGTGTACTACATGGTCATGACCCAACCTTGGCTGCGTGGCATGTTCGGCATCACCTCCCCGATTCAGCTGTGGTGGGACATCCAGCCGATCTCGGCCGGCCTGTTCGGCGTGCCGGTCGGTTTTGCCGTGATCATCCTGGTCAGCCTGGTGACACCGGCGCCTAGCCAGAAGGTTCAGGAGCTGGTCGACCACGTGCGCTACCCGAACCTGGGTGGCAGCAAGGCCTGACAAACGTCTGATCCAGATCAGATGAACAAGCCCGGCAACGCAAGTTGCCGGGCTTTTTTCATGTCTTCTGGGCTATGCTTTTGAAGCGCAGCATCGAACCGCAGGAGTACTCTGTGATAACGCAAGCAGCCGGCCAAGCCGGACCACCGACCGGGCAGGCGCAGACGCCTTCGGGCAGCCTGCTGGCGAATCTGCGCCAGGAACTGGCGCGCTACACGCCGTTCTCGCAGATGGGGGCGCCTGATCTCGACTTCTTTCTCGCGCACGTGGAGCAGCTCTATTTCGCCCCGGGCGAGACGCTGATCGAGCCCGCCAACGGCGAGGTCACCCAGCTCTTTTTCATACGCCAGGGCATGGTCAGCGGCAAACGCGGCCTGGCCGAGCTCTCGGGGGGCGCTTTCCTGTATGAAACCGGAGACCTGTTCCCCATCAGCGCGGCGATTGCCAAGCGCGCCGTGACCGCCACCTATGAAGCCACCGCCGACACCTTCGTTCTGGCGCTGCCGGTCGGCGCCATGCAGGCGCTGGCGCAGAAAAGCGTGCCCTTCGCCGATTTTCTGAACCGGCGCGTGCTCAAGTTCCTCGAACTGTCGCGCCAGGCCCTGCAGGTGGCCTATTCGTCGCGCACCCTGGCCGAGCAGTCGCTCGAGACGCCACTGGGGGATCTGACCAAACGTGCTCCCGTGACCTGCCGGCCGCAGACGCCGCTGCGCGCGGCCCTGACCGAGATGCACCAGCGCCGCATCGGCTCCATGCTGGTGACCAGTGAAAGCGGCGAGCCGCTGGGCATACTCTCGCGCGACGACATACTCGGAAAGGTGACGCTGCAGGGCGTGCCGCTGGAGACGCCGATCAGCGAGGTCATGGTGCAGCCGGTGCTCCATCTGACGGAGGAACACACGGCCGAGGACGCAGCCCTGCTGATGAGCCGCCACACCATCCGCCACGTCCCCATCACGCGCGACGGTGTGGTGGTGGGCATTGTCTCGGAGCGGGATCTGTTTGCCATGCAGCGCCTGAGTCTCAAGCACGTCAGCAGCTCCATCCGCAGTGCGGCCGATGTGGACACGCTCAAGCTGGTGGCGCAGGACATCCGCCGCTTCGCGCGCAGCCTGCTGAGCCAGGGCGTGCAGGCGCGCCAGCTTACGGCCCTGATCAGCCACCTCAACGACGTGCTGACTGAACGCCTGCTGGAGCTCAAGGCGGCGCAGCACGGCATCGAACTGGACCGCCTGTGCTGGCTGGCGCTGGGCTCGGAAGGGCGCAGCGAGCAGACCATTGCCACCGACCAGGACAATGCCCTGATCCTGCCGGATGACATCACGGCGGCGCAACGCGAGCAGATCCTGGTATTTGCGCGCGACGTCAACCAGGCCCTGGACGCCTGTGGTTACCCCCTGTGCAAGGGCGGCATCATGGCTGGCAATCCGGATTGCTGCCTCACCCTGCGTGCGTGGCGTGAACGTTTTTCGCACTGGATCGAGCATGGCGCCCCGCAGGATCTGCTCAACGCCAGCATCTATTTTGACTTCCGCCCCTTGGCGGGGGATGCCACGCTGGCCCAGACGCTGCGTTCGGAGGTCAACCGCTCGGCCCAGCTGGTTCCGCGCTTTCTCAAGCAGATGGCGCTCAATGCGCTGACGCGCACACCGCCCTTGAGCTGGGTGGGCGGTATTGCCGCCGACGAGCAGGGGCTGATCGATCTCAAGTTGCAGGGCACCGCGCTTTTTGTCGATGCCGCAAGGCTCTACGGACTGGCCCAGGGCACGGCCGCCACCGGCACACGTGAGCGCCTGAATGCGGTCGGGCCGATCCTGGGGGTGTCGGCCCAGGAGTACGAGGCCTGGGTCAGCGGTTTTGAATTCCTGCAGATGCTGCGCCTGCAGATCCAGTTGCAGGGCGGGGCCTCGGTCGAGCTGCCCAACCATGTTGAACTGCTCAAGCTCAACGACATCGACCGGCGCATCCTGCGGGAAACCTTCCGCGTGGCGCGCAACCTGCAGCAGCGCATCCAGCTGGATTACGAGCGATGAGCCTGCTCGACTGGCTGGGACGATCCCGGGGAACGCTGAAGGTCGACGAATCCCGCTGGGTCATGCTGGACGTGGAAACCAGCGGCCTGGACCCGCATCACGACCGCCTGCTGGCTATTGCCGCCATCGCCTTGCGCGTGGACTGGGACCGCAAACGCCTGAGTGTGGATCTGGGCGACAGCTTCGAGGTGGTGCTGCGCCAGGAGCAGGTCACGTCCGCCAAGGACAACATCCTGTTGCATGGCATCGGCGTGCAGCGCCAACGCGAGGGCATGGATCCGGTCCAGGCGCTGGAGGCCTTTGCGGGCTTTGTCCGGCAGTCGCCGTTGCTGGCATTTCACGCGGCTTTCGACCAGGCCATGATCATGCGCCACATGCACCACTACCTGGGGCGCGCCCTGGCCAATCCCTGGGTGGATATCGAGCAGCTGTGTGCTGTCACGCATGAAAAGGTGCGTGCCCGCTCTCTGGACGAGTGGATGCGGCACTTCGGCATCGAATGCGCCGTGCGCCACCAGGCCGCTGCCGACACCCTGGCGGAGTGCGAGCTGCTGTTGCGCGTCTGGCCCCGGGTGGCGGCCCAGTGTGCCGATTGGCGGGGGGTGCAGGGCCTGGCCCGCCAGCAGCGCTGGATCGCCCGCGCCTGAGCCGGTCGGGGGAGGCCGGCAGGCCTGCACAAATGGGCTATAATGCCCGGTTCCCACCTTGCTGCACCCCAGTCGACGCCGGGGGCGGCTTCCATCCACAAGGAGTATCAATGCGTCATTACGAAATCATCCTCATGATCCATCCGGATCAGAGCGAGCAGGTTCCCGCCATGCTCGAGCGCTACAAGGGCATGATCACCACCGGCGGTGGCAAGATCCACCGCGTTGAAGACTGGGGCCGTCGTCAGATGGTCTACATGATCAACAAGCTGGCCAAGGCCCACTACCTGTGCCTGAACATCGAGGCCGACCAGGCTGTGATGGCTGAACTGGAGCATGCCTTCAAGTTCAACGATGCCGTGCTGCGTCACCTGACGGTTCTGAAGAAGAAGGCCGATACCGGCCCGTCTTCCATGATGAAGACCGTCGAGCGTGAAGACGCCCGCAAGGCCCAGCAGGCTGAATTCCAGGCCTGATCGTTAGCGAGGAGTGAACCCCGGCGCCAACCAGCTGGACCTGAATGCTTCGATCGCAGAGCTGAGTGCCATGCGATACACCCCGGCCGGCGTGCCGGCCCTGGACCTGAGACTCGAACACGAGTCGCTGCGCCAGGAAGCAGGACAGGAACGGCAGGTGAAAGCCAGTGCCAAGGCAGTTGCCTTTGGTGCCCTGGCCGAGCGGCTTGCGAAGCAGGCCATCGGCAGCAGCTGGAGGTTCCAAGGCTTTGTCGCCACTCCCCGCAACGGCAAGAACCTGGTGTTCCACATCCAAGATTTCAGTCAAGATTAAACAGGAGGCCCCATGGCCACGTTCAAGAAGTTCAACAAAGACAAGCGCCCCAAGCGCAACACCCAGTCGCTGCTGTTCAAGCGCAAGCGCTTCTGCCGCTTCACCGTCGCTGGCGTCGAGGAAATCGACTACAAGGACATCGACACGCTGCGTGACTTCGTCGCCGAAAATGGCAAGATCATCCCGGCCCGCCTGACCGGCACCCGTGCGATCTACCAGCGTCAGCTCAACACCGCTATCAAGCGCGCGCGTTTCCTCGCGCTGCTGCCTTATAGCGACCAGCACAAGATCTAAGGAGCCCGACCATGCAAATCATTCTGCTCGACAAGGTCGTGAACCTCGGCAACCTCGGTGAGATCGTCAAGGTCAAGGACGGCTATGCCCGCAACTTCCTGATCCCCTCGGGTCGCGCCCGCCGCGCCACCGAAGCCGCCAAGAAGGACTTCGAAGTCCGCCGCGCCGAACTGGAAAAGGCCGCAGCTGCCAAGCTGGCCGAATCCCAGGCTCTGGGCGAGAAGCTGGCCGGTACCACCATCAAGCTGACCCAGAAGGCCGGCGTGGACGGTCGCCTGTTCGGTTCCGTCACCAACTTCGACATCGCCGAAGAGCTGGTCAAGACCGGTTACCAGGTGAGCAAGGCCCAGGTGCGCATGCCCAACGGCCCGATCAAGATGGTCGGCGACAGCACGGTCAGCGTGGCCCTGCACACCGACGTGGTCGTCGAGATCAACGTCTCCGTGTACGGCGAAACCGCCTGATCCGGCTGATCTCCAGAAAGCCGCCGGGCCCTGGCCCAGGCGGCTTTTTTATTGCTGCGGACTTGTCCTTGGAAGTTCACAGCCTGCCCACAGTTATTCAGTAGCTTGTCCACAGCATTTCACTCGACGCTGGGCGCGCCCCGTCGTAGGATAGAAAGCTACAAGGAACCCATACCGAATGTCAGCAGTTTTGACCGCCGTAGACGATGGCTATGGCCCGGACCGCCAGATCACGCAGCTGCGCGTCCCGCCGCACTCCATTGAAGCCGAATCCAGCGTGCTGGGTGGCCTCCTGCTCGACAACGCCGCCTGGGACCGGGTCAACGACCTGTTGGGCGACGGCGATTTTTACCGCTACGAACACCGCTTGATCTACGGCGCCATGGCCGCGCTGATCAACGCCACCCGCCCGGCCGACGTGATCACCGTCTTCGAACACCTGCAAAGCCAGGGCAAGGCAGAGGAAACCGGCGGCCTGGCCTATTTGAACGCCCTGGCCCAGTACGTGCCCAGCGCCGGCAATATCCGCCGCTACGCCGAGATCGTGCGCGAGCGCGCCATCCTGCGCAAGCTGGTGGCGGCCAGCGACGAGATCGCCACCAACGCCTTCAATCCGCAGGGCCGCCCGGTGGCCACCATCCTGGACGAGTCCGAGCAGAAGATCTTCAACATCGGCGAGGAGGGCTCGCGCATGAAGCGCGGCTTCCAGTCCATGGACACCCTGGTGGTGGACCTGCTGGACCGCGTGCAGGAGATGGCGGACAACCCCAACGACATCACGGGCGTGCCCACCGGTTTTTACGACCTGGACCGCATGACCTCGGGCCTGCAGCCGGGCGACATGATCGTGCTGGCGGCGCGCCCCTCCATGGGCAAGACGGCCTTCGCGATCAACATCGCCGAGCACGTGGCGCTCAACGAGCAGTTGCCGGTGGCGGTGTTTTCCATGGAAATGGGCGCGGCCCAATTGGCGGTGCGTATCGTGGGCTCCATCGGCCGCATCGACCAGGGGCACCTGCGCACCGGAAAACTGACCGATGAAGAGTGGCCGCGCCTGACCGAGGCCATCGAGAAGCTGCGCACCATCTCCCTGCACATCGACGAGACCGCCGGCCTGACCGCCAGCGAGCTGCGCGCCAACGCACGCCGCCTGGCGCGCCAGTGCGGCGGCAAGCTCGGCCTCATCGTGGTCGACTACCTGCAGCTCATGAGTGGCTCGTCGGGCAACGACGAGAACCGTGCCACCGAACTCGGCGAGATCTCGCGCGGCATGAAGATGCTGGCCAAGGAGCTGGGCTGCCCCCTGATCGCGCTCTCGCAGCTCAACCGCAGCGTGGAGACCCGTCCCGACAAGCGCCCCATGATGAGCGACCTGCGCGAGTCCGGCGCCATCGAGCAGGACGCCGATATCATCATGTTCATCTACCGCGACGAGTACTACACCAAGGACGCCTGCAAGGAACCGGGCGTGGCCGAGATCATCATCGCCAAGCAGCGTAACGGCCCGACCGGTGTCGTCAAGCTGGCCTTCCTCAAGAACCTGACACGTTTTGAGAGCCTCGCCGGCGGCTACGGCAGCGGCGACTTCTGAGATCGCGCGGGCAGGAAAAAAAGGGGCTGAACAGCCCCTTTTTGATGTGCGGAGCGCTACTTATTTCATAGCACTTCACTCGCGAAGTCCGCCAGGCGCGATCGCTCTCCGCGCGCCAGCGTGATGTGCCCGCCGTGTGGCCAACCCTTGAACTTGTCGACCGCGAAGGTCAGGCCCGAGGAGCCCTCGGTCAGGTAGGGCGTGTCGATCTGCGCCAGGTTGCCCATGCAGATGATCTTGGTGCCCGGGCCGGCCCGCGTGATCAGCGTCTTCATCTGCTTGGGCGTCAGGTTCTGCGCCTCGTCGATGATGACGTACTTGCTCATGAAGGTGCGCCCGCGCATGAAATTCATGCTCTTGATCTTGATGCGGCTGCGGATCAGCTCGCTGGTGGCGGCGCGCCCCCATTCGCCGGCACCGGTGTCGGTCTTGGACAGCACTTCCAGGTTGTCGTCCAGCGCGCCCATCCAGGGGCCCATCTTTTCCTCTTCGGTGCCCGGCAGGAAACCGATGTCCTCGCCCACGCTCACGGTGGCGCGGGTCACGATGATCTCGGTGTAACGGCGTTCGTCCAGGACCTGGGTCAGGCCTGCGGCCAGGGCCATCAGAGTCTTGCCCGTGCCGGCGGTGCCGGTCAGGGTGACGAAGTCCACCTCCGGATCCATCAGCAGGTTCATGGCGAAGTTCTGCTCGCGGTTGCGTGTGGCTATGCCCCAGACTGCGTGCTTGAGGTGGGTATAGTCCTTGAGGGTCTTGAGCACGGCACTCTTGCCGCGGATCTCGGTGACGCGCGCATAGAAGTTGGGTTCACCCGGTGCTTCGAAATAGACGAACTGGTTGATCATCAGGCTGGGCACGACCGGACCGGTGATGCGGTAGAAGGTGTGCGGGCCCTGCTGCCAGCTCTCCACGCTCTGGCCCTCGGTGGTCCAGAAATCGGGCGGCAAAGCGAGCGAACCGGAGTAGAGCAGGTCACCGTCTTCCAGCGTCTTGTCGTTCTGGTAGTCGTCGGTGGCCAAGCTCAGGGCGCGCGCCTTGACGCGCATATTGATGTCCTTGGACACCAGCACCACCTCGCGCGGAGCGTACTGCACCCGCAGCGCCTCCACCACGCCCAGGATCTGGTTGTCGGCCTTGCCCTGGGGCAGGCTGGTGGGCAGCTTGTAGTCCAGCGGCTGGGTCTGGAAAAAGAGCTTGCCGCCGGCCTCGCGGTGGCCTGTGGTGTCGAGCTTGAGCCCGGTTGTGATGTCGGCGCCCTGGGCGCCAGCCAGCGCGTCCAGCGTACGGCTGGTCTGGCGCGCATTGCGCGCCACCTCGGTCATGCCCTTCTTGTGGCCGTCGAGCTCCTCCAGCACGATCATGGGCAGGAAGATGTCGTGTTCCTCGAAGCGGAACAGGCACATGGGGTCGTGCAGCAGCACATTGGTGTCGAGCACAAAGAGCTTGCTCGGGCCCGTGGGCG
>JBEIPS010000142.1:0-4101 GCA_040376915.1 Hylemonella sp.
CGTTCACCAGGGCCGGGTCCAGCGCGGACGTGGGCTCGTCCAGCAGCAGCACGCTGGGCCGCGGCGCCAGTGCGCGGGCAATCGCCACGCGCTGCTGCTGTCCCCCCGAGAGCTGGCGCGGCAGCCACTCGGCGCGGGGGGACAGGCCCACCCGGGCCAGCAGCTCCAGCGCGCGTCGGTCTGCGTCCTGCGCGGTCCAGCCGTGCACCCAGCGCAGCGGGCCGGCAATGTTCTCGCGCGCCGTCAGGTGGGCAAACAGGTTGAACTGCTGGAACACCATGCCCACCCCCACCGTGGCGCGCTCACGCGCCAGGTCGGCCGGGCTCATCAGCTGGCCGCCGGGCAGATACCCCAGGCGCTGGCCGCCCACGTGGATCTGCCCGCCGTCCCAGCCTTCGAGGTGGTTGATACAGCGCAGCAGCGTGCTCTTGCCCGAGCCGCTGGGGCCCAGCAGGGCCACGATCTCCCCGGCCGCAATGGTCAGGTCGAAATCGGACAGCACCGCCTGACCGCCATAGGCCTTGCTCAGGCCGCTCACGCGCACAGCCACCGGCGCCTGGGCCAGCTTGGCCACCCGGTCGGCTACCGCGGACATGGCGCTCTCCATGGTGGGCGCCGGCCTGTCAGCGGCCGGTCCGGCGGGGGCTGGTGCGGTTGTGGTGCGCACCGTTTGTGCCTTGCTCCCGGGCAACCACCGTTTCCAGCCGCGCATGCTGTGGCGGTCCAGGTCAAAGCGTGCCTCCAGCGCCAGCTGCAGGATGCTGATCGCACCCGTGAGCACCAGGTACATGATGCCGGACGCCAGAAAGACAGAAAAGAAATCAAAGTTCGCCGACACCAGCTGCGTGCTGCGCAATGTCAGCTCCTGTACGGCGATGAAGGAGGCCAACGAGGAATTCTTGAGTGTGCTCACCGCCTCGTTGCCCACGGCCGGGATCATGGTGCGCAGAGCCTGTGGCGCCACCACGTGGCGCATCAGCGTCGTGGGTGTCATGCCCAGCGCCTGGCCCGCCAGCACCTGGCCGCGGTCCACGCTGACCACGCCGGCGCGGAACATCTCGGCAATGAAGGTGGCCTCGTTGAAAGCCAGGGCCAGGCCGGCGGCCATGAGGCCCGAAAGCTTGATGCCCACATAGGGCAATGCGTTGTAGAAGAACACCATCTGCAGCAGCAGCGGCGTGCCCCGGAAAATCACGGCATAGGCCCGTGCGCAGGCAGCCAGCCACGCAAAGCGGCTGAGCTGCATCATGGCCAGGAGCAGCCCCACCACCATCCCGCCCGCCAGGCCGATGGCCGTGGCTGAAACCGTCAGGTAGATGCCCTCGAGCAGCCAGGGCAGGGTGAGATAGTGGAGGAACTTTTCCATACAGACCTAAGACTCAGCGTTCAGTCGGCCAGCACCAGCTTGGGCGCCTCCAGGTTTTCAACGGGCAGGCCGTTCTTCTTGAGCATGGCGGTGTGGATGCCGGCCTTCTGCAGCACGATCAACGCGTCCATCACGGCCGTACGGAAGGGCACGTTGTTGCGCGGCACGGCAATGCCCACCGAGTAGGGGATGGTCACGGCGATCGCCTTCTCCAGCTTGTCCGGATAGGCCTTGACTGCGCCGTCCACGGTGTTCACGTCGTTGACGTAGGTGTCGGCACGGCCGGCCAGGATGGCCTGGATGCAGCTCTGGTTGTTGTCATACAGCTGGATCTCGGGCGCGGGCTTGCCTATCTTCTTGCAATCGTCAGCCAGGGCCTGGATCAGCGGCACTTCCACATAACCCGTGTTCTCGGCGGCCGTGGTGCCGCACATCGAGGTGTTGATGCCGGTGATCTTCTTCGGGTTGCCCTTGGCCACCAGCACGCCGTCGAACACCTTGGAATAGGTGATGAAGTCCGCCGCCTTGGCGCGGTCCTTGGTGGCGTAGATGTCGGAGATCACGATGTCGGCCTGGCCGGACTGCAGCGTGGTCAGCAGGGCGGCAAAGGTCACGGCCTTGTAGCTCACCGTGAAGCCCAGGCAGGCGCCGATGGTCTCGCCCAGATCGATGTCGAAGCCGATGTACTTGCTCGGGTCCTTGGGGTCGATGGTCTCGTAGCCCGGTGTATGCGGGTTGATCGCATTCACCAGGGCCTTGCCCTTGAACTGCGGGTACTTGGCCTGCAGGGCCGCGCATTCGGCCTTGGGTGGCGTAAAGATCTCGGCATGGGCGGCCGCCGAGAAGAAGGCGAAGCTCATGATGCCCAGGGCAGACAAGAGTCTGCGCGCAAGGGCGGGGCGGGGGGCGAGGGATAGGCGCTTCATGGTGGAACACTCCTGGTGAGCGGGTTTTCCGGACACCATGTCCGGTTTGTTCGCCGCGTGAAGCCAGTCTATGAAGCGGGTGCGCAAACGACTTGTTTGCAGGCGCACGACTACTTGTGTGACGCAAATACGCCCGCACTGAAACGGAACGCGCAGCGCCGTACAGGCGCTAAATGCGTGCGAGGGCGCACCAAGTTGGCCGCGCCGACGTCTATCTATGCGGAAGGTGCGCGTCAGGCCTGCGCGTGCAGCCAGCTCACCAGCAGCGGCGCCACGCAGAGGAAGAGCAGGCCGTAGAGCAGGTAGTTGCCCGTGGCGGGGTTGAAGTCGGGCCAGAGCTTGTGCCAGGCCTTGCGCATCACGAAACGGCCGATGGCCAGGTCGAACGCCGCCATGAAGGCCGCCAGCACCAGGCCCAGCAGCCCGTGCGCCAGCGCGCCCTGCAGCTGCAGGGGCGGCACCAACAGCCAGCAGATCACGAAGGCCAGCACCGAGCCAGTGAGCGCGCTGAGCTTGAGCGCGCGTTCCTTGCCGATGTGCGGCACCACCCACACCGTGCGGGCAATGCCGTGCAGCATCTCCGCGCCTGCGAGCACGACGCAGAGCGAGACGACGCGGATCAGTATATCTGTGCCCATGCTGCCGGGCCGGTGTTGCGATCCATGGGCAAATTATCAGGCGCGGATGCCGTCACGCAAACAGCTTGCGGTCCAGGATCTTGCGCGGGTCCGCATAGTCTTCGTCCCACCAGGTCTTCTTGCCGGCCCTGGGCGGCTTCTGCAGCTGGATGGGCTTGTTGGAAGCGTTGGCCTTGGACTGGACGACGCGGAAGTGGTAGTGGTCGAAGATGGTCAAGGCCTGGATCATGTAGGACACGGCGATGCGGCGGTCCTTGATGAGCAGCAGGTTCTCGCCGTTCTTGTTGTCGGCCGGCGCCGAGAAGTTGTAGGAGCCCGTGTAGACACGGGCCGTGGGCTTGTCAAAGTCGATCACCACAAACTTGTGGTGCATGCGCGTGCCGCCGCCGCCAGCGTTCAGTGCCGTGGGCTCGCTCTTGAATGGCTCCGGCAGATCGGCGCCCAGGTTGGCCGCGAACACGGGGGCCAGCTTGCCATCGGGCAACTGGACGTCCAGGCCGCCGGTCCGCTTGTCGGAAATGCCGTAGACGAAGACGCCCTCTTTCCGGGTGACTGCCTTGATGGCTTCGGTCACGGGGCCACCGGTCTGGTTCAGGAAGGCCAGTGAGTAGAAGACGGAGGACTTTGCGCTGAGTATGTCGTCGGCGACAGACTGCAGCACGCCTTCGTCCTTGGCGTGCGGCGAGAACGTCACCCTGGCATCGATGTTGGTGAGGCCCAGGCTGTGCCAGCCGGTGGACTCCGTGGGGCCGAAGCCTTTGACAAAGTCGTGTTCCCAGTAGTTCTCGAAAGCGTCGATGAAAGGCAGGATGGCCTTCTTGCCGCGCACGACGATCGCGTTGTTGGATTGCACGAACTGCCCACGCCAGGTGAAATTGGTCGAGCCGCAGATGGCCGCCTTCACGTTCTTGCCGTCCACCACGATCGTCTTGTTGTGCTGCAGGTTGCTCATGTGCTGGCGCTTCACCTGGCCCGCACCCGCCGTGGCGGCCAGGCGTTCGGCCGCTTGTGATTCGGCGGACGTGTCGGGCTTGTGGTCCGCGCTGTTGTCGATGATGACGCGCAGCCGCTTCTTGAGCTTCTCCAGGCGCGTGACGATGGCCGGGTCATTGAGGTCGTAGCAGACCACGCACACCTTCGCCGTCTTGTCGGCGATGGCGGCGTCCAGCAC